>NZ_DAOUBL010000399.1:0-14789 GCF_034432615.1 Bellilinea sp. | reverse complement strand
TGTGCTATCCTGCTGTCAGGAGTCAAGGAGTGGTGCTATGAGTTTCTGGGAGTCTTTACGAATTGGTGCATCGGGCTTGCTGGCCCAGCGGCTGCGTCTGGATACGATTGCCAACAACATTGCCAACGCCCAAACCACACGTACAGCACAGGGCGGGCCGTATCAGCGCAAAGATGTGGTCTTCATGCCGGAAAACAAGCGCGGTATTCTGCCGCCGTTTGTGGCGGCGCGGCGCGGCGAGCCGGTTGCCGTACAGGGCGGCGTGCGCGTGGCGCAGATCATCACCGATCCGGAACCCGGCCCGCGCGTGTACGACCCCACCCACCCGGATGCCGACGAGGAAGGCTATGTCACCTACCCCAACGTCAACCCGCTGGTGGAGATGACCAACATGATCTCGGCAACCCGTTCCTACGAAGCCAACCTGACGCTGATTGATGCCGCCAAGCGCATGGCACTGCGCGCGCTGGATATCGGGAGGTAGGCATGAACATCCCGCCGGTTTCCATTTCATCGGTTTATCGAGCCAGCGAGCCGCAGGGCGTCCCCAAACCGGCTTCGGCGAACCTGCAATCGGTCACCAAAACGTTCGAGGAGATGCTCAACTCCCTCAACGAATCGCAATTGAAGGCGGACGACCTGGTGCAGAAACTGGCGTTGGGCGAGAATGTTGACCTGCACACGGTGATGATCGGTCTGGAAGAGAACGATGTCAATTTCCGCGTGGCGCTGGCAATCCGCGACAAACTGGTGGAAGCCTACCACGAAATCATGCGCATGCAAGTCTGAACGGGTGAGAAACGCTTATGATGGTACCCCTGCAAAACCAATTTTTGAATTACTGGAAAAAACAAAGCCGATCCCAACGGATCGTGATCATTTCTCTGCTGCTGGCGGCGTTGATTCTGGTGCCGGTGCTGATCAACTGGGCGAACACGCCCTCGTACTCGGTAGCCTACAGCGGCCTGAGCGAAAGTGATGCCGCGCAGATTGTGCAGAAACTGGACGAAAACCGCATTTCCTACCGCCTGCGGGACAGCGGCACCATTCTGGTGGCGAGCGATCAGGTCTATGAGGTGCGCCTGCGCATGGCGCGCGAGGGACTGCCCAAGAGCGGCACGGTCGGTTACGAATTGTTCAGCGGCAATACCCTGGGGATGACCGAGTTCACCCAAAAGATCAACTACCAGCGCGCGCTGGAAGGCGAACTGGAACGCACCATCGGCAGCCTGGAAGCGGTGGAAGCCGTGCGGGTGCATGTAGTGCGGCCGGAGCGCACGTTATTAAGCAGTGAGCAGTCGCCCACCACCGCTTCCATCACCATCAAGGAACGCATGGGGCAGGCGCTGGATGCTGCGCAGGTACGGGCGATCACCCATCTGGTGGCCAGCAGCGTGGAAGGCCTGCAGCCGGAAAATGTGGTGGTGGTGGACAGCAACGGCAATCTGCTGGCGGGCGGCGGCAATGAAGCCGGTTCGCTCAGCGCTCAAACCGATAGTCAGCGCGCCGCCGAACAGGCAGCCGCAGCCGAGATCCGCAAACAGGTGCAGCTGATGCTCGACCGCACGCTGGGGCCGAACCGGGCGGTGGTGCAGGCAGCCGTTGCGATGGACTGGACCCAGCGCGAAATTGTGTCCAATACGATGGAGCAGCAGCCTACGCCGGTGGTGCGCAGTTCTCAAAAGATCGTTGAAAATTACACCACATCCGGAGCGGTTGAAGGGGGCGTGCCGGGCGCCGATTCGAACCTGCCGACACCTCTGCCGCCGGTGACGGGTGAAAACGGGGCGATGACCTATTCGCGCACCGAGGAAACCATCAATTATGAAGTCAGTCAGGTGGAAGCCCGCGAAGTGCAGGCCCCGGGGCGCATCAGCCGTATCAGTGTTTCGGTCATGGTGGACGGGCTGGATGCCCAGTCGGTCGAGATGGTCAAAGCAGCGGTGGCGGCTGCCGCCGGTGTGAACGAAGCGCGCGGCGATGAGGTGGTGGTGCAATCCATGCCGTTTGACCGCACCTACTACGAACAGCAAGCCGCCGAAATGGTGCAGGCCGAACAAACCAATCTGTACATTCAAATCGGGCTGGCAGCCGCGGCGGTGATATTGCTGGCGGCGCTGATCTTCTTCTTCTCGCGCCAGATCCGTCACCTGCGGGCAGCCACGGCGCAGGCCTGGCAGCCGGTGATGATGCCGGCCGCCGAACTGGCGGCGCTGCAGGGGCAGACTGTGCCGCCGCTGGGGCAAATTGGCGCTCCAGAGGCTGGCGCAAGTTTACCGCCGATGACGGCCCAGCGGGCGGCGCTCAATCAAAAGACCGAAGATGTGATGGTGGAACTTTCCTCGCGCTTCACGCCGGTTAACTCGGCGGAGGATGAACAACGCGCCAAAGTTGTCAGCCGGCTGGCAGAGGAAAGCCCGGCCACCGTAGCGGAAATTATCCAACTGTGGTTGAACGAGGATAACAGGAACCATGGATAATCCATCCACTGCGATTACGGGAATTGACAAAGCCTCAGCCTTGCTGCTGACCCTGGGGGTGGATACCTCCTCCAAGATCTTGCAGTACCTGACCGAGGGCGAAATCGAACGGGTGCTGTTGGCGCTGGGTAAAACGGGTCCCATTCCGCCGGAGGTGCGCCGCATAGCCCTGCAGGAAGCGGTGGAATTCAGCACGGCGGATGCAGCCCTGCGCGGCGGCGGCATTGAATACAGCCGCCAGCTGCTGGCGCGGGCGGTAGGTCCGCGGCGCGGCGCTGAAATTCTGGAGCGCATTTCGGTGCATCAGCAATTGTCTTCTTTTGAAATGCTGCGCAACGCCAACCCGGAAGAAGTGGCTGCTTTGCTGCAGGAAGAAATGCCGCAGACCATTGCCCTGGTACTTTCGTATCTGGAAGCCAAAGTGGCCGCCGATATTCTCACCAGTCTGCCGCGCGAATTGCAGGTCGAAGTCACCCTGCGGCTGGCGGTGATGGACCGCGTTTCACCGCAGGTGGTGCAGGTGGTCGAGCGGAACTTGAAGAACAAACTTTCCAGCGTGCTGAGCGAAGCTGACTTCCGCGCAACCGGCGGGGTGACCTTTCTGGTCAAAATGCTCAATATGGTGGACCGCGGCGTGCAGAAAACTATCCTGGAAGCGCTGGAAGCCAGCAACCCCAAACTGGTGGAAGAAATCCGCGCCAACATGTTCACCTTTGATGACCTGATCAAACTGGATGACCGCGCCATCCAGCGGGTGCTGCGCGACATCAGCAAGTCCGAACTGGCGCTGGCGCTCAAAGCGGCCCCTGAGAAACTGAAAGACAAGATCTTCAACAACCTTTCCGAGCGGGCGCGCGAAAACCTAAAGGAAGAAATCGAAATTTTAGGCCCGCAGCTGGCAAAGAACGTCTATGCCGCCCAGCGCAAAATTGTGGATGCCGTGCGCGCGCTGGAAGAAGCCGGCGAAATTGTGATTGGCGGTGGTGGTGAAAATGAAGTCATCCTCTAGGATTTTCAAGCACAGCCAATCGGGGCAGTTTACGGCGTGGCAGATGCCGGATCTGGTCGGGCAGGCCGAAGTTGAAACGCAGGAACAGGCGGCCGAAATTCTCAACCTGTTTCAACTGCCGGAAACCCCATTGGCAGGTAGCGCCGGGCGGCGGTCCGGCCTGCTGCAGGGCGGACAGGTCGAAAGGCTGCGGGTGTGGAACGCTCCGGATTTGGAGTACACCCCGCCTTTTGTGGACGAAGATGATGAAGTGAACCGCTTTTTCATTGGCGATCAACCTCACCCGTCCGGCTGGGAGCAGCAGCAGGAAGCGCTTTCGATCATCGAGCAAGCCCGGCAGCAGGCCGCCGAAATTTTGCGCCGCGCCGAGGAGGAAGCCGGTCAAATTCGCCTGCGGGCAGCCGATGAGCTGGAAGCCATGCGCCAAACCGGTTATCAGGAAGGGCTGACGAGAGCGCAGGAAGAAATGAGGAATACCTTGCAAGCCTGCGCGGAACTGATTGCCGAAGCGCAGGCGTGGAAGCAGAATCTGGTGGCATCCAGCGAGGAAATTGTGCTGGATATGGTTCGTGAAATGGCGGTAGCCCTGTTTGGTCAGGGGGTTGCGCTGGATGATCAGGCGCTGCAGATCAACCTCAACCGCATTGTCGAAAAAGCCAGCACCCTGGGCGAATTGAAAGTTTACCTCAACCCAAAGGATGCAGCCAGCCTCGATCCGGAGTGGAAGGAGTATCAGGCGCTGGTGCTGGGCAACAAAGTGCAGGTCATTCCGGCCGAGGGAATTACCCGCGGCGGCTGTTACATTCAGGGGCAGTACGGGGCAGTGGATGCGCGGGTGGAAACTCAATTGCGCAATTTGCTGGCTTCTTTTGCCGAAGTCCAATCCAGTGAGGAGATGGCGGCATGAGCGTGGAAGTGAAACCACCTGATCTGGGCCGTTTTCGCAGCGCGCTGCGCAGCCTGAACACCGTGCAGGTTGCCGGGCGGGTCACTCAGGTGATCGGCCTGACGATTGAAGTGGTTGGGCTGAACTGCCAGATCGGTGAGGTTTGCGAAATTCAAGCCAGCCACGGCGGGCGGCTGCAGGCCGAGGTGATCGGCTTTCGCAACGAACGGATGCTGCTGATGCCGTTGGGGACGATGGAAGGCATTCAGCCGGACAGTCTGGTGCGGCCGGTTTCGAGTGTGTTCAAAGCGCCGGTGGGCATGTCCCTGTTGGGACGGGTGCTGGACGGGTTGGGACAGCCGATTGACGGCAAAGGTCCGCTTGGGACGGTGGAGTGGAAGATGACCAACCGCGCCGCGCCGCACCCGCTGGAGCGCCCGCCGATTGTCGAACCGCTGGTAACGGGTGTGCGGGTGATTGACGGGATGCTGACCTGCGGAAAGGGACAGCGTTTGGGTATTTTCGCTGGCAGCGGTGTGGGCAAAAGCACGTTGCTGGGTTCGATTGCCCGCAACTCGCGCAGCGATATTTCGGTGATTGCCCTGATCGGCGAACGCGGGCGCGAGGTGCGCGAATTCATCGAACGCGATTTGGGTTCGGACGGGCTGGAACGGTCGGTCGTGGTGGTGTCCACCTCCGATCAGCCGGCGCTGGTACGTCTGAAAGCCGCTTTTGTGGCGATGACGATTGCCGAGTATTACCGCGACTGTGGGCTGGACGTGACCTTCCTGATGGACTCGGTTACCCGCTTCGCCATGGCGCAGCGCGAGATTGGGCTTTCGGTGGGTGAGCCGCCTGCCAGCAAAGGGTATACCCCCTCGGTATTTGCGCTGCTGCCGCGCCTGTTAGAGCGGGCCGGGCGCAATCAGCACGGTTCAATTACCGGTTTCTTCACCGTTCTGGTGGAGGGCGATGATTTCAACGAGCCGATTTGCGATGTGGTGCGCGGTATTCTGGACGGGCACATCATCCTCAGCCGCGCGCTGGCTGCCCGCAACCACTACCCGGCGATTGATGTGCTGAACAGCGTCAGCCGCGTCATGCCGGCCCTGACCGATGAACAGCACCTCAAACTGGCAGCGGCTGCCCGCAAACACCTGGCCACCTACGAAAAGGCGCGCGATTTGATCAACATTGGAGCATATGTAGCCGGTTCTGACCCGGACATTGACGCGGCGATTGCCGTCATGCCGATGTTGACCGCCTTTTTACAGCAGGGCAGCAAAGAAGTATCGTCCTTTGAAGAAACCCTTTCGATTTTGCAAATGGCGGTTGGAGAGAAGACCGCTGAGCCGGTAAAGGAGGTTGAATGATGGTACCGCGTTTCAATTTACAAAGTGTGCTGGATGTGCGCCACAGCCGGGTGGAATCGTGTGAGCTGGAATTAAGTCAGCGGCTGATGGAGCAGATGAAGATTGAAAATGCGCTGGAACATCTCTGCGAGCGGCGGGTTCGGCTGATGCGACAGATTGCCGAAATGCAGATGGGCGAGCTGGACCTGGCAAAACTGGCGCTGATGCGCGCCGAATTGCAGGATAGCGACCGGCTGAAAAAGGCTTTGGAAACTCAACTGGAGCAGGCCCGCGCCGCAGTGGAAAGCAAGCGGGTGGAACTGGTCAAAGCCCGTCAGGAGGAAGAGACCTTGCAAATCCTCAAACGCAAGCATGTGGAACATTACACGCAGATCGAAGCGGAAAAAGAGGCGCGCGCCCAGGATGATATTTACATTGCCCATGCCTACCGCCAGCGGCTTTCGGAGGCGCCATCCCATGGATAATTCGATTTTCAGCAGTCAGTTTCAGGCAGTCATTTACCGTCTGCTGTTCCAGTTGATTGAAAAAATGGCGCAGCCCGGTCAAAACTCCGCTGCGGGGGGTGTGAACCCGCTGGATGGAGAAGCCGGCGGCGGTTATTCGCCTCAGGGGGTGCGTGCGGCGGGTTGGGCGGGCAGTTTTGATGCTCTCATTCAGCGGGCGGCCCAAAAGTATGCCGTCAACCCGGCGCTGGTGCAGGCGGTCATCAAGGCAGAGTCGAATTTCAACCCGCAGGCGGTTTCTCGCGCCGGGGCAATCGGTTTAATGCAGCTGATGCCCGGCACAGCCCGCAGCCTGGGAGTTACCGATCCGTTTGACCCGGTCCAAAACATTGACGGCGGGGTGCGCTTTTTGAGCAATTTGCTCAAACGTTACAACGGTAATGTGCAGCTGGCGCTGGCAGCCTACAACGCCGGGCCGGGGGCGGTAGACCGCTATCAGGGCATTCCTCCTTACCGTGAAACCCAAACCTATGTTCAACGGGTGATGGAGTATTTTCAGAGCAGTTTGTATCAATGGTCGGGGTGAAGCAATGAGCAGAAGTCTAATCTCGGATGATGCTTTGCAAGCGGCGCGTCTGGCGCTGGATGGTTTGAGCCTGCGCCAGCAGGTCATCAGCCGCAATCTGGCCAACGTGGATACGCCGGGCTATCGCGCCCAACAGGTCAAGTTTGAGGATACGCTGAAACAGGTCTTTCAGCGCAAGAAAGGAGTGGAACTGGAAAAATCTCATCAGGCTCATCTGGCATCACCCGCGCGTCGGGCCGGCTTTCAGGTGTCGCAGCGTCCGGGCGGCAGCCTGCGGGCTGACCTGAACAGCGTGGATATAGATGTGGAGCTGCTGGAAATGAACGAGACCGGCATTCAGTATCAGGCGCTGACTCAGTCGGTCAGTAAAAAACTGGCGCTCCTCAAAACCATTGCAATGTCGAGGTGAAAATGGACATCAATTTACTTGAAGTGCTGCCCGTCAGCAAACCGCCTCCCGAAAGCGCGGTGCGTCCCGCCAACGCCGGCGGAGATGTGCGGCGCGGCGACTCGCCATCCTTTGAGCAGACCCTGCGGGCTCGCCAAAAGGAGGAAAAACAAACCCAGGCGCAGGCAGAAGCCGCTGCTTCCCAGTCAGCTGCGGCGGCCGTCCAACAGCCGGGCGTGGAAAGTGAAAGCCAGCCCAATGGCGCGGCCGAACAGCCGTCACAAGGCAGCCCTGACCAGCTGCCGGCGCGCATCAGCGGCGGACTGCCCGCGCTGCTCAATGAAGGCGTCCTGCTCCCGACGGTCGAGGGTAACCCTTCCGCGCTTGTGGATACCGAGGCTCAGCCGGCAGAAGCCCTGCTCTCTACTGCCCTGCCTGTGGTGGAGGAAGGCGCTCTGGTCGAGGGCGAAGTTGATTTTGCATCCGCGCTGGAAAAAAGCCTGAGCCAGCCGGCGCAAACATCTGTGGTTCAATCGCAAACGCCTACGGAGGTCAATAGCGAACAAAATATACCAACTGAAATCAATCCAGCAACTGCCAAAGCGGAAACCCCGCTGAAGGCTAAATCTTCCGGCGAAGCGCAAGCCGCCCAACCGGCAAGTGTTGAAAGCACTGCAGAACACCAACCGCTCTTTCACTCGGTACAGGCAGGTACGAACACGGTCATTCCCCCTGAACCTGCCCCCATTCAAGCCCGCACACTGGTGGATGTGGTCCGGCAGATTGCCAGCCAGATGGAGGCATCCATCCAGCAGGGACGCTCCAGCATCCGCGTACAGCTGCACCCGCAGGAGTTAGGCGGCATTGACATCCGTTTCGCCAGCAGCGCTCAGGGGGTGAGCGTGACGGTTTATGCGGAACAGGCCAGCACCGGACGGCTGCTTGAAGCGCAATTGAATCAGTTACGCCAGTCACTGAACGATGCCGGGGTTAACCTTGCGCAGTTGAACATTCATCACGAAAGTCCCTCCCATCAATCGCAGGGCGGCCTGGGCGGTCAAAGCCCGCGCGGGCGTTGGTCCGGCGGACGGGAAATTTCGCAGGAAGGCAGCCAGCTGGTGGAGCGTGGCGAGCGCTGGCAGAATCTGTCCGTCAGTGGTGTGGATTACCGAATTTAAGGAGGTCTAACCATGCAAGTCCAGGAAGTATCTCAATCATTGTTTTCAAGCGTGGGTCAAACGAATACTCCCAAAATTGGCAACCAGCCGGGAATGGGTGACTTTTTGAGCATGCTGGTGGCGCAATTGACCCACCAAAACCCGCTGGAACCGATGAAGGACAGCGAGATGATGAGCCAGTTCACCCAGCTCAATTCGCTGCAAGAGTTACAGGCGATGCGCGCCGTGCTGGATAGCACCGCAGCAGCCAACCAGAATGCTTATGCCGCCAGCCTGATCGGTAAAATTGTCAAGGCTGCCCGCAGCGATGGCTCTACTCTGGAAGGGGTGGTCAGCGGGGTGACCAGCGAAAAGGGTGTACTTTACCTGCAAATTGGCAGCCAGAAAGCTCCGCTGAGCGATGTCATCGAAATTCGCGGAGGTGTGCAATGAGCGATGCTTTCCGCATTCAACTGGAACGCGCTCAAAACGGCGTTGTCGGCGGGCAGCCCAAACCTGTACGCCCTGCACCGGCTGAGAACACCCCGGCGTTTGCGGAAACCCTTGCTCAGGTTCAGCAGGTTCGCTTTTCCAATCATGCCCAAAAAAGGCTGCAAAGCCGGGAAATTGCCCTCAGCGAGGAGCATGTCAATCGCCTTGCTCAGGCCATTGAAAAGGCTGAACAGCGCGGCGGCAAATCATCCCTGGTGATGGTGGATGATCTGGCGTTTGTGGTCAATGTGCGGGAGCGGCTGGTGGTCACCGCCGTAGATGCTCAACACCGCGGCGAAGGGGTCTTCACCCAGATTGACAGTGTGGTGATTGCCGAACCGCTGCGTCCTCAGCGCAATCCGTACGATCAAAAAGCTTAACCAATTTAACCAACTTCAAACCTCACAGGTTGGCCCTCTCGGAGGAAACCTGTGAAACCACTAAGAAAAAATCATCCGGAGGCACAAAAAATGTTACGCTCAATGTTTACTGCAATCAGCGCGTTGAATCTGCACCAGAATTATCTGGATGTGGTTGCCAACAACCTTGCGAATGCCAATACGACCGGCTTCAAAGCCAGCCGGGTACTGTTCCACGATCAATTTTCGCAGTTGATGAACCCCGGCGCCAGCCCCAGTTCCACGCTGGGCGGCACCAACCCGATTCAAATTGGGCTGGGCCTGCAGTTGGGCTTCATCTCCCCCATCTTCACGCAGGGTATGCTGCAAAGCACCGGCCGCAATATGGATTTAGCCCTGCAGGGGGATGGGTTCTTCATCTACGGGCGCGGCACACAGCGCAATTACTCGCGCGAAGGCTCGATTGCCATGGATTCGGAGGGTTATCTGGTCAATTCCTCCACCGGTTTGCGGCTGCAGGGCTGGCAGGCGGATGCAGCCGGCAACCTGGATTTCAACATTCCAATTGGGGATATCCGCCTGAACGCCAACCGCACGCTGGCGCGCCAGACTGCCACAGTCAACTACGGCGGCAACCTGAGCGCCGACACAGCCATTGGCGGATCGGTTACCACCACCATGGGGGTGTATGACTCGCTGGGTGTGCTGCACACGGCTTCGGTGCAATTCACCCGCACAGCTGCCAATACCTGGACGTGGCAGGTCACTGCTCCAGCCGGGGCAGCCGGTCAGGGCACGCTGGTGTTCGATGGTGACGGGCATTATGTCAGCAACACGGTTGGTACGGCGGTTTCCATCCCGGCCAGCCCGGGCGCTAACCCGATCAACAACCTCAACCTGAATCTCTCCTCTACGACCATGCTTTCCGGCAGCAGCAGCATCACGGTACAAAGTCAGGACGGCCTGCCAACCGGCACCGTTTCGGATGTGTACATTTCACCGAACGATGGGGCGATCATCCTGGTCTATTCCAACGGTATGCGTGAAAAAGTAGCCCAGATCGCGCTGGCGCGCTTCAACAATCCGGCCGGTCTGATTCATGTGGGGCATACCAGTTTCCAGCAGGGGCTGAACTCTGGCGAGCCCGAAATCGGCCTGCCCGGCAGCGGCGGGCGCGGATTGGTGGCAGCCGGTTATCTGGAAGCCTCTAATGTGGACATGGCGCAGGAATTTACCAACATGATTCTGGCACAGCGCGGTTTTCAGGCTTCCTCACGGGTGATTACCACCTCAGATGAAATTTTGCAGGAACTGGTCAACCTCAAGCGTTGATGGTTTGTTCTTTTGGCTGGCGTACCCGTAACGCCGGGTGCGCCAGCCGCTCACCTGAGAGGAGTGGGCTTTCATGAACATTCAGGCCCCGCTGCCCGTCAGCCAGACACCCAGCACCGCCCAGCCCGAAGGCGGATTGCGCCTGTTTCAGCGCGTGACCGCTGAAATACTGCAAATCAACGGCACGCAGGCGGTCATTTCGATTGACGGCCACCCGATTGTGGCGCGTCTGGTTTCCCAGCAGGAAGCCGCTCAACTGGCGGGAAAGAGGGTCGCTCAATTCATCGTGACGGCGATGGATCAGGAGGCGATCACGCTGAAGATTTTCAATCCGCCCCAGCCCAGTGCGTCGGGCAGCGGGGTGGGTTTACCGGTGCAGGAGATGGCGCTGCGCATACTGCAGGAATATGGTTTACCGGTTCGCCCGGAGTTGTTGCTGCTGGCAAGGGCAGCCCTGGCGCAGCACCTTGAAATCAACCCGGAAAACTTGCAAAAAATGCTGGCTGCTCTGGGCAGCGGAAATTGGGGACAGGCCGAAGCCGAAATGGCTGCTGCCATGCTGGCCGCCGGTCTGCCGCTGAATGAAGAAACACTCGCGCTGGCATTGCGTGCCCGCTCTATTTACCCTCAGGCGTTGATGCAGTTGTTTGCCGGCTTGCAGGCAGCTCATTCCAACCCGTCTGTAACGGCGGAACAGGCGCGCCTGCTGCAAACCCTGCAGAATCTCTTTCAGCACCTGTTGCTGCCAGCCGGTACGGACGTTCAGACGCTGGCCGGCCGTATCCGTGAGGCGGTGCGCTTTAGCGGCAGGTCGCTGGAGAACATTCTGCTGGCGGAAGGCGGAGTGTTTGAAGGGCAGAGCAGCCCGACGGGCTGGATGGAAGCCGTGCGTTTGCTTTCGCAACTGCGCCAAAACGGGCTGGGTGAAATTGCCGATCAGGTGCAGCGATTTATGGATCAGGCGCGCATGAACGGACTGCTGAACCTGCCGCCGCAGGTACCACCGGGTCAGGGAGTGTGGGCTGAAGCCAGAATGCTGATGACGAACCCGGTTGGAGGCGGAGATCAACCGTTTCTGCCGGTGCGCCTGCGGCTGGCGCGCCGCGAGAAGGGCAATTCGGCACACATTGACCCGCTGCATACCACCCTGAACATTCAGGTCGAAGTTCGGCCAAGTCAGGTCTTCCAGGTGGCGCTTTCGGTGGTCGGCAGGCAGATGCGGTTGATTGTCACTGCGCCGGATGCCGAATGGTTGAGCGAAACGCGCAGCGAAATGCCTTCACTGGAAGAAGCCCTGCGGCAGATGGGCTATCAATTGCAGGATAGCCGTGTAGAAGTCGGCCGGGTGGATTTTATGCCAGCCGCACTAAGTCCCCTTCCGGCGCGTCCCTCGCTGGCATTGATTGATTTGGAGATATGAGCCGTGAACCGCCGTGTGCGCTTTTACAGTGGGGAGAAAAAGGCGGCAGCCCGCCGCCTGACGGCGGCTGCCCTGACGTACGACCCGCAAACCGACCAGGCGCCGCGCGTGGTTGCCAGCGGCAGAGGCAAGATTGCCGAACAAATTGTTGCGCTGGCGCAGCAATATCAGGTGCCGGTTTATGAGGATGCCGAACTCAGCGCGGCGCTGGCACTGGTTAATCTGGATGAAGAAATCCCGCCGGAATTGTATCTGGTGGTGGCAGAAGTACTGGCTTACATCTACCGGGTGATGCACAAGCGGATTGAATAATCCAATCAGAGCGGTTGGTTGGGGGAAAGCCCATGATTTTGATGGGGGACTGTAACGTTTGACAATTGGATTCGTCATATACTTCAGGTTATGACCAAAGCCGCGCCGCACTTCCTCAGCGACGACGACCTGCTGAAGCGAGCCTCCTCGGGTGACAAAGATGCCTATGGCATGTTGTACGAACGCTATCTGGTGCCCATTTACCGGTACTGCTATTTTCGTGTTGGCAGCGAACTAGATGCGGAGGATTTAACGGAGATGGTTTTTCTCAAAGCCTGGGAAAATCTACCGAAGAAGCAGGTGCAGTCTTTTCGAGCGTGGCTTTACCGCATCGCTCACAATCTGGTTGTAGATTATCTGCGCACGAGGAAGAACTCCACCCCTTTAGAGTTGCTGGAGATACCAACGGACGCACAAAGCCACCCCGAGCAGGCATTCCTGAACCGTGAGGATGGGCGTTGGCTGGTTGAAGCGATGGCCAGGCTGGAGGAGCAGGATCAGGAAGTGCTGGTATGCCGGTTTGTCAGCCAGCTCAGCCATGCCGAAACAGCGGCGGTTTTGGGCCTGAATGAAAGCCATGTGAGGGTTTTGCAGTTTCGGGCTTTGAAAAAATTGCAAGCCCTGCTGGGAGGAGGGAAACAGGATGGATGAAAATCTGGAATTAATTTTCGATGAATGTCTGCAGGCCGTAGAAAGCGGCCAGTGGAGCATTGAAGAATGTATGCAGCGTCACCCTGCTCAGCGGCAGGAATTGGAAGCCCTGCTGAGGATGGCTGTGCAGGTGCGTTCGGCGGGATTGATCGAACCTCGGGCAGCATTCCGCCGCTCAGCCCGGGCGCGCCTCACAGCGCGGCTTGCCGATGTCCCCGTTGTAACGGATCGCAATCCGTTTCGTCTTGTTAAGCAAATTTCCACTCAACCCCTGCAATGGTCAAGGAGAATGGTGATGAACTGGATAGCGATTGTGGTTTTGCTGGCAAGTCTGTTTGGCGGGGGGGCCGCCGTTCAGGCATCCAGTCAGGCCTTGCCTGACAGTCCCCTCTACCCCCTGAAAACCGGAATCGAATCGTTGCGCCTGGTGGTGAGCAGTGAACCAACCCAAACTCAACTGGCGTTGGAATTTGCCAACCGCCGGTTAGAGGAAGCCGGAAAGTTGATTGAAAATCAAGCCTATGACTATCTGCCTGAAGTTGTAGCCGGTTACTGGCAGTTGACTCGACAGGTATTGGAAAAGGTGAGCGTGACGGGAGCGCTGATTGACAATCGGACCGATAACCCGGCTGAATTAATTGTCCGCCAGGTAGACACGATGACAGCACTGCTGGATCAACTCCCGACCGATCAACTGAGCGCGCTCGAGCAGAGCCTGGAAGAGGAAACCCCTGAAACTCAGCCGGTTGAAGGAGAAGAACCTCCCATCAGCGAGCCTCTGCTGACCGGCTGTACCAATCAGACTCATCCGATTGGTGTAAAATTGGCGGCCGCCTACCGTGTTCCATACGAAACGGTGATGGGCTGGTTCTGTCAGGGCTTTGGTTTTGGGGAGATCGTTCTTGCTCTGCAAGCCAGTCAGCATAGCGAATTGAGCGCCGAGGAAATTTTGCTGCTCAAAGTAGAACTGGGCGGTTGGGGCGAAGTCTGGCGTCATCTGGCCATGCTGGAACAACCGGTTGAACCCCTGCCTACACCCACACTGCCGGCTGAGGAAACTCCGGCTGAGGTCACAGAAACCCCCACCCCCAGCGTTACCATCACCCCGGCCCCTGAGCAGGTCAATCAGGGTAACTACTGCACCGACCTTACAAAACAGCATCCGGTTGGTGCGAAACTGGCAATGGAATACGGTGTGACATACGAGCAGGTGATGGGCTGGTTCTGTCGCGGGTATGGGATGGGCGAGATCATGTTAGCCCTGCAGGCCAGCCAGAAATCCGGCTTACCTGCCGATCAATTCTTTGCCATGAAGCAGGAACAGGGTGGTTGGGGTAAGGTCTGGCAGGAGATGGGTTGGATTGGCAAAAGCCGAAAGACACCGCCAACCGAAGGTGAAGAGCCAGTACTGACACCGGAAACCACTCCCAGCCCGGACACGATGAATAAACCCGGTGCACAACCGCCGGCCGGCGGTGGAAAACCGGCAGATGAAAATCCGGGCAAGAAAGTTACCCCACCCGGTTTGAATAAGCCTCCCAAAGACAAACAGCCGCCGGTGAATCCGGGCCAGGGGAAGCCCTGATTGTACGGCGGATTAACATCCTCAAACACCGGCAGGTGTGATAGCCTGCCGGTGTTGGTTATGCCAGCGCTGGGGTGTGCAAATGCCAGCGGGTGTGCTGTTGATAGAGATGTGCAACCGAAAAGAGGATTTCTTCCTGAAAATGGGGAGCCATGAGCTGCATACCAATCGGCAAATCCTGCCGGTCAAAACCAACCGGAAAGGCCAGCCCCGGCACCCCGGCCAGGTTGGTGGGCAGGGTGAAAACATCTTCCAGATACATGGCCAACGGGTCATCACGGTGTTCGCCAATGCGGAAGGCCGTGGTGGGTGTAAC
>NZ_DAOUBL010000398.1:0-8035 GCF_034432615.1 Bellilinea sp. | reverse complement strand
CGCAGCAAGTTCAATGTGCCTTCTAAATCTGCCAGTTGTTCCGCTGTGAGATCGGAAGCGTTCAAACTCTCCAAGGGAGGTAAGTCCGCCATGGTTTGCACACCCGCCACCAGCGGATATTCGTAGGTCTGTCCGGCAAAGTACTGTTGCGCCACCGGCGAGAGCAGGAAGTTGATGAATTTCAACGCATTTTCCTCATTCTTGCCGGATGCCAGCCGCCCAATGCCGGAAACCATCACCAGCGAATCGGGGCCGCCATTGTTCATAAAATGATTGCGGGCCGGGAAGGCTTCGCCCTGTTCTTTGAGAAAGCGGTAGAGATAATAGTGGTTAACAAAACCCACTTCAATTTCTCCGCTGCCAACTGCGGCAACAATCGGCATATTGCCTTCAAAGACAACCGGCTGATTTGCGACAATTCCATCCAGCCATGCTTTTGTTTTTTCCTCTCCCCATTCTTTTCGCATGGCAGTTACCATCGCCTGGAATGAGGCATTGGTCGGCGCCCAGCCGATTTTTCCTTTCCAGCGCGGGTCAGTGAAGCCGAATAAATCATCCGGTAAATCCTCTGCCTTTAAGCGCTGGGTGTTATATACGACGACCCGCGCCCTTCCGGAGATACCGACCCACAAACCCTGAGAAGAGCGGAAACGGCTCTCCACCTTCGCTAAGGTGTCTTCGGGCAATGCCGCCAGCAAACCGGCATTGGCTATTGCTCCCAGGCCACCCGGGTCCTGGGCATAAAATACATCTGCCGGTGAATTTTTTCCTTCCTCCAGCAGGGTTGCAGCCAGTTCGGCGGTGTTACCATAACGCACTTCCACCTTTACACCGCTTGCCTGCGAAAACTGTTCAATAATCGGCGCAACCAGACTTTCGCTACGCCCGGAGTAAATCACCAGCCGGCCGGCATCCTGCGCCTGAGATGAAGCGGACAGAGAGGCACAACCGGTCAACAATACTGCCACAAGGGGCAGAATCCACCAGTAACGGTTTTGATTCACTTAACAACTCCTTGAATGGTGTAGGTTGGGTTGGGACGGGCTATATATACCCAATAAGGCGATTTTTGTCAATATATAAGAAAAAATTCATAGAAATTATGCGGAATTTTCCAGTTATCCTTTGGGGAACGTTTTTTCGCCTGCCGGCGTCCTAAGAATAAATAGAGATTAGGCAGACTGGATTAAAGAGTTGGAGGTAGATGACCATGATTCGAAAATGGATTCTTCCCATCCTTTTGGGCGGTTTGATCCTTCTCGCCGCTTGTACGCCGGTTGATCCCCTGCCTGAACAGCCTGTTCCGACTACTGAACCTATCCAACTGCCCGTCGCTGAAAACACTCCGCTCCCTACCGTAGAAGAAATCCTCCCCCTGCCAACGATCAGTATCACCATTCCCCAAGGAGAGGTTGACATGGTTATTGAAAAGGTTCGCCCATTGATCGCCGAACAGCTGGGGGTTTTACCAGATGAAATCCGCTTGCTGGAAATCGCTCCCGTTGAATGGCCGGATGGCTGCCTGGGTTTGGCTTCTCCCGATGAGATGTGCATTCAAGTCATCACTCCCGGCTACCGCCTGCTGATTGAAGTCAACGGCCAGACTTATGAAGTCCGTACCGACCAGAATGGCAACACGGTGCGAATCAACCGGGAATTGAACCCTCAATTTCCCCGTGAAGTGGATATAAAACTTCCTGCCAGATGTCAGCAAGAAGGCATGAAAACCTATGTGGATTTGGTGAACGCTTATTGCTTTGCCTACCCGGCCGACTTCATCACCGACCCGCACGGATTAACCGCCATTACTGCACAACCTGAAAATCCCGCCAATCCGGAAGAAGTGGTTGCCCGTCTGGATATATTCAGCGGGCCGGCAACCGCCGAGGTAACCTTAGATCAACTGGTCAGCGACTTCCGGAAACAGTTTGAGGGATCCCAATCACCGGTAAGCCTGCGCCAAACCCAAATCACGCTGGATGGTCAACCTGCTCATGTCCTGGAACCCATACCCGGGCGGTTAAGTTCCCGCATGGTGTTTGCGCTGCACAACGCCCGCTTCTATCAATTAATCTTTTTCCCCCTTGATGAGTCCAGTGTCGAATCCGATTTCAATCGGCTATACGAAGTAGTTATCTCCACCTTCACCTTCCTCCCCTGAAGGGTGAAGGCAGCCTCCCGCCGGATTCGGCGGGAGGCTTTTTTTACAGGTCTGGGATTAATTCCCGCAACCGGCCAAGCGTTACCCCTGCCAAATCAGGCAGTTGATAATCGGCAGAGCCAACCCGCTCGCTCGGCCCAAGCCCAAGCGTGCACATCCCGGCTGCTTTTCCGGCAGCAATCCCCGCTTCGGCATCCTCAACCACCAGACATTCCTCCGGTGATACCCCCAAACGCTCAGCAGCCAGCAGAAACAAATCCGGGGCCGGTTTGCTGCGTGCGGCGGCATTGCCATCCACCACCGCATCCAGCCACTCCCCAATTTGCAAACGCTCCAGTACCAGCGGCGTGTTTTTGCTGGAAGACACAATCGCCACCTTGTAGCCGGCCTGATGCAGTTCTTTCAGCAGTTCCAACGCCCCCGGCAGCAGGTTCTCCGGCGTCATACGGGAAACATACTCAATGTAGTACCGGTTTTTCCGTTCCATCCACTCGTTCATTTCCTCTTCCGTTGCCGGACGGCCGTTCAGCAGCAACAACAGCGATTCGCGGCGCGAAACTCCCCGCAGAGCCTCGTTTTTCTGACGGTCAAACGACAGACCCAATTCATCCGCCAACCGCTTCCACCCAAGGTAATGGAACTCGGATGTGTCGGTCAATACGCCATCGAGATCGAATAGAAAAGCGCGTATCATTCCTCACCCGCCTTCCCCGATGAATTGAACAGGTCAATTTCCAGTGTTTGACCGCGATATTTCAACCGAAAAGCCAGCCGCTTCCAGTGCGTCGGTAGACAGGGTTGAGTGTTCCAGTCGTTCTCTCCCAATTTCAACCCGCCAAAGCCAAATACAATTGCCTGCCAGATGCCCCCCGCTGAAGCCGCGTGAATTCCATCATGGGCGTTGCCGCGCACATCCTCAAGATCGGCCAGCGCAGCGCGCATGAAATGCTCATAGGCTTCCTCGGGTTTTCCTACCCGGCAGGCAATAATCGCATGGATTGCCGGCCCCAGTGAAGAACCAAAGGTATGATCCGTCCTTGCGTTGTAGTACTCGTAATTTGCCCGCAGCTTGTTTTCATCGAACAGTTCCGGCAGTAAATAGGCCAGCATGACCACATCCGGCTGTTTGAGAATATTGGCTTCGCTGGCGCCTTCGATACCCAGCAGGGATTGAATGGATTGAGTACGCGGTTCCAAAGCCTGCAAATCAATTTGCTTGCGTTGAAAATACCCTTCAAACTGTTCCACCAGACCGGTCTGAGCATCTTCCTGCCAGTAAATTTTTTCTGCCACTTCCTGCCAGTGCGCCAGTTCGTTTTCATCCAGTTCCAGCTGGTCGCGGAGCTGGGCAGCCTTTTGCGGTTGATGGCTTTCCAGCCATGCCAGTACCTGGAGCGCGGTTTTCAACTGCCAGCGTGCCAGCGCATTGGTATAGGCGTTGTTATCCACATGGTCATGGTATTCATCCGGGCCGATGACATCGGTAAATTCGTAACAGCCGGTTTCGGCATTCCATTCCGCCCGGCTGGCCCAAAAACGGGCAACATCCAGAAAAATCTCCGCTCCGCGATGAATCATAAAGTCATCATCGCCGGTTGCCTGCCAGTACTGCCAGATGGCGTAACACACATCCGCCGAAATGTGAATTTGAATATCGCCGGTCCAGATGCGAATGAGTTGGGTTCGGTCGCTAGGATGCGGCACCCAGGTGGGAGTTACCTCTTCGCCGGTGGCCGCGCTTTCCCATGCGTATTGAGCCCCTTTATAACCATTTTCACGGGCTTTTTTACGCGCCCCTTCCAGGGTGTGGTAACGGTACGAGAGTAAATTACGGGCAATCTCCGGCCGGGTATAAGTGAAGAAAGGCAGCATGAAAATTTCCGTATCCCAAAATACATGCCCGCGGTAACCATAACCGGAGAGTGCTTTAGCCCCGATGCTTACCCGTTCGTCCTGACGGGGGGCCGCGGCCAGCAATTGGAAGAGGCTGAATCGCACTGCCAGATGAGCGCGATCATCTCCTTCAATCAAGACATCACAGCGCTCCCACTCACGCTGCCATGCGCGGGCGTGACTCTCCCATAATCCCTTCCACGCTCGTTTTGGAACGGTCTCCAAAGCCCGCCGGGCAGTTCCCTGAGGGTCGTTGGTTTCACGTGAGGTATAAAACGCGGTTATCTTCTCGATCTCGACAATCTCGCCGCTTTTCAGTTGCGTGGTTACCACCAGGGTTGGTGCGTTACGGGTATCCCAGGCGGATTGCTGAAGATTACCTCCGCCGCTGACGACGAGGCGTGTCGCAGCCCCCAGTTCAATTCCAGAAGAACGGGTGCGCAGATGAAGCCATGCGCTGTTCTGCCCAAATCCCTGCCCGATCCAGTCCCAGTGTTTGTAATTCAGGTTATCCGTTTCACCACTCAAGGTCGTACGCGCTTCAAGGTTAGTATTCTCTAACGCCTTAATCGTGACCCGCTGACACAACAGATGGGGGTTTGCCAGACTGGCAAACCGTTCAAAGGCCAATTGCCAGAGCATCCCCTGTGGGCTGCGCCACTCCACCCGACGGCTCAACCTACCGGTGCGTAAATCCAGCTGGCGCTGATAGACCAGAATTTCACCCTCGGTTAACCGGAACGGCTCCCCTCCCAACCACAGGTTGAGGTCAAGCCAATCCGGCGCGTTGACCAGCTCGGTAAATACGATGGGTACATCATCGAAGACCCCATGAATGAAGGTGGTGCGTTCCTCGCCGGGGTAGCGCTCTTCATGCGCTCCACGAGTGCCGAGATAGCCATTCCCAATCGTAAAAATTGTTTCGGCATGATTCTGGCGGGCAAGGTCAAAGCAAGTTTCAGTGATTAACCAGTTACGATCATTCAGCATAAAATGAACCCTCTATGTGCAACAGTATTCAGTCTCAGCCCTCTTTCAACCCCGTACCGGCAATGCTCTGGGTGAAGTAGCGCTGGAAGATGAAGAAGATGATCAGAATCGGCAGGGTGTTGAACAGTGAACCTGCCAGCACCTTGGAAATCAGGGTGTAGTATTCGCCGCGGAACCAGTTCAGCCCGATGGGCAGGGTAAAGTTTTCCGGCGTGCGCAGAATGGTCAACGGCCACATAAAGTTGTTCCATTCACCCTGAAAGGTCAGCAGCGCCAGAGTCAGCAGTTGTGTGGTGCTGATGGGTAAAACAATACGGAAGAAGATGCCGAACCGCCCCAACCCATCAATCATCGCCGCTTCTTCCAGTTCCTTGGGGATGCTCTTGTAAAATTGGGTCATCATAAAGATGCCAAAAGCCGCCACAATCCCGGGCAAAATGACGCCGCCCAGATTGTCCATCAAACCAAAACCGGTAGGGATGGTAACATCGCCGATTTTCAATCCGCCGCGAATGATACCCGGGCCAACCACGAGGAAGTTCGGAATCAGGGTTACCTGGCCGGGAATCATCATCGAAATCAGCAAGGCGGTGAACAAAAACTTCTTCAGCGGAAACTCCATGCGGGCAAAAGCATAGCCTGCCATGGCGCAAAACAGGACACGCGCCACCGTCACCACAATCGAGATGATGGTACTGTTGAGCAGCCAGCGCGGAAACAGCGGCAAAGCCCCAATCACATCACGGAAGTTTTCCAGGCTGAACGGAATCGGCCAGAACAGGGGCGGATCGTACACATTGGCAACCGGTTTGAGGCTGAAAATAAGCGTGAAATACAATGGCGCAAGGCACAAAATGGCCCAACTGATCAAAATCACATAGAAGATGGGGGTTTTGAGGCGGTCTAAAAGCGCGATGAGTTTATCGGAAAAGGATTCTTTTTTGGAAATGGTTTGAGTTATCGTAGCCATTCTTTCACCTCGCTCATGCCGAACCAACGCTGCCGCTTCCTTCGATAATCCGCCGCTGAATGAGGGTGAACACCAGAATAATCAGCGCCAGAATAAAGGACAGGGCGGCCGCCTGCCCCATCTTGACCGTTGTATCCCGGAAGGCCCACTTGTAAATCAAATAGGCAACCGTGGTGGTCGAATCCAGCGGCCCCCCGGAAGTCATCACATAAATCTGGTCAAACACCTGAAAACATCCGATCAAGCCAACCGTCACCACGAAGAACACCACCGGGCGCAGCATGGGGATGGTGATGAAGCGCAAGGTTTGGAACTTATTGGCGCCGTCAATCGAGGCTGCCTCATAAATTGCAGTGGGAATGTCCTGCAGGCCGGCCAGAAAGATGAGCATCAACGTGCCGCTAGTGGTGAACACATTCAAAATCATGATGGTGTAAAAGGCATAGCGTGGATCGTTCAACCAGTTGATATTGAGGTTAAATATCTGATTGACAATCCCCAGCGGGCTGAATAACCATACAAAAATCAGGGAGATGACTACCGAAGAAGTCACGGAGGGTAGATAGTAAATGGTGCGGAAGAGGCGCCGAAAGCGCAGTTTTTGATCCATGGCAAACGCCAGAATCAGGCTCAATACGGTTTGGGTTGGCACCACAATCAAGGTGTACTTGACGGTGTTGGGCAGTGCCTTCTTGATAAATAGGTCATCACACGCCAATGGCGGCGCATCCTCGCCGCGCGGCATGAGAGCCTCCAGGCACAAGACCCGGCGGTAGCCTTCCAGTCCCCACCACTCCGGCGGACGCAGCAGGTTATAGCGGGTAAAAGACAGATAAAAGGCGTAACCTATCGAGAAAATTGTAAAAGTGAAAAAGATGAACAAATACGGCAATAGAAAAATATAGGCGGTGAGGGCTTCGCTGCGTTTTTTTCGTTTTTCCGGGTTATCTTTGCGCCGAAATAAACCCGCCGGACGATTGGAAACTGTCTGTGTCATTCCTCCATCCTCCATTATTTCACGGAGAGGGTCAGCCGCTGCTGGGCTGACCCTCTCCAGCACGACCGCTTTACTTCACTTCGGCAATTTTTTGGCGGATCACCTGCGCCGCCTGTTTCAGCGAAGCATCTACCGCTTGATTTTCGAGATAGATGCGTTCCAACGCTTTACCCATCTGTTCGTTGACATCCGAGCCAACCAGACCCCATACAAACGGCCGTGCACCTTGCAGCGCTCCGCGGAAGATGGCGCTGGATGCCGGATTCGTCTTCAGGAAGTCGCTGTTCTGCAGGGACAGGCGGGTAGGCAGGGCAAAACCGCTTTCCAAAACTTTGTTTTGTGCCTTTTCGCTGGTCAGATAATTGATGACCCGCATGGCTGCTTCCGGATTCTTGCTGTTGCGCGAGATGACGTAGGCAACCGTGAAGATCAAATTGCCTTCACCTTTCGGGCCAGCCGGTGGGGTGACCACACCGTAGTTGGTGTTGGGGAATTGCTGCTTGAGGTAGGGAATCAACCAGCCGCCTTCATATACCATGGCGAACTGCCCCTTGCCAAACACCGTCCCCTGCCAGCCTTCGCCAACATCCGCCGGAATGGCGCCGATCTGATTCTTGCGGAAGTCGGTGTAGAAAGTGGCTGCTTCAACCGCGGCCGGCGAGTCGAGCAGGGTGTCGCTGTAATCCTCGGTCATAATGGAGCCGCCGTTCTGGAAGACAAAGATTGGGAAGCGGCCCGGATCGGCCGGCACACCCAGCCCGTAGATGTTATTAGCGGGATCGGAAAGCGCTTCGGCAGCCGCCTTCAAGTCATCCCACGTCCAATCATCGGTGGGTTCGGCAATGCCCGCCTTGGCAAACAGATCTTTGTTGTAGAACAAACCCAGCGTGTTGAAGTCTTTGGGGATACCGTAGGTAACACCACCCTCAGAGAAGGCATCAATCAAAGAGGGGATGAAATCATCGCGTTTGACGCCTTCCTTTGCCATCAGGTCGTCAATTGGCAGCAAAACCTCATCGCGCAC
>NZ_DAOUBL010000397.1:0-3142 GCF_034432615.1 Bellilinea sp. | reverse complement strand
CAGCAGCCGGACTTCATCATCATCGCGGATGCTTTGACGGTCGTAAGTCTGTTCTTTGAGCCACTGCCAGGCTCGTTCGCCGGCTTCCTTCCATGCGTGGTCTATGATCCATGCCCGGGCAAGTTCGGCTTCAATTTCTTTTTCATTCGCCCCGTCAAACACCGGCGTAATCGCCCGGAAGCCCAAACGCTGCGCCGCCCAGCCCAGGTGTGTTTCCAGCACCTGACCGATATTCATACGGCCAGGCACACCCAGCGGATTCAGAATAATGTCAACCGGAGTGCCATCTTCCAGGAACGGCATGTTTTCCACAGGTACTACCCGCGAAACCACGCCTTTGTTCCCATGACGGCCGGCCATTTTATCACCCGCCGTGATCTTGCGCCGCTGCGCGACCGAAACACGCACCATCATATCCACCCCGGCGGAAAGATCACTGTTTTCTTCACGGGTAAACACCTTGACATCCACAACCTTGCCACGTTCACCGTGCGGCATCCGCAGGGAGGTATCCTTGACATCACGCGATTTTTCACCAAAAATCGCCCGTAGTAAGCGTTCCTCGGGGGTCAGTTCTTTTTCGCCCTTCGGTGTAATCTTGCCTACCAGAATATCGTTCGGGCCGACCTCTGCACCAATGCGGATGATTCCGTGTTCGTCGAGATCCTTAATGGCGTCCTCACCCACATTCGGAATATCCCGCGTGATTTCCTCCGGGCCGAGTTTCGTATCCCGCGCTTCTACCTCGTATTTTTCAATATGGACAGATGTAAAACGGTCATCTTGTACCAGTTTTTCGGAGATCAGAATCGCATCCTCAAAGTTACCGCCTTCCCAGGAAAGGAATGCCACAACCACATTCTGTCCCAGTGCCAGATTCCCGTTCACGGTTGAGGAGGAATCGGCAAGCACATCTCCCTTGCGCACCCGTTGACCCTTGACCACCGCCGGTCGCTGATCAATACAAGTGGATTGATTGGAACGCTGATATTTGCGCAAGTTGTAGGTACGCAAACCCGATTCGCTCCGCACAACAATTTGTCGGCCGGTGACCGATACCACATCCCCATCCTCTTCTGCAATCAACACCTGACCCGAATCCAGCGCAGCAAACGCTTCCATGCCGGTCGAAATGATGGGAATATCCGGCTGGACAAGCGGCACCGCTTGCGCCTGCATGTTGGAACCCATCAAAGCGCGGTTGGCATCATCATGTTCCAGGAAAGGAATCAAAGATGCACTGATACCCACCACCTGATGAGGAGCAACGTCCATGTAATTGACTGCTTCCGGCGAGGACATGCGGAAATCCGAGTGGTGCCGGCACATGATGCGGGTTTCGGTAAATTCGTTGTGCTCATTCAGCGGCGTGTTTGCCTGCGCAATCACGAATTTATCCTCTGCATCAGCGGAAAGATACTCCACCTCTTCCGACACGAATGGCACCACAAAAATCGTCGAACGATTCAGCTTTTGAATTGACGGCAAGACTTCCGGGGTAACCCGATCACCCTGCCGCAGGATCACCTCACCCGTCTGTGGATCTGTCAGATTTTCTGCCAGTTTTCTGCCAACCAGCTGCGGATCATTGGACGAAAGCGCTTTGACAACCCTGCGGTAAGGGGTTTCGATGAAACCATATTCATTGACACGCGCATAACTCGCCAGACGCCCAATCAAACCAATGTTGGGACCTTCGGGAGTTTCAATCGGGCAAATGCGCCCATAATGCGAGTGATGCACATCGCGCACATCGAAACCTGCCCGTTCACGGCGCAGACCACCTGGCCCCAGGGCTGAAAGGGTGCGTTTATGGCGCAGTTCAGCCAGCGGGTTTGTCTGATCCATGAATTGAGACAACTGACTTGAGCCGAAAAATTCACGTAACGCCGCCACCACCGGGCGAATATTGACCAGACTCACGGGCGAGGTTTGATCCTGATCACGAATGGACATACGTTCTTTGATGACCCGTTCCATTCGGCGCAGCCCAACCCGCAGTTTGTTTTGAATTAACTCGCCAACCGTTTTTACACGCCGGTTACCAAGGTGATCAATGTCATCCTTGTCTTCTTTTTCGTTGTTGATCATGATCATCCGCCGCACCAGATAGACCACATCCCAGGCCGTTACAGTGCGGTGGTTCATCGGAATCCTGTCCATCAGATCCAGTTTCTGATTGAGTTTGTAGCGCCCAACCTTTTCCAGATCATAGTGACGCTGGTCAAACAACTGTTCTTCCAGAAATTCACGGGCATTTTCCAGAGTTGCCGGGTCGCCCGGTCGCATACGCTTGAAAAACTCAATCAGCGCTGCTTCGCCGATGGTCAAACCACCACTCAAGTCCCAGGGCGGCTCCTGCCGTATCGTTGAAGCGATGAACAAACGCTCCGGGTTGTTATCCACATCCTGGAAGAGGGCAATGATTTCTTCATCTGAACCGGTTTTGATGGGTGAATCTCCCAACCCGTCCGAAACCGCTGCCAGCGCGCGCAGGAAGATTGTAATCGGCACGGTGCGCTTACGATTAAACTTGAGAATTAAATAGTCGTTCTTACGGGTTTCAAATTCCATCCATGCGCCACGGTCAGGAATCAACTTGGCCATGGCCAATCGGTGGCCGGTAGCACGATCAACCGGCGCCTCAAAATATACACCCGGCGAACGGATCAATTGCGAAACGACTACCCGCTCTGTACCATTAATGATGAAAGTACCCTTCTCGGTCATTTCCGGAAAATCGCCGAGGAAGATATCCTGTTTAATTGGCTCCGGCACATCTGGCCCTGCCAGCAGCACCGAAACATACAAAGGGCTGGCATAGGTCAAATCGCGCTCGACGCATTCTTCAATCGAATGCTTGGGCTCGCCAAACCAGAATTTCAAACCCCATTGCTCCGATTCGGGAGAACGGCTCGGAAAATACAACTTCATCCCTTTGTTGTACGACTCAATCGGGGAAATCTCATGGAATAAATCCGCCAACCCCTCCGACTTGAGACGCTTAAAAGAATCGATCTGAACCTCAATCAAATTAGGAAGGTCGAAGACAACCGGAATTCGAGCGTAAGATTTGGTTTTGAGAACAGAAGGCATTTTTTTCTCCTGACTGAAATTACGGACAGGATATCACCGTTTGCAA
>NZ_DAOUBL010000396.1:0-10340 GCF_034432615.1 Bellilinea sp. | reverse complement strand
AGATCACTTCAAAAATGCCCGCACCTCATCCAATAAATCATCGCTCATAAAATCCCCTTTCTGCATCAGTGTTTGAATGTGACCGCGTAAACGTTCTTTTTCTCCGGCGCTTAGTTCTTTGGCGGTAATGACGATGATCGGTATTTCCGCCGTACCGGGATCAGACTTCAAGGCTTCCATCACCGCAAATCCATCCATTTCCGGCATCATCAAATCCAGAATGACCAGATTGGGCCGCTGAGTACGGATCAGTTCAACGGCTTCAAGGCCGTTACCGGCTTCAAGTAGTTCGTAGTCTCCCTGAGATTGCAATATTCTGCGAATGAGGCGGCGAACGTCCGGGTTATCATCCACGATGGCGATACGCGGGAAGCGGTCAATGGCAACTTTGCTGAGGGCAGCCAGCAAACCTTCTTCAGCGCTTTCCTCCATTTGTTCCGAAGGCAGGACAACATCTTTCGACCAGCCTTCGCCCAGAATGTTGCGCTCAATTGGCATGGTGTGACCGCTGACATTGATGACCACACTTTCCTGGGGGGTAATTTGACCGGCGCGTACCAGCTTAATCAACCCTGCTACTGCCACACCGGCTGCCGGTTCTACCGAAAGCCCTTCCATCTTTGCCAAAAAGTGCATGGCGCGGAAGGCTTCCTGATCGCTGACCATTTCAAAAGTTCCCCCGGTTTGTAGGATATGATTTCGCAGGATGGTGTAGGTGCGGCCGGGGTCACCGGTTGCCAGTGTCGCAATCAGGGTGTGGGGTGATCGCACCGGGGCGGCAGTATCCAACCCCTGCCGCCAGGCGTGAACCATGGGGGCACAGCCTTCCACCTGAATGACCGCAATTTTGGGAATGCGCTCGATGATTCCCATGCAGTAAAGTTCTTCAAAGCCTTTATAAACACCCAAAGGCCCCATTCCACCGCTTACGGATTGAATGTACCAATCGGGAGTTTTCCACGGTAAAACAGTCAGACCGTTGGTTGGTTGCAGTGAATTGCCTTTTTGGGTGGTAAACTGCTCGGCAATTTCAAAAGCAATGGTTTTCATGGATTCGACGCTGGTGATGCTTTTAGCGCCGGCATCCAGGTATAACCCCCGCTGGTGGGCAAACTCAGCCGCTACCTGCTTTGCCTGATCGTAAGAGCCGGTGACCTTGATCACCTGTGTGCCATAAAGGGCTACTTCGCGCATTTTAGCGGCCGGTACCAGACTGGTGAGAAATGCCCAGAGTTTAATGCCGGCACGGGCTGCATAAGCCGAATATGCGATTGCCACATTGCCGGTGGAGGCAATAACCGCTTCTGTAATCCCCGCTTCTTTCAGGGCAGAGATTGTTACGGCTGCCTGGCGGTCTTTGAATGAGGCGGTTGGGCCTTGCCGCTCATCTTTGAGGTAAAGGTTTGGGTGACTGAGAATCATCCCCAGATTTAACGCCCGCACCAGGGGAGTACCTCCCTCATTCAGGCACAGGTCAGGGTTAGGGTTGAGAACGGGGAGTAATTCACGGTAGCGCCAAATGTTAAAGGGACGGCGGGTAATTACGTTTGGCAGGGTTTTGGCGATTGACTCATAATCATAAACTGCTCTTCGCCAGACACTACTGCAGTTTGGGCAGGTGGATTGAATTGGGGAAAAAGGGGAATGGTGACCGCAATCCAGACATTCTACGACACAAGATAAACTCATCAACGGGTAAACCTCACTTTAAATTAAGCCTGTATGCGATGCAGAGCCTGTTCAATATGGTTCAGCAGGTCTTTTTCGCGCAGGAAGCTTTTATTCAGCATGTTCTGGCTGAAACTGGCTAACTGGTGATGCTGCTCAGGGGTCAGGTCGGCACCTGTAAGGATAATAATTGGGATATTTCGGAATTCATTGTCGGTGCGGATTTTTTCCAGCAACTGAAAGCCATCCAGTCCCGGCATGAAGAGATCCAGGATGACTGCATCCGGTATGATGGATTGAATCATTTGCAGGGCTTTTTCGCCATCGAAGGCGGCAAAGATCTCGAAATTTTTGTTCTCCGCAAGCGTTTTCTGAATTAAACGCTGATCTTCGAGCGAATCGTCCACAACCAGAATGCGATGAATGCGGTTCTGACGATTCAACCGGTAAACCGCATTGACCAGATCTTCTTGCAAGAAGGGTTTTACCAGATAGTCGGCTGCACCTAAGCTAAATCCCTTTTCTTCTTCTTCCAGAATACTGCAAATAATCACCGGAATATCCCGCGTTTGGGGGTCGTTTTTCAGGGCATGAATGACCTGCCATCCATCCACTTCCGGCATCATCACATCGAGAGTTATTGCAAAAGGTTTCAGGGACTTTGCTCTTTCAACCGCGAGCTTGGGTTGGGTAAGGGCAACCACTTTATAACCGCTGGTTTTCAAGAAGCGTTCGTATAATTTGATGACTTGTACATCGTCATCAATTGCCAGGATCACTTTTTCGGTTTTGGAAAGAATTTCATCCGATTTCAGATCACTGGTCTGTTTCGCTGGCTGTTGAACGGGCAGGGTGAAGAAAAATGCGCTTCCTTTACCGATCTCACTCCACAAAAGGCCGATTCGGCCGCCGTGTAGTTCGATGAAGGAACGGGAAATGGAAAGACCCAAGCCGGTACCGCCAGTTTTGCGGGTTGGCGAATCATCCACCTGAGAGAAGGGCAGAAACAGTTTTTCTCGGCCCTTTTCATCAATTCCCTGACCCGTATCCGTAACCACCACCATGACTTCGGGTTTATTGTCGGGGCTGAAGGACTTTTTGGCTTCAACCGTGATCGAACCGGCATCTGTGAATTTGGCGGCATTGGATATGAAATTGAGCAGAACCTGGCGGATGCGGGTGTTATCTGCAATGACTGTCGGCAAGTCAGGTTCCACAAAGTGTTTCAACTGGATGGGTTTATCCTTTACCAGCCCCACAGCAGTGGACATGACCGAGTTGACCAGATCGGCAATGTTGACTTCTTCAAATTGGAGTTCCATTTTGCCGGCTTCGATCTTGGAAAGATCCAGCACATCGTTGATCAAACCGAGTAAATGCTGACCGGAATTGTAAATCGAGGTGAGGTCCTGCCTTTGAAGGTCGTTGATTGGTCCATCAATGCCTTTGAGGATCACCCGTGAGAAGCCAATAATCGAGTTCAACGGTGTGCGCAATTCGTGACTCATATTCGCCAGGAATTGGGACTTCAGGCGGTCAACCTCGCGCATCTCCTGATAGGCTTTTTGGGCCAGTTCATAGGCGCGGGCGTTTTCAATCGCCACGGCAATCTGGTCGGCCAGAATCTGGAACACCCCCAGTTCATTTTCCTGAAACGCATTCGGTTGATTGGATTGAATATCCAGTGCTCCGATGACACGGTCGGCGATGCGCAGAGGAATACCCAGTTCCGAACGGGTATCCGGCAAATGTGGATTGGGCAGGTAAATTGGGCTTTCTAGTACATTGTTGACCATTACGGGACTACCGGTATCGGTAACCTTTCCAATGATGGAGCGCGATCCAACCGCAATTTTTTGACGGCTCTCCAGAACTTCTTTCGCACCGTGTCCACTGGCCTGTTGGATGACGGCATGAGTGCCTTCGTCATTGACCAGAAATATGGCGGTATGGTAAAAACCAAAACGCTCCCAAAGCAGATTTACGATACGGTTCAGCAATTCATCCTGAGAAAGAACGCTGGTGGTATCGCGGGCGATTTCGGCAGCGGCCTGAAGTTCAAGAGCCCGGCGCTGGGCTTCTTTGAGCAGGCGTTGTCTTTCCAATGCTACGGCTACACCACTGCTGGCAACATTCAATACCCGCACCTCTTCCAGGTCGAAACTGGCTGGTTGACTGGAAGTAACTGCCAGCAAACCCACAATTTTGCCTGCACTGAACAACGGCACAAAAATACCAGCAGCTACGCCCATCAGGATCAGGGTTTGTTTGGAAACAGGGTCAAGTCTGCTGTTTTCGAGATGATTCAACAGGATGGGTTCTTCGCGTAATTCCTTAAGTATCGACAAATGGGTGACGGATTGACGCACTCCAGTCAATTCCGATGAACCGGCAACTGAGGCACTGGCAACAATCTCAAACTCGACTGGAATGCCATCCTGATCGTTGTAAATCTGGATGATGGCTACTCGTTCTGCTTGAGCCGGGAGGATTTCAGTCATCACCAGATCTACCAGATCGCTGGCATCCCCTGCCTGTGCAATTCCGCTGCTAATGCGGTAATACAATTCAGTTTCAGCCAGAGCCGCCTGGGTTTGTTCAAAAAGCCGCATGTTTTCAATAGCGGTTGCCATCTGATCCACGAGGGGGGGGAAGGTACGCATTTCACGGATGGTGAAGTAATGCAGCCCTTCTGAAAGAAAGAGCAGTGCGCCCAATTGTTTGCGGGCCGCCCACAGCGGTAATACGGCAATGGAGCGCACCTTCAATTCTTCCAAAGCAGAACGCGTAGCAGGTAAAATGTTCAGATCATAAATATCATTGTAAAAAGCAGGGGTTTCAATCAAAATCAATGGATTAAAAATAGCGTATTCCAGTTCTGAATCAATTGCCGGGGGAGGAGTGCCTCTTCCTGAGTGCCATGTTGCAGCAATGCGCAGCTGAGGATTGCTCAATTGATCGGTTTGTTCAAAGAGAACCAGCACGATTCGGTTGATCTTCTCGTCAGTGATCCCACCGGCAATTGCCCGCACCATTTCGTGATAATCTCCCGCCAGAGCCAGATTATGACTGATTTTATAAAGTGTTTCGGTTTCATCCAGCGAGGAGCGCAGTTGTTCCAGCAAGTCTTGACGGACAAAGGTGTTGGCTAAGGCATCTGCAGCCACCTGAAGAACGCCAATTTCATCATTTTTCCACTGTCGCGGGGTTCTTTCCTCTAATGCGATGAAGCTGGGAATATCGCGGTTGCCCGGTACTGCCAGTAACAGCATGGACTGAATCCCGCGCTGACGCAAAAACTCGCGTTCACGCCCCTCGAAATCTTCCGGTTGTCCAAAACACCAGCCTTTTTCTTTGAGGGTGGCTGCCCAGTTGGGAAACAAAGCAGCGGAAAGCGGCTGCCGTACAACCAGTTCTGAACCGGGGCGTATTTCAGGGGCAATCCAATGATCGGTAGCGATCCAGTGCAGCCCCTGTTCATCTTCGCGGGCGCTGGCAAAGTAAATATAATCGCATTGGGCAGCGTCACCCAGATAACTCAGCATGTTGGGAATGCCGCGAACGCCGCTTTCGGTCAGGGTAGCAACCGCCTGAGCAACATTCGCCTGATAGCGTTCGCGTTTTTCAATGGCTTGCAGGGCGGTGGTAACTTCTTGAAAGAGATTGGCGTTAGCAAGGGCAATGGCAACCTGCGAAGCAATGGTTGAAAGAAGGTCTGCCTGAATTTCGGTAAAGAAAGCAGATGGATCAAATTCCTGCAGGTAAATGACCCCCATTGCTCTTTCTGCGGTCACCATAGGGACGGCAAGCAAGGCTGCGGGGATGGGTTGTTCGGCGATGATTCCCTTTGCTGCAAAGGTGCCTGCAACATCCTGGTTAATGCGCAGGACTTCCCGGCTGCGGATGACATAACTGATGGGATCATGACCTAGGGGTCTGGCGGGTAGTGATTGAGATTGTGAATCAATGGTGTGTACCGGGAAAGTCAGTGCGTGTTGGTCGGCTTCCAGCATTGCGATGGTCAGGTTGCGGCAACCCATTAACTGTACAAGCGCTTGTTGCAGGGTGGCGATGATTTGCTCTTTATCGGTCAAACGGGAAATTTGCTGACCGATTTCATTGAGAGCGGCAAGGTCTTTGTTGCGCCGTAAAATTTCCTGTTCGGCGCGCACCCTTTCGTTTAATTCTTGTTGAACAGCAGCGTACAGCTCGGCATTTTCCATTGCCAGACCAAGTTGGTTGGCCACTTCCTGAACCAGTAATAATTCTTCCTCGCTCCATCGGCGTTCGTGATCATCGGCCATAATTTCAAGGATGCCGATTTCCTGTTGCCGCTTGTGCAACGGCATCCTGATAATTCCCGGATGTTCGAGAACAGATCTTGGGCGAGATTTAACGGATGGAGGCGAAACTTTCTTAACTTTCGGTTGAGGATGAGCCGCTGGAACTTTCTTCTCCGCTGTTTTTGTTTGTGTGGAAGTGTGCCTTCGTTCGAGTACTTGATTTTGTTGAGGTGAAGAGGCAGGCGGTCTGCTATCCACCAACGGCTGACTGAAACCACGATAACCAGCCTTTTCCCCGTTATTGACAGATTTTTTAAAGATTGTCAAACGGGAAGGTACAGGGCTGCCGCTTTTTGCCAGAAATACAACGCTTATATCCAACGGAAAGAGATTTTGGCTCAACGCATTTTGCAGGCTGAATATGGATTCGCTGCTCAACCCAAAACTTGAAAATGGTTGACCGATCACCTCTTCCGGGGAGTATCCCAGACAAGCCTGTAAAGTATCTTCGCAACTGGTATAACAACCGTTTTCGTCGGTTTCCCAATTCCACAGCGGTAATTCTGGCAGCAACGGTGCTTGGGGTGGGAGCTGCCCGGTGACATTTTCGGCGATATCGGCGAAGAGATTTTCAAGCCGGTTGCGCAATTGCTTTTTCGACATATTGCAGGATCTCCTGTGCTAATTCACGGTATTGCAAGGCGGAACGGCTTTTGGGGGCGTGGTAGATGATCGGCAGTCCGGCAATCGAACTTTCCCGCAGGCGGGTATCTACCATAATGACAGTTTCCAGAACACCATTGCCAAAATTGGCTCGCAGCTGCTCGCTGAGGGTGCGGTGAATGCGGTTGCGGCGGTCGAACATGGTCAGCAATAACCGATATGTAAGAGTTGGGTTGGTTTGAGCGCGAACACGGCGGATCAGACTCATCATGTTTTTCAGGGCATATATCGAAAAGTACTCCGCTTGCGTGGGTATGATGAGCAATTGCGATGCGGTCAGGGCATTGATTACCATTGCCCCTAGAAATGGCGGACAATCAAACAACACATAATCAAACGGGAGGGGGACATCGGCAAAGGCTTTTTTGAGGGTGAACTCATATTCCGGTCGAGCGGGTAAAATCCGTTCGATATAACCCAAATCATGATTGGCGGGGATGAGATAGAGGCCTGGAATACCGGTTTCCCGCCAAAGTTGATGAAGCGGGGAACCGTCGGTAACGGAACTCAGAATGGTTGCATGCCCATTTAGCGGGTCTGCTCCCAGCGCCAGGGTGAGATTGGCCTGAGAATCCAGATCGACCAGCAGCACCTGCTTGCCGGCTTCAACCAGCGCAGCCCCGAGAGAAAGGGCTGTGGTGGTTTTGGCAACCCCACCTTTTTCATTGGTAATAGAAATAAAGTATGTCATTCCTGCCTCTTCCTGCCTGAACCATTTGATCCATTATCCTGTTTTTGCGGGGATGAAGTATCCCCACTTTCTTGGGGTTGATTTGTGGCATCTTCATTGCCCTTCCAGATGACCTGTGCATGGCTGGCGTTCAAGGTGCGCTTCAATTCCTGGATGGCAATTTCGATCATCATATTCGGGTCATTGGTTGAGCGAATCTTGCTTGTGATCTCCAGTACGCGGCGCTCACGCTCAGCGCGGCGGATGGTCTTTTCTAACAGGCGTGCGTTCTCCAATGCAAGCCCAACCTGGTCTGCAACGGCTTGTATGGAGCGGATTTCTTCATCACTCCATACCCGATCGGCAATTTGATCATCTTCAATATAAATTACACCAACGGTTTCACCTCTTAGCCTGACTGGAACGGACAGAGCAGCGGGTTGATTTTCATTTGCCGGACGAACCAGCGTATCTCCCGAAAGCAAAACGCTGGAAACTTCCTGTTCTCGCATTTCTTCGAGAGCAATCAACCCGTGTGCTGTTGCACGATAGCCGATTACCGGTCGTTGGCTGGCTTCTTTGCTCCACTCCTGCTGCAGGTAAAGCCGGTGAACGCGCTGAGATTCTTCGAGGGCTTGCAGCGTCTCGGTATAAAGCCGGTTGTTGAGAATTGCGATGGCAATCTGGTCAGCCAGGATGCTGAATAGCTCGATATCTTCCTGAGTAAAGGCATTGGGGATTGTGCTTTGTACATCCAGAGCGCCGATGACTTCGTTATTTGCTTTGAGCGGCAAAGCCATCTCGGAACGGGTTTCGGGCAGGTCAGGATTGTTAAAGAAAACGGCATCCTTCCCAACGTCGGTGGCGATACGCGCTTCACCGGAACCCGTTACATAACCAACAATACCAACCTGACCGACTTTGAGGCGGTGCTGACGGGCGAGCATGCGTTTACCGCCTTCCGAGTTGGCGGCTCGCAGAACCGCGTATTCCTTTTGTTCATCCAGCAGAAAAACACCTACATGGTAGAAGCCGAACCGCTCACTGATCAGGATGGTAAGTTGATTGAGCAGACTTTCCAGTTTTTGAGTTGAAACGATGCCTCGTGCTACATCGGATACCGTCTGTAACTGACGGGTACGGTAGAGCAGGGCTTCGTTTTGTTGGGCAAGTTCCTGAGTTCTTTCCCTCACACGGTCCTCAAGGGTGTTGATCAAATTTTTCAACTGGTTGGTCATGAAGTTGAACGCCTGAGCCAGTTTCCCGATTTCATCACCAGTCTCAACCTGTGCCTGAGCCTCTAATTCACCGGAGGAAATGAGCTCGGCAGTTTGCTGCAAGCGAACAATGGGGCGGCTGAACGAACCCGAAACCACGCTGGCAATTAAACCTACCAGTCCGGCAATCAACGTGGAAATCAAGATAGATAAGCGGCCCTGCCGCGCGATCAGACCGGCAAAAGTGGTCTGCTCTCGGACAAAAACCAGATACCATGGCCTGGTTTTCAGGCGGGTAATTGCCCCAATTTCCGGGTGGTTGGGATCATCCGCATGAAATTCTGCACTGAAAAAGGGTGAGTTGAGGTAATTTTCCAGGCCAGCAGAAAGGGCAATATCATTGGTGCTCATTGCGTATAGGGGTAAATTAGGGACACGATTTGATTGAATCAGTTTTCCCATGACGTCCGATGGCAGCGGCATGATCAGTTTGTAAATGTTGTTCGGGATGAGGGTATCTGCCAGTCGTAAATAATTCTCATCGAGCAAAATCGGATAGGAACGGGCACCCACCAGATTAACTTCTTGTTGCAACAATTCCTGCAGGATCAAGGCATCAAATTTTGCGCGTAAAACGCCAATAACCTGCTGACGCTGGTTTCGGATGGGACTGGAAAAGTAGATAAATCCATTGAGATACTTTTGGTCAAAGATTACCGGTGAGGCGTAAACCTGTCCGGTGGTCACCGGCAGGGTGAAGTATTCGGATCGAGATTCGTCCTGACCAACTTGAAGAGGGTTGATATCCAAAACAGATTTGCCTTCCAAATCAATCAAGCCGTAGGAACGCAGATAACGCTGCTGGCGAGAAGATAAGGACCGTAGTGTCAGACTTGCAGCCACTTCCTGTGGACTGTTGGCGCGGTAGACGGGTGAAAGCGAAAGGTAATTCGAAAAAACTGCCAGCGATGCCTCGCTACTGATGGACTGTTTATTTTCTTCAAAAAATGTATCAACCTTTGAAGCTGTTTGCTGGGCTGCCAGTAAAAGAACCTGATTGGTTTGATTACGAAGAGCGTCCTGGAAAAAACGCGAATTGATGATGGAGATGACCAGTAAGGGGACAATGGCAATGGCAAGAGAGATGGTTAGCAGTTTAATGCGCAGTGTTGCAGATAAAACTTCCAACATCAACAGGATAATATAAACCATCAACAAGATGCCCAGCATCACCGGTAGGTACAATTCCACCTGGGGCAGCCTGATTTGGGAGAGAGGTGAAAAATTACCGGCTATGACCACTGCCAGCGCTGAAAAGAATGCCAGCGAAATACCTGTATCCCGGCGTTGACCTTCCAATGCACCGGTAACCAGAAGTGTCAAAACCAGAAACAGCAAAATGGCAAGCGGTAAGGCTACACCGGTGATCAGCGCGCTAAAAGCGATTGCAACAATTGAAATGATTGGCGAAAGCAGGTAGGCACGTTTTTCGGCTACGTTTCTCTCTGGAAAAGTGGCAGAAAACAATGATGCCAGGAAACCCGCTGCGCTAAAAAATGCGAGCGTGAAAATTTGCCAGTAAGGCTTATCGAAGGAAGTAAGCAGGAAGATAACGCTTGCCAAGCCAAAAATCACTGCAGTAATTCGCGCAATGCCGGCAGCGAACCGGTCGCGGCGGTAGGCTGGGTCAACCCCCTCTTGCGAGATTATCCGCATGATATTGCTCTGGTAACCGATGTTCATGAAACCTCCACTGGTGGATAATCCCCTTGCTGCATC
>NZ_DAOUBL010000395.1:0-2930 GCF_034432615.1 Bellilinea sp. | reverse complement strand
CCCGCCTGACCATCCGTGAGGTGCTGGCTTATGAATAATCCTGCTGGGAGGTTCGAGATGAAATCCAAATGGCTGATGGCTTTGATGATGATCCTGCTGGGATTGACCAGCGGCTGTTCGGCAGTGCAATCGGTGTTTGCGCCAACCCCAACCCCCGCACCGCTGCCGCCGGTGGATAACCGCGGCGGGGTGATTGCCGAGGCGCGCATTGTGCCGCGCGATGAGGCGCTGCTCTTTTTCAATACCGCCGGCACATTGGCAGAAGTACTGGTCAGCGAGGGAGAACCGGTGCAGGCCGGGCAGGTGCTGGCGCGTCTTTCGGAAAGCGCACAGGCGCAGGCCGCGCTGGCGCAGGCCAAAGCCGAACTGCTGGCAGCTCAGCAGGCGCTGGATACGCTCAACGAGAAAGCCGCGCTGGCAGCCGAACAGGCGCGCGTTGCGGTGCTGGAAGCCGAACGCGAGGCGGTGCAGGCCTGGCAGGCTTTTGACCGGCTGGATACTCGCGCCACCCGTGACCGGATTGACGACCTGCGCGAAGAGGTTGCCGACTTGCAGCAGGAATTGCAGGACCGCGAGGAAACTCTGCAGCGCTACAGCGATCTGGCCGCCGATAACCCCACCCGCAAGCGCGCCGAGGACGATGTGGAGCAGGCCCGCCTGCGCTACAATGATGCCAGCCGCGAACTGGGTTTGCTGACCAACGAGGTCGAGCTGGCGCGCGCGCGCTGGGATCTGGCCAACCAGCGGCTGGAGGACGCCCGCCGAACGTATGAAGCCCGGCAGGACTTGAAACCCGACCCGGATGAACTGGCGCTGGCGCAGGCGCGCCTGGATGCCGCCCAGGCCGCCGTTGCGGCTGCCGAAGAGGCGCTGGCGCGGCTGGAGCTGCGCGCTCCCTTTGACGGCACGGTGGTCGAGGTGCGTTACTCCGCCGGCGAAAGCGTGGCTCCGGCTCAGCCGGTGCTGGTGGTGGCGGATCTTTCGGAATGGTATGCCGAAACCACCGACCTGAGCGAAAAGGACGTGGTGCGCATCCGCACGGATGAGGACGCCGAAATCACGCCGGATGCCCTGCCGGAGTTGAGCCTGCGCGCCCAAATTGAGCGGATTGCCGACTACCCCCAGACGCGCGGCGGCGATGTGGTCTACCGCGTCCGGCTGCGCCTGCTGGAAAGCGACCCGCGCCTGCGCTGGGGCATGACCGTGGACGTGCGCTTTGCCGAGGAGCGCTGAAAGCCGGCCGGTTTTATGGGGCGTAAATTACCCGATAGACGCGGTTGCCTTTGTCGTCGGAGATGAACATCTCGCCGTAGGCGTTGAAGATTACATCCGCCGGGCGGCCCCACGTGGCGCTGTCGCCGCAGGGTTTGCCCGGCGCCCGCCAGCCGGTGGCAAAGGTCTGGCTGCCAACCGGTTTGCCGTTTTCCAGCAGCACGCGCTCCACCTTGTAGTCGCGGATGTTGGCGGCAGTGGTGTTCCACGAGCCGTGGTAGGCGACGAACAGGTCGTCCACATAATCGGAGGGGAAGTTGCCGGGCTTGCCCAGCGTCATACCCAGCGGGGCGGAGTGCGCCGGGGCGGTGAACAGCGCCGGCACGGCCTGGGCGCAGGTGAAGCCGGACGGCAGGGCAATGCGCGTATCGCGTACTTCACGGGTGTCGGGCGGGATGACCCCCACACCGGGGGTGTAGCAGTACGGCCAGCCGTAATGGCGGTTGCCCTGCACCTCGATGACGATTTCTTCCGGTGGTAAATCATCGCCCAGCCCATCGCTGCCGTTGTGGTTGGCCCAAAGGCCGCCGCCCGGCGAGACGATTAGACCGACACTGTTGCGCAGTCCCCAGGCCCACAGCGGGCGCTTGCGTTCGTCAGGGTCGCTGGCAAACGGGTTGTCGGACGGGATGCTGCCATCCGGGTTGAAGCGCAGCACGGCGGCGCGGCGCGGGTCGTCTTCCTCGCACACATTGCAGGAAGAACCGGCGCTGATGTACATTTTTCCGTCCGGGCCAAAGATGACCGTGCGGCTGCTGTGGCCGAGCGGGCCGGGGATGTTGTCGGTGACCAGCTGCGGCGCGCCGAACGAGCCGTCCGCCTGCGGGCCGGCCAGCCGTTCGACCTTATTTCCTTCGGCGATGTACAGGTAGCCGTTGTAGAACGCCAGCCCATGCGGCAGGTATAGCCCGCCGGCAATCACTTCCACCCCGTCGGCCAGCCCGTCGCGGTTGCGGTCGGGCAGGCGCACTACCTGACCGGCGTTCATCAGGCTGAGGTAGAGGTGACCGTCCGGGCCGATGGCCATGAAGCGCGGCCGGCCGGTGAGGTTTTCGGCGTAGATGCGGATGTGGAAACCGGCCGGCAGGCTGATGCGTGCGCTGGCTTCGTCCGGCGGGGGCAGCGGCGGCCCTTTGGAGATGAGCGGCAGGTAGAGGGTCGTCCCGCCGCCCTGAGCCAGTACCGGCGCAGCCACGGCGCTCAGTCCCAGGGCTAAAAACACCCAAAAAGCAATTAATTTGATCGTTTTTCCCATAATTTCATCATACCTTTTTGAAGGACAGAGTCAAGGATGAAAAAGGAAATGATCAGGGCTTTCTCAAAGTCAAAAAGGGTCAAACCGCAGCCGGCGGGTGCTGACCGATGTCTATTCGGAATAATCCACTCGTGGGTTAAATCAAACGATTTTGCCCTTCCTGTGCCTGCCCCCAAATCGGCGTAGCGATTTTGGAGGAGGCTGGAGGGGGTAATTTTCGCCGGCACGGGTGCGTTTCGCCCGGCGCGGATTGAAATTCACAGGTAAATGGCACTGCCAACGAGCGCAGCGAGCGCGGCAATCTGATTTGTGACCCCCACCTGCACCTCCCCAAAATCGCCCCTGCGATTTTGGGGGAGGCGGGAGGGGGGACGAAAATTCGAAAGTTGATGTGAAAATCATT
>NZ_DAOUBL010000394.1:0-16647 GCF_034432615.1 Bellilinea sp. | reverse complement strand
GTACTACCCTGAGGGGGATATTTTTTTAGTCGCCTAAACTTACACCAACCAAGCGTGCACCCTGGAGCCAGGCATGGTCGAGCGGGACAGCCTTTGTCTGATTAGCCACTTCAGCCAGCGGAGTGGTCACCACCGTGCCGGAGCGTGTACCGACCATCACGCCGAAAACACCTTCCTGAATGAGCGCGGCACAGGCGGTTCCCAGCTGGGTGGCAAGGACACGGTCAGTTGCTGAGGGTGTACCTCCGCGTTGCAGGTAACCCAAAATCGTAATGCGGGTTTCCAGTTTGGTAAAGTCTTCCAAACGGTTGGCCAGATGCAGGGTATCACCGGCGGCATGTTTTTCGATGGTGTCCAGCCGCTGTTCAATCTCGGATTGTTCTTCTCCCTGCCGCAGACGGCGGTTGGCAAGGCGAGCTTTTTCAAAGAAACGTACACTTTCCTGAGAAATTGCTCCTTCTGAAACAGCGACCAGAGAAAAGCGTTTACCTTTATGGCTGCGCTGCAGGATGGCCTCAGCCACTTTTTCGGTGTGGTAGGGAATTTCCGGAATGAGAATCACATCCGCACCACCCGCAATGCCGGCTGCCAGAGTCAGCCAGCCAGTTTCGCGTCCCATCATTTCTACAATGATGATGCGGTGATGGCTGATGGCGGTGCTGTGTAATCGGTCAATTGCTTCGGCAGCCACTTCCACAGCAGTATCAAACCCGATGGAGGTATCGGTACCGGTCAAATCATTGTCAATTGTAACTGGCAGGGTGATGACGTTCAGGCCGTGCTGCATCAGGTAATATGCGCTGTTTTGAGCGTCGCTGCCGCCGATGCAGACCAGCGCATGCAGCTTCAACTTTTTATAATTTTCCAGAATCTGGTCGGTGGCATCCTTCGCAACGCCATCAATGATAACGCGGTCGGGTCGGTCGCGATTGGTGCCGAGAATGGTGCCGCCGGTGGTGAGAATGCCAGAAAATGCCGAACCTTCCAGCTCAACGGTCAATCCCTGCGCCATTCCGGTAAAACCGTCTTGAAAACCGATGATTTCCATCCCATACACCCCCGAGGCAGCCTTGCCTAGCCCACGGAGGGCGGCATTGATACCCGGGCTATCTCCTCCTGTGGTGAGAACCCCAATTCTTTTTTTCATAATACCTCACTTTTCCCCTGTTTCTGTCGCGTAGAGTTTTTTGTATTTTTCCAGATCAACCGATGCAATATAAGGCAGATTGCGCCCTTTTTCGTCAATATCCAGTCCATAACCGACCACAAAATAATCGGGTATTTCAAAGCCCAGATAATCAATTTGGATATCAACTTTGTGGCGAGCCTTTTTGTCCAGCAGAGCGCAAATTTTCAGGCTGCGGGGCTGGCGTTCTAAAAGTAATTTGCGAACCGTATAAAGGGTGTAACCGGTATCCACAATATCGTCAATCAGAATGACATCCCAACCGTAGATGTTGGTTTTGTGGTCGGCGTCAATGCGCACAAAACCGCTGGATTGGGTGCCGGCGTAGGAAGAAACCAGCATGAAGTCCATGGTCATCGGGCGGCGGATGTGGCGCATCAGGTCAGTCATGAACATCACACTACCCCGCAGTAAGCCCAATAGCAGCAACTTATCGCTATGTTGGTAATCCTGTGTTATCTGTTCACCTAAATCAGCCACTCGCTGCTGGATTTGTTCCTGAGTGATGAGAATTTCGCCGATAAATTCATAGGGGAATTTTAACCGCGGGTTCATGTTGCTCACCTCGCTGAGGATAGGGGATAATTAATCACGAATGAATCATACCACGAACTAAAACAGGGACATGCTATAATTTTGTTATGGATGTTGTAACCATCTCCCGTCAGATGGGCAGTTGGGGTTCGGTGATTGGCAGGCTGATCGCCGAGCGGATGGGGTATCAGTTGGTCTGGCGGGACTTGATTAATCAGGCGGCCTTGCGCGCAGGAGCACCGGAAGTTGCTCTGGCAATGATTGATGAACTGGGGTTGCTGGGGGTCAATCCCACCGGCCAGCAACAACAGGATTACTTAAACGCTGTCAGTCAGGTGCTCCATGAACTGGCCGATGCCGGCAGAGTGGTGATCATCGGCAGGGCGGGACAGGTTGTCCTGAGAGGACATCCACGGGTATTTCACGTGCGTGTTATTGCGGATGAAGAAGTGCGCATCCAACGGATTGTGGAGGAAAAGAAGGTCAATCCGAAAGCTGCCAGAGCGCAAATTTTGGCCAGTGATCGGGCGCGAAAATTGTACCTTGCGCGCTATTATCAGGTGGATTGGAATGACCCCTGTTTGTATCATCTGGTTATCAACACGGGAAGGATCAATTGCGAAGTGGCTGCCGAAATGATCTGCCATGCGTTGAGCAGAATCACCGTCTGACCCTTCAGAGAATTTTATCGAGAGAAAGAGGTATTCTTTCATTGTCGCAGGATGAACAAAAAAGACCTGTGTTTGCACATCCGGCAGAGGAAATTTTTGCCCGTATTTTAGATTTTTACGGAATTCGCTGGGAATATGAACCGCACACTTTTCCTCTGGAATGGGACGAGAATGGCAATGTCACCCTTGCCTTTTCCCCAGACTTTTACCTGCCGGAGCAGGATTTATACATTGAACTTACCACGCTGAGACCGCAGCTGTCCACCCGCAAAAACAAAAAAATCCGGCTGATGAACCAGTTGTACCCGCACATCAAAATCAAACTGCTCAAACGACGGGAGATGCGCGACTTAATGGTCAAATATGGATTGTTTGACGAAGCCAATCATTTGCAAGGGACGGAGGCTCAAAAGCGAAACGATGACGAATGACGATATTCTGGCAAAATACGGCGAACTCGGCAGGGATATTCGTGAAATCCTGATTACGGAAGAACAAATTCGTCAGAAAGTTAATCAGCTGGGGGAGCAGATTTCTCAAGATTATGCGGATAAAAATCCGGTGCTGGTGGGGGTTTTAAAGGGCGTCCTCTTCCTGATGGCTGATTTGTTGCGGGTCATCACCATTCCCAATGAGGTGGATTTTCTGGCGGTTGCCAGCTACTCCGCCGAAGCCCGTCAGCGGGGGATGGTGCGGCTGATCAAAGACCTGGAAATTCCCATTGATGGTCGGCATGTGTTGTTTGTGGAAGATGTGGTTGATACAGGCCTGACGCTGGGTTATCTGCTGCGCAGCCTGCGGGATCGCAACCCTGCCAGCCTGGAAGTGTGTGTGTTATTCAACAAACCGGCACACCGCTTGATTGACATCCCGTTGAAATACAAAGGATTTGACCTGCCGGATCGTTTTGTGGTTGGCTATGGGTTGGATTACAACGAACGCTATCGCAATCTGCCGTTTGTTGGACTGCTCAAGCCGGAAGTATTGAAGGGGAAAGTTAAGGATAAATGAAACAAACACCCCCGGCTGTTCGACCGGGGGTGGAATGAGCAGGGGCTCAAAGTAACCTACTTGCGTTCCTCGTCGTTTTCCTTGGGCATCCTTCTCTGGCTTTTACTTCCCGTTTTTTCAGGGGAAGGGGTTTTCCGCAACCCACCAGGAAGCGAATGCACCTTCCGGGGTGACTGTACACAGTCTTTTTAGGTAATCTGTTTTTAAGGTTTGACCCTCAAACTCTCAGTTTTACCAAAAACTCCCGGTTACCCGTCGAGGAGCCATCAATTCCTTTGAGCTCCCTGCACTTTTATTATAGGAAAATTGGCAATCGGAGTCAAGTATTTTTGATGATGTCTGGACAAATTCGTGGTGAATTTTAAGTTTTTTAATTCGGAAAAGCATACTTACACGAAATTTTGGTTTAATCATTTGGCCTGTATATTAACTCTTCAACCGGTTGATTGTTGAGCAAATGTTGAAAGAAAATTCTTTCCGCACTTTTTTCATCAATGTTCCAGTAGTAAATTCCATCCGGTTGAATCACCATTGTTGCCCCATTTTTGCAAACATCCAGGCAGCCTGCCAGTTGACACTTGACACGGGCGGGGGCATCAAAATCATCCAGATGGTATGCCTGAATTAACGAAAGCAAATGTTCAAATACCCTTTGGGCGGCCGGGCGGTCAGTGCATTTGCCGTTACCGCAAATGTAAACCCGCCGGACTGGAAAGCCTGCTGTGGGTGAAGCGGGATTTTTGGGCATGATTTACTGACCGAAAAGGTTGATAAGGGCTTCCGGCAACAGTCGCCGCCAGGCCGGGTAATTATGACCGCTGGGACTTTCCCTATATTGAAATTCATACCCTTTTTGGTCGAGCAACGCTGCCATTTGGCGGTTTGTTTCCAGCAGGGATTCGAACATTCCACAGTCCAGCCAGATCTTGAGCGGCAGGGTTTCTTGATGCTCGATCAAGCTCCACACCACCAGTTTTTGATCGCCAATGGCGAATGCACCGGATTGGGACAGCACTTTACCAAACCATTGCGGTAAACGCAAAGCGGCATAGAACGCCATTAACCCGCCCAGCGAAGCGCCGCCGATAGCCAGGCTGCCTTTTTCATCGTATGGGGAGAGAATGTTCAGATGCTGCAATGCGGCCGGGATCACCGCCATTTGCATAAATCCGAGGGTTGCTTCGGAGCAAAAATATTCCATCGTGCGGTAGCGCCTGCCATTTTCAATTAATGCCAGGGCAACGGGCTGAATTTTTCCCAATTCAACCAATTCTTCGATCAGGTGGGGGAGGAATGCCCGTTCCAGGTATTCTTTACCATCCCACATCACCATCAAAGGGACGGGTTCCTTCGTTGGGGGTTGGTAAAAATGGACTTTGCGCTTTTTACCGGCCAGCAGTTGATTTGTGGGGAGGCGCAGGCTGGTCAGGCTGCCTTTGAGCGGGGGCGGTTCTTCGGGGAGGAAATTTTTCATCTCGGAGGATGGGAAGGTGAAGAAGTGATTGAATTTTCCCATCCCATTGGGTGTGCGGTGAGGATTGTGAGGATCGTGAATGCGGCGATTATTGCGGAGAAAGGCATACTCAATGTAAGACCCCCACGGTAATTTGAAAGAATAGATCCATAAATCATTTTCAAGCAGCTCAAACTGGATTGGATGTTCTACATCCCAGCAATTCAAATCCGAAATAATGGAGGGAGGATGGTCACCCACCCAACACAGATAAATTTTGTCATTCAAAATCACCGGATTGCCCGATTCCAGCAAATGGGAGCGAATTAAGTCGGTAATTTCTGAATTTTCCATAGTTGCTCCAAATGACCTCTTTTCTTTAATCTGATATTGAGTATACTTGCAATTGTGAATTCGGATAGGTATTATCTTTTCGCAGAATCCATACCGCTTCAAGGCATGGATATTCTTTTTGAAATGTGAGTGAGATTACAAAATGAAGAAAAAAATCGCCGTTTTGGCCAATTTGAAGAAAAATGCTCCCCGCTGGGAGGGAATGCCGGCCGATCAGTGGGATGATCTGGATTCTGAATCAACCGTCAATGCTATTGTGAATGCCATCCGCTCCGGCGGTTACGAGGCAGAATTTTTTGAGGGTGATCTTCGCCTGGTGGAGGAATTGGGACGCTATCAACCGGATATTTGTTTCAATATCTGTGAGAGCCACTTCGGAGATGCACGAGAGGCTCAAATTCCGGCTTTGTTGGAGATGATGCGGATCCCCTACACAGGCTCCAAAGTGCTAACCCTGGCGTTAGCCCTGGACAAACCAATGACCAAGCGTGTACTGACCTATCATGATCTGCCTACGCCCGATTTTCAATCCTTTGAACGCCCAGATGAACCACTGTCGGAAGGGATGCAATTTCCTTTGTTCGTTAAACCCAGCCGGGAAGGCACCGGCATGGGAGTCAGCGCCAATTCCATTGTTCACAATGAGAAAGAATTACGCCAACAGGTGGCTTACGTTCTGGAAAAATATCGGCAGACGGTACTGGTAGAACGTTATATTGAAGGACGGGAAGTGACGGTGGGCATGGTCGGAAACCTGATCGGGCCGGTTGCCCGCCGATTGCCGCAAAATTTGAATGCCCCTCGTATTCAAGCCGGGCTTCGCTTTTTCCCGCCGATGGAAGTGGACTTGAAGCCGTTTGCAGATAGCGACGTGGTTTATTCAAACCGGCTGAAAGTGCAGCTGGCCGAGGATTTGAACTACCTCTGCCCGGCTCCGCTGGATGATGAAATGGTAGATGAATTGAACTGGCTGGCAGCGGCTGTCTTCCGGGTATGTGGATGTCTGGATGTGGCCCGCGTTGATTTTCGGTTAGACGCGAACGACAACTGGAAACCCTACATTCTGGAAGTAAATCCGCTGCCGGGGTTGTCTCCGGGAATTTCGGATATTGTCATCGAAGCGGCAGCCGATGGTATCAGTCATAGCGAACTGGTGCTGATGATTTTACACACAGCAATGAAACGCTATGGGATGTTGGATTGAGTTTATTTAACTAAACTAAAAAAAATCACGACCGGTTCGATGTAGAAACCGGTCGTGTTTTTCACTTAATTCTCTTCTTCCTCGTCCTCAAATTCAAATTCGTCGAAATCTTCTTCTTCTCCACCATGGGCGTGGCCGTGTTCCAATTCTTCTTCTGTGGCGGCGCGCAGGTCAAGGATTTTGACGTCAAATTCGAGGGTTTTACCCGCCAGCGGATGGTTGAAATTCAGCCGAATCGAGTCTTTGGTAACCCGGTCAATGGTTGCCAGCAAAGTTTCATCATCTTCGTCTCGAATTTCCAGTTCGGTGCCAACTTCCAGTGGAATTTCTTTGGGAAAGTCGCTGCGCGGAACTTCCATAAAGGCTTCAGGATCTTCATCACCATAGCCGTCTTCCGGTTTGACGATCACTTTTTTAGAGTCACCGACGTTCAACCCATATAATTCTCTTTCCAAACCCGGAATAATGTTCCGGTAGCCCTGCAAGAAGATCAAGGGATCTGATTCTTCTGAGGTATCAATAACTTCGCCGTTGACGGTCAAAGTGTACGCCATGGTGACGACCACATCATCGGCAACCACTGTGGGAGCGGCTTTTTGATTCATGTTTATCTCCAATCTTTCTGGACTTGCCCAGAGCAAAATATATTAACTTTTAGATTATAACATCAAAACAGTCTTATTCTCCAAACACTTCACATTTTATAGGGCTTTGTGGAGAAGTCAGTTTTTCCCAGTGAAGAATTGCCTCGTCAAAAGGTAGATTGGAACGCCAATGATCGGGTATGATGTGAGTCCAATGAATTTTCTGAAAAGCAGTGTGTTCCAAGGCAACAAATTGCTCGCAGAGCCGCGATAAGTAAATACGCTCAACCGCTATCACGCCATCGGTCAGGTCGGATGGGGAAAACACCTCATCTGATGTTAGATCTGCGGCGAAGAACGAAATTGCCTGATGATCCATCAAAATATAATTGTCCCATGCCATTTGAGTTTGCAATGAAACTTGCTGTATGAAACGAGGGTTGAGCGTTTTATCTGTTGTTATTCTGAATGCGCTCAAAGGAAAACTCTCTTGCCCGATTGGCGAGGGGTAAATCGGCTGCATGATGATTTTAGGTTCTGGAAAATAGAGGATCAGGCCCCAAACCGAGATAAGTTCCGGTTGGTTTTTCTCCAGTTGATCAATGTGAATTAATAAGATATTTTGCTGGTGGGGTGAAGCAGGACGGTTTATCTCAGGGGTATGTTCCTTATCGCCAGCTGCTTCAAGCGATTTTTGCGCAATAAAAATCCCTGCCGCCAGACAGGCAAAGAAGGCGAGGATGGACAGGAGGAGGATCAATTTGCGCATTTTATGACTATTTTTTATTTTGACATTTGGGAATAGGAATGCTCTTTGGTCGTCCCGGGCGATTGCTGGTGGCGGAAGGGTTGGTTTGTTGAATTACAGCCTGCAAGGCAGAGTAAAAGGGGTGATAAGTCTGCCGCCCGGTCAGCAAGGCGGTTTGATTTCCGAATGGTTTGCCAGCAGGGGGAGGATTCAAACTGGATAAAAATACCACCCCCATATAAAGTTGAGAACGCATCTGAATCAATGCCTGCTTCAGCCACTCTGCTTGTTGTACCGACTGAGCATACTTTTGATCGGCTACGTCTATTGTACCATCGGGTGGGTTAATCAAGGTAACCCAGAGGATGCCTTCTGCATGATCATTGTTCAACATGGTTTGGCGAACCAGTTCATAATGCCGCAAGGCAAAAGGATCCTCTCCAGAAGCAGGGCGAACGGGGTCACCACTCAGTACCGGCATCTGAATGCTCAAAACCGGCATCCATGTTTTTGCTCCATAATCATATAAAGCCTGAAGGAAATCGAGATCATCCCAATCCTCACTGTCTGAAGCGGGATTCAGGGGTTGAAGACCACCGGCAATCAACAGCAGGTCACTTCCACGTGAGTTAAGGGCAGTCTTGACCTCCATAAAGAAGTTTGCGTACTGATAGGGATCAGGAGTATTGCCCCAACCCTGGCGTGTATTGGCTGCCGGCAGCAATTCGACGGCACGCAGTGTGGGCTGATAACGCTGATAAAGCCAAAAAAGCCACTGCGCGGTAATATCGGCGTTCAGTCCTGTTTCGGTTTTTGCCCAGCCGGGTGGATTGTAAAGGCGAAGCATGACCACTACCCCGCGTCCGGTGAGGGCGTCAAATACCGCATCGAGTGCACCTAATTCAGGCGAACTGGAAATTTGCGGCATGGCCTCTGCCCAATCGAGCGGAATGGCTACCCAGTCGAGGGGTAATTCACCTACCATCTGAGTGCCTTCAATGTTTAGTGCGCTTTGTGGATGAATCCAGGCTCCATAACCAAAATCTGGCGAGCCGGGTACACCACGAACAGCCTGGATGGTTTGTAGTGGAAAGATCAACAAACACAGGAAAAATCCAACAATTCCCGATTGCAAAGCACGTTTCATGGAAATCACCGCAGGAATTGCAGAAAGTGGGGGATTGAAAAACCGACAAAGAATCCGAACAAACCGCTGAAGATCACTATAGACAGGTAGAATTTCAGGTCAGGTGTATTTTTCAACAGAACCGCCTGTCGGATCAAATTACGCAGCCAAACCGAGCGGGTGAGAAGGTCAATTGCCACATCCCAAAAGATCAATTCGCATTTGTTATACAGTGAACCATTCATGATCAACCTCCAGTTCAACGGGATGAGGTCAGTTTGGTGATTTTCCCCTCAGCACTTACGACGGCTCGAATGGTATGCCGGATTGTTTGACCGTTAGCTGTGGTCGCTTTACTCTCAAAAATCAGCAAAAAAGTGGTGCTGGTTTGAGGTTTGACCTTGGGGGTTACTCCACGCACTTCGGGGTGTTTTTGATACACCTGCCGGCATACAGTTTGGAGGACTTTGGCATCCATGAGTGCTTCCTGTATTTTTATCTGACTCGGCGGCGCAGAAATGCGGGAATATCCAAATCCGCTTGAATTGCGGCAGGTTCCTGGGCAGGGGAGGTTTCGGTCCGCTCCATAATCGGTAGGGGGCGAGGCGCGGGAGTGGGAACAGCCACCGCTTCGGGTTGTTGGACTGGACGAGCGGCAACCCTGGGTACTTCAATCGGGGTTGCTCCAATGCCGGTCAAAACCATGATCACCTCAACGCGATCTCCCATGCGTTCATCCGTGATCACACCGGGGATAATTTCGGCCTGATTGTTGGTTTTTTCCTGCAATTCGGTCAGTGCTTCCATGACTTCCATAAAGGTCAGGTCTGAGCCGGCGGTGAAGTTGACGATAATGCCGGATACATTTTCAAGATGAATATCATCAATCAAGGGGTGGTGGAGAGCCTGTTCGATGGCTTTTTGAGCCTTGCGTTCCCCCTGACCGAAACCAATGGATAACAGCGAGCCTCCCCCGGATTGCATCACGGTGCGGATATGGGCAAAATCCACATTGATTAATCCGGGTTCTGTGATCAATTCAGATATACCCTGAATGCCCTGTCGCAGGACATCATCCGCCAACCGGAAGGCCATTTCGAGGGTCAGGTCTCGCGAGGCAATTTTCAGCAGCCGGTCGTTGGGAATGGTGATGAGGGTATCAGTATATGGGCGCAGACGCGCCAGACCCTCACGGGCATTGGTTTGGCGGCGTCCAATTTCAAAACCAAACGGGGTGGTAACCACAGCGACTGTTACTGCGCCCAAAGCGCGAGCCACCCTTGCAGCAATGGAAATTGCTCCGGTTCCAGTGCCGCCACCCATGCCGGCGGTGAGAAATACCATATCTGCGCCGGCCAGCGCGGAATTGAGCTCTTTGTAACTTTCCTCCGCTGCGGCTTCGCCAATTTTCCAGTCACCGCCGGCGCCCAGTCCTCTGGTCAGCCGCGGCCCCAGTTGAATTTTGGTGGGCGCAAGGCTGTTTTTCAACGCCTGAGCATCGGTGTTGGCTGCAATAAATTCGACGCCGCTGATACCCAACTCGATCATGCGGTTAATGGCGTTCGATCCACCGCCACCTAAACCGATGACCTTCAAAACTGGCTTATGTAATCCGCTGGGTGATGTGGATTGAGATGAGGGGGTGTGAATGGTCATGTTCATGGTTTTCCGCTCCTTAATCACCAAGATGCAATAGTCGTGCCAGCCTCACTCCAACCAGTCAATCTGGCAGCCTTGTTTTTGTAAAGTTTCCAGAAGATCTGCCGGAACTTTTTCGGCTGTTACTGCCATAGTAATGCGGTTTGCCAGTCGGGCTTCATCCAGTGAGAAACCTATTGTAGGAAGATGCTGCAGGATGAAAGTTGAATGTTTTTGCAAAAGAGAAGCAAGATTGACTTCTCCATTTTCACCGAGATAAAGGTAATGCTGAAGGGGACGAATTGCTTTTCGCAAGGAGTCTTCATCCAGAATTCCATGCACCAAAGGTCGCTTCGTCTGAATGTTTTTTGCAGCACAGAGGTGAAAAGCTGCTTTGCGCGCCGGTTGAGTTTCTTCAAACCAGGCAAACGGCGAAAAATTCGTATCCTGCTCGGCGCTCAGCAGCCAGAAATTTACGCTGATGATTTCTTCAGGCAAAATGAGCCCCGTGCTGCCAGCGGCGGTTTGGGGCATGCTGGAGGCGCTTAGAAGGTTGAGAATTTCAACATAGTTTTCATCTATTTCGGGCAATTTTGCAGAGTCCGCTTGCAATGTTTCAGGCGCAGCGGGCAGCCCTGCTTGCAGAAGTATCATCGGGGACTTTTTTTGAAGCACTGCTTCACTGATCGCGCTGTACCAATCAAAGGTGCAGAAACCACGCTGATCTTGCGAGTGGGGGGGAGTGAAGTAGGGACGGGCTTCCGGCCAGCGTTCCGGACCTCCTTCCCCCCAGTTCAGCGGGCGTTGAAAAGTCCAGCCATAAACGGAGAGAATCAACCGCTCCAGCAGCATGTTTAACTTGCGGCGTTCAATCGCCTGTAAAGCAGCCCGCAGGAAGGTGGTATCCCAAAAACTTCCACCTGGTTCCAACGGTGGAAAAAGGGGATAAGCATCAGTCTGAATGCAAAGTCCGGCGAGCGGTAAATAGCGATCCAAAAAACGTTCAACCAGATCTTGCTGAGCCCACTGATTTGCCGGCCAGGATTGATGGATATTGGGTCGGTCAAAAAACTGGTGAAAAGTTGCCCCCCAACTCGCATACGCTTCAATCAATGGGGAAATGGATTTCAGATCCGGGGGACTTTGCAGACTGATCGGGAATTGAACGATTGGCTGAATTCCAGCCTTTAGCAACCCGCCGATGAAGTATTCGGGTATAGCCCTGTTGATCTCGGTGCGAAGAACCAGCCACCCAACACCCAAATCCATTAAAAGAGGCAGCCACTGCTGCAAGTCTTTTTCGGTGTAATGCAGAGTATCCGGGAAATAATGAAAACCAAGTTTCTGACGAGAAGAAAAAGGAAAAGGTGTAATCGAGTTCATGGCTTTTTCACCGGTGATTTTTCAAAACAGGGAGGATTGACGACTTAAAATGCAAGTTCTATGCCATTTGGAGGGAGTCAAACGTTAACCAATATCTCCAATAAAAATGGACAATTCTGCTATAATTCAACCAGTCATGATTCTCATAACCGGTGGTACCGGTTTTGTTGGTAAAGCACTTGTCCAACACCTGATTGCCTCCGGCAAAGCAGTGCGGATTTTGTTGCGCCCCTCCAAAGTTTCCCCCCAACTTCCGCGTGGTATTTCGGTGGATGCAGCTGTTTGCAGCCTGCGCGATGAGCGTGGCCTACGGGCAGCGATGCGTGGTGTGGATACAATTGTTCACCTTGCCGGCTGTGAGCGACGAAGCGGGCGGGGAAACCTGACCGAGGTAGATGTGCTGGGGACCCAGGGATTGGTCAACGCCGCAAAAGAGGCGGGTATTCAACGCATTCTGTATTTGAGCCATCTGGGGGCCGATCAGGCATCTGCCTATCCCCTTTTGCGCGCAAAAGGACTGGCCGAAAATATTCTGATTCGTTCGGGGCTGGATTACACCATTCTCCGTTCGGCGGTCATTTTTGGACCGGGTGATCAATTTACCACTGCATTTTCACGTTTGTTGCGCATTTCGCCGGGTTTTGTGCTGATTCCCGGCGAGGGGAGTTCCCGGTTGCAACCGGTTTGGATTGAGGATTTGGTTAATTGTCTGGCACTGGCAATTGAACGGGATGATTTGATCGGTCAAACCATTTCTATTGGCGGAATTGAAGCGCTTTCTTTTCGTCAGGTTTTGCTTTACATTATGGAGGCTGCCGGTGTTCATCGGCGGTTTTGGAGTGTGTCTCCCCCAACGCTCCGTTTGCTGGCGCTGATTGCCGATCAGTTCCCCAACTTCCCGGTTTCAATATACTGGCTGGATTATCTTGCGGTTGATCGTACAACCCTGTTGGATTCGATCCCACGCACTTTTGGAATATTACCAGCCCGTTTTTACCGGCAGCTGAATTACCTGACACAACCCATCAAACAACCTGGCCGAAAAAGGGGCTTTGTATTGTAGATGAGCGAAAAAGCCGTTTGTATTCATGGTCATTATTACCAACCGGTACGTGAAGATCCCCTCACCGGTGAGGTGCCCAAAGAACCGGGGGCACATCCCTATCGGAATTGGAATGAGCGGATTCATGATCAGTGTTACCGCCCCAATGCTGAATTGGGCAATTTCGAGAAAATCAGTTTCGATCTCGGCCCGACCCTGATCAACTGGATGATTTCCTATGACCCGGCCACCTTTGCCAGAATTGTCGAGCAGGAAAGGCGCAACTATCAACGTTTTGGGGTGGGCAATGGAATGGCCCAACCCTATCATCACACCATTTTACCGCTGGCAAATCGTCATGATAAAATAACCCAAATTCGATGGGGTATTGCCGATTTTGAATACCGATTTGGTCACCTGCCAGCCGGTTTATGGCTGCCGGAAGCAGCCGTTGATATGGAAACCCTGCAAATTCTGGCGGATGAAGGAATTGAATTTACCATTCTTGCACCCTGGCAGTCCGAAGATTCTCAAGTAGACGTTGGACAACCCTACTGGGTAGATGTGGGGGAAAACCGGCGCATTACCGTATTTTTCTATGAAGCCGAGCTGAGCATGCGGGTGAGTTTTGACCCGCTGGCAACCTCCAATGGCGACCGATTCATGACTGAATTTATCCTGCCACGCCTTTCAACAAACGGGCATCCTTCGGATGAAGCCAGGTTGTACATCATTGCTTCGGATGGTGAGTTATATGGGCATCACCAGCCTTTCCGCGATAAGTTTTTGTATTACCTGACTCATCGTGAATTTTCACACCCGCGATTGGTGCAGTTCACCTACCCGGGTTTATGGCTCAGACAGCATCCTGCCAGCCGTACAGCGCGCATACGCGAAAATACCTCGTGGAGCTGTCACCACGGTGTGGCACGCTGGAAAGAAGCCTGCCCGTGCGCTCCGAATGGCGATTGGAAGTCTAAATTGCGGCAGGCCCTGGATTGGGTTGCTCTCAAGGTGGATGAACAGTTTGTCAATTCAATTTCACCTTACACCGATGACCCGTGGCAATTACTATATGCCTATATTGAGGTACTGCATGGAAAGATTTCTGTGAGGGAATTGATTCAAAGAGAATTGAATCAGTCTCTGGAAGAGGATCAGCTTCACAGGATAGATTTACTGTTGCGGGCGCAGCTGTATAAACAACGCATGTTTACTTCCTGCGGTTGGTTTTTTGAAGATTTTGATCGGATCGAACCGCGAATTGTGGTGGTCAGTGCAGCGCAGGCGATCTGGTGGGTGCGACAGGCTACCGGCATTGATCTGATTCCGGCAGCCAAAGAGCGGTTGGCGGAGGTGCGTTCGTGGCGCTCCAGTCTGCGTGGGGATCAGGTGTTCATGAATCACATCGAGCGGCTGCGTTACGAACAGCTGTCCTTCCCCTTTGTACAGTCGGACATTGAGCGATTTTAGGTTAATCGGATTTATCTAAAAATTTGCGCTGCCATTCATATAATTTATTCAGCGCTTCGATGGGCGAGAGATTATTGATATCCAGTTTTTTCAATTCGTCCAGTAATGGATTGGTCTCTGGAAAGAGGGCAATTTGCCGGGCAGCCAGCGGGTCAATGCGTACAGCCTTTCCGGCTGAGGCTTCCAGCTGACGCAGAATTTCGGTGGCGCGCTGCACAACCGCCTGCGGCAGGCCGGCCAGTTGCGCAACGTGGATGCCGTAGGAGCGGTCGGCGCCACCCGGCACAATTTTATGCAGGAACACCACTTTGCCTTCGGATTCGCTTACGGCAACGTTGTAGTTGCGCACGCCGGGTAACAATTCACCGAGTTGGGTCAATTCGTGGTAATGTGTGGCAAAGAGCGTGCGCGCTCGCAGGCGAGGGTGATTGTGAATGTACTCCACGACTGCCCACGCAATCGAGAGACCGTCGTAAGTGCTGGTGCCGCGTCCAATTTCATCCAGGATCAGCAGACTGCGGTTGGTAGCATGGTGCAGGATATTGGCCGTTTCGACCATTTCCACCATAAAGGTGGACTGCCCGGCATGGATTTCATCCTGAGCGCCGATGCGCGTAAAAATGCGGTCCACCAGCCCGATGGTTGCCTGACGGGCTGGCACAAAACTGCCAATTTGCGCCATGAGAACAATCAAGGCAACCTGACGAAGAAAGGTGGACTTGCCACTCATATTCGGGCCGGTGATGATGCGAACCGTTTCTCCTGCTTCAAATACGGCATCATTGGGAACAAACCGTTCACCGATCAGTGTCCGTTCCACTACGGGGTGGCGACCGTCGCGGATATCCAGTGTGTTATCCTCGGTCAGTTGGGGTCGGCAGTACTCGCCGATGGCAGCCGCTTCTGCCAGTGAGGCAAGCGTATCCAGTTCCGCCAGTGCCGTGGCGCTGCTCAGCAGTTTAGGCGCAGCCACGGCAATTTGCAGGCAGACTTGTTGGAAAAGACGATTCTCTATTTCTCGAATGCGCTCCTCTGCGTTCAGCACCAACGCCTCGTATTCCTTCATTTCGGGGGTGATGAAGCGTTCAGCATTGACCAGGGTTTGCTTGCGGATGTATTCGGCGGGGGCAAGGTGGGCTGCGCCGCGAGAAATTTCAATGTAGTAACCAAAGACTTTGTTATATCCCACCTTGAGGGTCTTGATGCCGGTGCGCTCCCGTTCCACCTCTTCCAGCCGCGAAATCCACTCACGGGCGTGGGCGGATGAGTCAATCACCGAATCCAGCTCTGTTGAATAACCGCGGCGGATTATTCCAGTATTCTGCAGCGTAGCAGGCGGATCATCGCTGATAGCTGCTTCCAGAAGGTTTAAAACTTCAGGGCAGTCATGAAGGTTTTCCAGCAGCTCAGAAAGGTGCTTCAGATGGGAGGGTATCCGTTGCCGAATCAGCGGCAACAGGCGCAGGGTTGAGCGCAGGCTGACCAGATCGCGGGGGGTTGCGTGGCCGGTTACTATCCGGTTGGTCAGGCGTTCCAGATCAACCAGCGGCCGGAGGCTTGCCCTCAATTCGCTGCGCAGAATGCCATCTTCCAATAATTCAGCAATTCGATCCTGACGGCGTTGAATGGCAGGAATATCCAGGAGCGGTTTGCTCACCCACTGACGGATCAGCCGTTTGCCCATGGGGGTAACGGAGTGATCCAAAACGCTTAACAGTGAGCCTTCCATTCCACCGCTGCGCAAGGTTTCAGTAAGCTCAAGATTTCGGCGGGTGGCAGCATCCAGCACCATGAAATCGCCCAGCGTGTAGGTAGCAATCTGTTTCAGCAGGCGCAGTGCCGAAGGCTGGGTTTCTTGAAGGTATTGCAGGATTGCCCCGGCTGCGCGAATTGCCAGCGCTTTACCGCGCAAGCCAAAGCCATCCAGCGAAGCCACTTCAAAATGTCGTAAAAGTGTTTCCTGACAGCGCCCGCTTTCAAAACGCCAGGTCTGCCAGCGAGTCACATGTCCCGGCAGGTTATGATTGAGTTCCAATGCTTCCGGCAGAATAATTTCAGCCGGCTGCAGGCGAATCAGTTCAGCGCGCAGGATGTTTTCAGTATCGCCCTCATCGGTCAGTTCGGTGGCCAAAAACTCACCGGTTGTGATATCCACATAAGCAATGCCTGCGCGGTTATCCTGAAGGACAACCCCAGCCAGATAATTGTTGCGATCCCCCTTGAGCAGGGTTGGTTCAATG
>NZ_DAOUBL010000393.1:0-5250 GCF_034432615.1 Bellilinea sp. | reverse complement strand
CCGGACGATGCTTTTTACCGAAAGTACGGCGGCGGCAGCGCGATGGGCTTGTACTATATTTTGAAGTTGACCCCGCCGGGCAGCGACCCGCTGGGCCCGCAAAACACGCTCACTTTCTTCACCGGCATTCCAACCGGTTTGCCAGTTTCCGGCCAGTCCCGCATTTGCATCAATGCCCGTTCTCCAATCAGCCTTGCGATTGGGGACAGCCAGGGGGGTGGATTTTTCCCGGCCGCTTTAAAACACGCCGGATTTGATGGAATTGTGGTTCAGGGAAGAGCCGATCAGCCGGTTTATCTGTACCTGCATGACGGGCAGGCCGAAATTCGGGATGCAGAACATCTGTGGGGGTTGACGACCGGCGAGGCGGAAGAACGAATCAAAACCGAGCTGGGTGATCCCAAACTGGAAGTTCTCCAAATTGGACCGGCCGGTGAAAAATTGAACCTGCTCGCGGCGGTGATGAACATGCACAACCGCGCCAATGGGCGAACGGGCATGGGCGCGGTCATGGGATCCAAAAACCTTAAAGCCATTGTGGTGAAGGCCGCTCGCAAAAGCGAAGCGGTTGACAAAGCCACCCTGGCCTCTTTACAACGGTTAGGCAGCAAATCCATTGATCAATACCCGGATGTTAAAGGTCTGATGCTGAACGGGACGGCGGACGTGGTGGCTTTCCAAAATTCGATTGGTTCCCTGCCCACCTACAATTACAATCAGGGCGATTTTGATCAGTTTGAAGCCATTTGCGGCGACCGCATGACCGATACCATCCTCAAAGGGAATGACACCTGCTTTGCCTGTACCGTCCGCTGCAAAAGGGTGGTAGAAACCGAGTACAAAGGACGCAAAGTACTGCCCACCTACGGCGGCCCGGAATATGAAACGATCAGCACAACCGGCAGTTATTGCGGAATCAGCGACCTGAACGCGATTGCCCTGGCCAGTCAGTTGTGCAACATGTACGGCCTGGATACGATTGGCACCGGCGCAACCATTGCCTTTGCAATGGAATGCTTTGAAAACGGGGTTTTATCGCTCAGCGATACGGATGGAATTGAGCTGCGTTTTGGAAATGCGGATGCCATGCTGACGATGATTGAAAAAATTGGCAGGCGGGAGGGCTTTGGCGCGGTACTGGCCGATGGTTCGGCTCGCGCTGCCGAGCGGATTGGAAGAAACAGCCATCGCTATCTGGTCACCACCAAAAATACTGAACTGCCCGCCCACATCCCGCACGCCAAGAAAACCCTTGGGGTGATTTACGCGGTCAATCCGTTTGGCGCTGACCATCAATCCTCCGAGCATGATCCGATGTACGAAGAAGGAGGATTTGACCATTATTATCAACGCCTTGCCCTGCTGGGGCTGCATCAACCCCAAAAACCGGGTTCTATGAATGAAGAAAAAATCCGCTTTGCCTACCTGAGTGAGTGTTTTTACTCCGCGCTGGATAGTTATTCCCTGTGTCAGTTTGTGTGGGGACCTTCCTGGCAGCTGTTCGGTCCGCGGGAAATGGCGCAAATGCTGAGCGCCGCCACGGGCTGGGAGGTGAGCGTCGAAGAAATCCTCCAGGTTGGGGAACGGCGCTTGAATATGATGCGCGCTTTTAATGCGCGCGAAGGCTTCACCCGCAAGGAAGATACCCTGCCCGCCAAGTTCGAAAAACCGATGAAGGGCAGCGGACCGACTGCCGGGGTTGCCTACCCCTCTCGGGATTTGGAGAATTACAAAACCATTTATTACACGCTGGCCGGCTGGGATGTTGAAACCGGCAATCCAACCGCGGGGAAATTGCGCGAACTGGGGTTGGAGTGGATCGTGGAATAGACTTGTTTAATGAAGGTTCGGGTCATTCTCCACTCCTATCTTCGTGAAAAGCTGCCCCCCGAAAGGTTGGGCCGGGCAGAAATGGAGCTGCCGCCGGAAAGCCGCGTGGGTGATTTGTTCGCTCAATTAGGCATCTCCCAGCCGGTTGCATGGTCATTGAACGGCCGTTTGGAGCGGGATTTAAGCCTGATGTTAAAGGACGGCGATGAAGTGCGCGTCTTTCGTCCGGGCGCCGGCGGGTGAGCGTGCCCAGCAGGGCGGTGAAGGGTATGATTAGAGGCGGTGGGTTGGTCATCCGTGCCGGTTTTGTTTGATGCGTTCTTCCACCTGCAGCGCCACGCTGCAAAGGGGGTCAAAAACACGGCTTGCAACGGGTAGGGGATGTTGCAAGCCGTGAACTTTACAGGCCGGGGCAGGGGAGGTGTGGCTCCTGGCTGGCTTTCAAGCCTCGCTGGTGGATTTGACAAAATCCAGCACCTCACTGAGGTAAGCAAACGCCAGAGCGGTTACCGTATCAGCTGCGCCGTAATAGACAGCCAGTCGGTCGGTAGGGGGGTCGTAGAGTGCGGCGCAGGGGAAAACCACATTTGGAACGTCACCCACGCATTCATACAGGGTTTGGGGGGACATCAAATAAGGGCCGCCGCGGGCAATCACTTTCCAGGGCTGATCCAGATCGAGCAGGGCTGCCCCGCAGGAATAGACAAATCCATTGCAGGAGGTCAAAACGCCGTGGTAAATCAACAGCCAGCCCTCGCGGGTTTCAATGGGAATTGGGCCGGCGCCGATTTTGGTACTTTGCCAGCCACCTTTGGGGCTCATCACAAAGCGATGTTGTCCCCAGTGGATCATATCCGGGCTCTGGCTGATGAAGATATCTCCAAAGGGTGTGTGACCGCGGTCGCTGGGGCGGCTGAGCATGACATAGCGGCCATTGATCTTACGGGGAAAGAGCACCCCATTGCGGTTGTAGGGCAGGAAAGCATTTTCCAAAAAATGGAAGGATTTGAAATCGTGCGTGTAGCCAACACCGATGGTCGGGCCATGGTAACCGTTGCACCAGGTGATATAGTAGCGGTCTTCCAACCAGACCACCCGCGGGTCATAGCGGTGTTCAAAAAGGGCCAGTTCCACCTCGCCGGTCAGCCAGTGGATCGGCTCATCATTCAATTGCCAGTTGAATCCATCTCGGCTGAAACCGCTGTGCAGGTTCATCTCGCGCTTCCTGTTGTCGCAGCGAAAGACACCCGCAAAACCCCCTTCAAAGGGGACTACTGCGCTGTTGAAGATACTGTTCGAGGATGGAATCAGGTTGCGGGGAATGATCGGATTGCGGCTGTACCGCCACATCACATCCGAACAGCCCGGGGGGCGATCCTCCCACGGGATGTTGGGCAGAGCAGGTGCGTTCATGGTTTGAGGACCTCCTCTTGTGGGGGTAGGGGCTTCACCGATTCGCGCTCGACCAGATAAGGGTGGATCAGCAGGGTCATGCGGGCTGAGTCGGGATTTAGCCGGCGCAGCTCCAGCAACTCCACCGCTGCCCGCCCCATGGCTACCGTATCCACGTGCAGGGTGGTCAGGGCCGGATGAGTGTTAGTCGCGATGTAGGTATCATCGTAGCCCACAACCGAAAGATCATCCGGCACGCGCCGCCCCACACTTTGAGCAGCCCGGATAGCGGTACTGGCGATTTCGTCATTTATGCAAAAGAGGGCAGTAATTTGGGGATGGTTCCTGAGCAGGGCTGCGGTTTCATCAAATCCTTTCGTGCGGGTGATGTTGAAACTGGCCAGGTAGGTATGAGAAATCCCGTGTTCCTTGAGCGCGCGCAAATAGCCGTTGCGCCGGTCAAGCAGACTGGGGTAGCAATGTTCATCACCGCCGATCAGCCCAATGTGTCGGTGGCCTTTCTCCAGCAGATACTCGATGGCTTGATAAGCCGCATGAAAATTATCCGAAACCACGGCATCGTAATGGTCGCGGGCGGCGTAACCATCCACCAGTACCACCGGAGCGGGATACTGGGTCAGCCCGTCGAGAAACGCTTCGCTGGCATAAATGCCAACCAGCAGCAGTCCATCGGCATTACCGTTGGTGACGCTCTGCCCGGGAGGTTGCAGGGGATGATTGTTTTCATCCACTGGCAGCGAGGCGAACAACAAATTAATCCCTTTCCGGCGGCAGGCATCCTCGATGCCCACAATGACCTTGGAATAAAAGGGGTTGGCTTGAGGAGCCTGGCCGGGATCGAGCTTGACCAGCATGCGCAGGGTGGAAAGGCGGCTTTGCGTAGCATCTGTAAACGAATGGGGCGGGGAATACCCCAGGCTGGCTGCGACGCTCAGGACCCGTTCACGGGTATCGCGGGCAACGCCGGGGCGGTTATTCAAAACCAGTGAAACGGTCGAAATCGAAACGCCGGCACGGTGGGCAATCTCGGTAATTTTTACTTTTTTGGTCATGGAGAGATATCTACCAGAGAAAAAAATCGAAAGATTTTAATCATTTTATCGCGAAAACCAATAAAGTCAAGACGTAATTGCGAAATATTTTTATAAAAGTTTTTATAACCATCGTTTGGCTTTAAAGATGGTGAAAAAGTTAAAGTTTCTGCGGGTTGAAAGGGTTCTATCCGTTCAAAATACAGCCTGTAGGATGGTCAAAAATGTGAACAGGTACTCATCGGGGATGAAAATGGAGAGAAATGCCAGGTCTTTAGTAAATCTTAAAATTTTAAAAGACATAATTCAAAAATAACTAATTGACAAATGTTCATAATTTTCCTATAATGAAATTGATTGGGAGCGCTTCCAACATCATCGTCTCCCAGCCTCGTTCCCCGTATTCCTTTTCAAGCGATCCGTTATGCCCAATCTGACTCTGGAAGACATTGCCCGTCAGGCAGGTGTATCTCGCTCTACCGTTTCGCGCGTCCTCAATGACCATCCCAATGTGCGCGAGGAAGTGCGTCAGCGCGTATTGGAGGTGATTCGCCAGACCGGATTTCATCCCAATGCTGCCGCCCGCACCCTGGCGTCGCAACGGTCGCTCATGCTCGGCCTGGTGCTGCCGCGCAGTGTCAGTTCCTTTTTCGGTGACCCGTATTTTCCCCGGCTCACGCAGGGGATTGCTCAGGCGTGCAATCATTTCAACTACTCGCTTGCCCTCTTTCTGGTCGGCAGCTCCGAGGATGAGGCCAAAATTTACCCGCGCATCTCGCGGCGCGGGATGCTGGACGGCGTCCTGCTCCAGTCCGGGCAGATTGGTGATCAACTGATGGACCGCTTGCTGGCTTCCAACATCCCTCTGGTTGTCATCGGCCGGCCCTTCCATGCCGACGGGGTGAGTTTTGTGGACGTGGATAATGTCAATGCGGCTTACAACGCCGTCAGCCACCTGATTCGGCTGGGATACCAG
>NZ_DAOUBL010000392.1:0-2653 GCF_034432615.1 Bellilinea sp. | reverse complement strand
TAACCCTTGTCCATTGACATAAAGACGGATAAGATAGAATAAAAATCACAAAAAGGGAGATACCATGAAACAGGTCGCATTGGCTCTGGTTGGTTTTGGAAACGTCGGACAGGCTTTTGCCCGCCTGTTGATGGAAAAAGAACAGCAAATTGCCCAGCAGTTCGGTTATCAGTTCATTGTCACCGGCATCGTAACCGGGCGGCACGGCAGCGCAATCAGCTCCGGCGGCATCAGCCTGAGCCGCGCGCTGGAGGTTATCAACCGCGGGCAATCGCTGGACATTCTTTCCGAAATGCCCGCCCCCAAAAACACGCTGGATTTTCTGTTTGCCAGTTCTGCCGAGGCCATGCTGGAAACCTCGCCGGTTAACCATCACACCGGTCAGCCGGCCATTGACCACATCAAAGCCGCCCTGAACAAGGGCATGCACGCCATCACCGCCAACAAGGGCCCGGTTGTTCACGCCTATCAGGAACTGACCGAAATGGCAGCTGCGCGGGGTAAACGCTTTCTGTTTGAAGCGGCTGTCATGGACGGAGCACCGATTTTCTCCCTTTTCCGTGGGCCTTTACCCTGCATTGAAGTGCATGGCTTTCAGGGCATCCTCAACTCCTGCACCAATTTCATTTTAGGATTGATGGAAAACGGCAAAACCTTTGAAGAAGCCGTCAAGGAAGCCCAGGCCATCGGGATTGCCGAAACGGATCCCTCCGCGGACATTGACGGCTGGGACGCCGCCATCAAAGTCGCTGCGCTCAGTACGGTGGTGCTGGGCATTCCGCTCAAACCCCAGCAGGTTGAACGCAGCAGCATCCGCGAGATAACCCCCGAAATGGTGAGCGAAGCCCGAAAGGCCGGCGAACGCTGGAAGGTCGTCTGCACCGCCCGGCGCAAAGGCAAGGAATTGCTGGAAGCCTCGGTCAAACCGCAGCGAGTTTCGGCCGGCAGCCCGTTGTTTGCCATCAACGGCACCAGTTCCTACGTTGAGTTTCATTCGGATGTCCTGCCGGGATTGGGAATTGTAGAAAACAACCCCGGCCCCAACACCACTGCTTACGGTTTGCTGGCCGACCTGATCAACGCACTGCGTGGTCAATGAGCGAAGCCTACTGGTTCGCCTCCTTTCGGCTGCAAACACCCGCCGAACTGCCTGCTGCACTGGAAAGGTCGGGCTTTCAGCCGGCATGGATTGAGGAAATTCACTGGGTCAACGGCTCACCCCCCTTGGATGCGGGCATTTTTCCGCCGCCGGCGCAATTTGAATGGCCCGTACTCAGTCATCCGGCGCGCTTATTTCACCTGCTGCTGAATGAGTTAATCAACGGGCAGCGGCATACCCTGCTGTGGATTGAAAAAGCCTCCCACGACAGAACCATCGCGGCTGTGCTGGGCAGCCCGACCACCGTGGGCAGGTTCAATCTGCCGCCTGAATACCGCTTTCTGCCGCTGCCGCAGCCGGCCGCTTTGGGCTGGCAGAAAATGCTCGCCCTGTGGCAGTCCTTCCTGGAGCAGCACGCCGACCCTGAAAACCCGTTGGGATGGATGTCTTACCCGCAAGACGCCCAGTCTGAAGTACAGGCAGTCTTTCCGCAAGCCCAACCGCTTGTTCCGCCGCCTTCACCCATCTGGACCGAGCGCCTGCATGCAGGCCTGGAATTAAGTCGTTCCCTTTCTTCCCCTGCGGGGTTATGGATTGATGAAACATCCCCTCATCTGGCTTTTTTGATTGAAAGGCAATGAGATTGAAACGGGTTTTTCTGGCTTTGGGGAGCAACCTGGGTGACCGCCTGCAAAATTTACGGCAGGCAATTTTTAGCCTGCCGCCGTTGGTCTTGCCTTTACGCGCTTCCCTCGTGTACGAAACCCCGCCGTGGGGGATTGAAGACCAGCCGCGCTTTCTCAACATGGTCATCGAAACTGCCACTGCCCTGCAACCGCTGGAATTGCTGCATTACCTGAAATCGCAGGAAAAACAAATGGGGCGGCATGAAGGTGTACGCTACGGACCGCGCCTGATTGACATGGACATTCTCTTTTATGAAGAGGAGGTCTTTTCCGAAAAAGAGCTGCAAATCCCGCACCCCCGCCTGCACGAACGCGCCTTTGTCTTGCTTCCCCTGCATGATTTGATCCCGCAGTTCCTGCACCCTTTGCTGAAGAAAAGTATCACCATTCTCTTGAAAGACACCGACCTGAAGGGCATCATTCCCCAAACGCTGCCCGGCGGTTTTCAACTGTTACCCTATGATGGTTGGTACAACCTGCCAGCCGACCTGCGTGCCGGGCTGGAAAATTCAGCCGCAGCTGCCGCGAACTTTTATGGCTTACCGCCATCTCACCGCCAGCGCTGGGTAAATCATGTACAGGAAGCGCGCCGGCCGGAAACCCGCCGTCAGCGCATCGAAAAGATGATCGAAACGCTTGCCGCAAACCAGTAAACCCGCCCCGCCGACCTGGGAGTGCTGATGAAATTTCTGTCTTTTGGTAGTCGAACCTATATCATGGGCATTCTCAACATTACGCCGGATAGTTTTTCGGGGGATGGGTTGCTAAACACCGGCGACCTTTTACAAGCTGCCCGCCGGCAAGCGCTTGAGTTTGTCTCCGCCGGTGCGGATATACTGGATATTGGCGGAGAAAGCACCCGCCCCGG
>NZ_DAOUBL010000391.1:0-10410 GCF_034432615.1 Bellilinea sp. | reverse complement strand
CGGCCAGCGGCAGCACCTGAAAAGCCGGCTGCGGGGCGCGTTCCACCCCAGGCGGAGCAGCGGCGGCCGGTTGGGGTGCTTCGACCGGCACGGGAGAGGCGGTTGTCACCCCGGCGGGAGGCTGGCTGGCAAGATAGCGCTGCACATCGGCGGACTGCACCCGGCCGCCAGGCCCGCTGCCGGTTACATCCGCCAGCTCCACGCCGGCTTCGCGCGCCAGGCGGCGCGCGGCCGGTACGGCGCGCACTTTTCCGCCCGGCTGACGGCTGAGCGCGGCTTCCACATCGCGGCGGGTGATCTTTCCGCTCGGACCGCTGCCCTGAATGCCCTGCAGTTCCAACCCAGCCTCGCGGGCAATCCGCTCGGCCAGCGGCGTGGCTTTAACCTGCGGCGCACTTTGCAGCGGAGCAGCAGCAGACACTTCCGCCGCCGCGGACGGCGCAGCCGTTGCCTGCGGGGCTGAACCTGCCGCTGCGGGCGCCTGTTCGCCCGGCGCCAGAATGTAGCAAATCACCTCGGTGACCGGCACCACATCCCCTTCTTTATAGCGCAGGTCGGCAAGAATACCGCTGGCTGGGGCTTCCACTTCCATGTTGACCTTATCGGTGGTCACCTCGGCAATCGGGTCGCCGGCTTCCACCGCATCGCCTTCTTTCTTCAGCCAGCGGACAATCTCCGCCGTCTCCTGCGTGAAACCGAATTTGGGCATAATCACTTCGCGCGCCATGCTCCGCCTCACACCTTCAACGCCGCCAGATTGCGGGCTTCTTCGAGAATATTTTCCACCTGCGGCACGGCATGATATTCCAGGTTGCGGTTGTAGGGAATGGGAATATCCAGCCCGCCCAGACGGCGGATGGGTGCTTCCAGATAGTCGAACGCCGAACTTTCGGCGATCCGCGCGGCAATCTCGCCGCCAAAACCCGCCATTTTGACGGCTTCATGCACGATCAGCACCTTGCCGGTCTTGACCACCGATTCCAGAATCGGCTCATCATCCAGCGGGCGCAGCGTGCGCGGGTCAATGATTTCAACCTCGATGCCTTCCTGCGCCAGTTTTTCGGCTGCCTGCAAGGCGCGCTGCACCATGATCGAAGTCGCCACAATGGTCAGGTCTTTGCCGGGGCGCACCACATGGCTTTTGCTGAGCGGTACGCGGTACATCTCTTCCGGCACCGGCCCTTTGATCTTGTAAAGCAGCTTGTGTTCGACAAAAATGACCGGGTTATCATCTTCGATGGAGGCAATCAGCAATCCTTTGGCATCGTAGGGAGTGCTGGGCATGACCACTTTCAGCCCCGGCACATGCACAAACCAGTTTTCCAGACTTTCAGAATGCTGCGCCGCCGCTCCGGTGCCGGAACCGCCCGGCATGCGCAGAACAAACGGCACTTTGGCTTTGCCGCCGAACATGAAGCGGATCTTGGCAGCCTGCAACACCAGCTGTTCCATGCTGAGCGTGACAAAATCCATGAATTGAATCTCACCGACCGGGCGGAAACCGGTCAGCGCCGCGCCGATGCACGCCCCGGCAATGCCGGCCTCCGAAATGGGAGTATCTATCACGCGCTCCTCACCGAACTGCTGAATCAGCCCGGCGGTGGCACCAAACGCCCCGCCGTACACACCAATATCCTCGCCGATCAGGAAGACGGTTTCGTCCTCGCTCATTTTTTGAAAGAGGGCTTCGCGGATGGCTTCGACGTAGGTGATTTCACGCATAAACTCCCTCCAGAATAGTGCTGAGATCGGGTTCCGGGCTGGCGTTGGCAAATTCGACGGCGTCTTCGATAACGGCTTGCGCTTTTTTGACCATTTCCTCGTACTCGGCTTCGCTCATATCCAGCAAATGGGCAAGGCGGTGAATCGGATCGCGCGCCTGCCACTCCTTGACCTCATCACGGGTACGGTAGGCCTGGCGGTCGCTCTTGGAATGTCCCTTCCAGCGGTAGGTCAGCGCTTCTACCAGCGTCGGCCCTTCCCCGCTGCGCGCCCGTTCGCCGGCGGTGCGCACCGCGTCATACACCGCCAGCACATCGTTGCCGTCCACGGTCAGGCCGGGAATGCCGTAAGCAGACGCCCGCTGGCTGATGTAACGGATGTTGAAGGCTTTTTGAACCGGCATGGACATGGCATACTGGTTGTTTTCGCACAGGTAGATGACCGGTAAATCCCAGATGCTGGCCATATTCAGCGATTCGTGAAACGCACCTTCGTTGGCAGCGCCGTCCCCGAAGATGGTCAGGCAGACCTGCCGGGTTTTGCGTTTGCGGATGCTCAAGCCGACCCCGACCGAAATGGGAATGCCGCCGCCGACGATGCCGTTGGCGCCGAGGTTGTTCATCTCCACATTGGCAATGTGCATCGAACCGCCCCGCCCGCGGCAGTAGCCGGTTTCTTTGCCCAAAAACTCGGCCATCATCAGGCGCACATCACTGCCCCATGCCAGGCAGTGCCCGTGTCCGCGATGGTGGTTGAGCAGGTAATCGCCATCCTGCATGGCTGCGGAAGCGCCTACGGCAACCGCTTCCTGCCCGATGGACAGGTGCATGGTACCGTGCACCAGCCCGCGCGCAAACAGGTCTTCGGCTTTTTCTTCAAAGGCGCGGATGATATTCATCTGCAGAACCCACTCCCGCAGGCGGGGTTCTCCCAATTCTTCGATCAGCCGCTGGTGATTCGGCTGATAAATTTCGGTTTCCACCAGAGAAGTCCATTCCATAATTACTTTGCCTTTTCTCCTTCAATGTATTTCTGAATGCGCAGTGCAGCAATTTCATCGGTCACGAGATGGTTAATGAAGCCTGCCCGGCTGGCTGCCAGAATGGGCAGCGCTTTGGACTGCCCGCCTGCCACCCCGATCCGCACCGGAATACCGCGCAGCGTATCGGCATCCACACCGACAATGCAGCGGGTCAGCGGGGTATCAATCAGGTTGCCCTGAATGTCAATGTGAATGGCACACACATCCCCCACTGCACCGGCCTCGCGCAGGGATTCCAGCTGGCGGTAATCGAGATAACCGGCGCGCAGCAGGCTGGCATATTCAAAATCCACCGTGCCAACCCCCACCAGCGCCAGGTCAATTTGCGAAAAATGATGAATGACCCGTTGAACGTGGGGGGCGTTCAACAAAGCCGTGCGGGTCGTTTCGCTGTCCACAATCAACGGCAGAGGCATGGTCGCATACTGTCCGCCGAGCAGCCGCGCCAGACGGCGCGCCAGCTCCGGCCCGTCAATATCCGGGTTGGGGGTGCCCAGCGAGCCGATCATCTGCACCACCCGCAGCCCTTCCAGGGTTTGGGTGCGCACGGCGTTGACCGTTTCGAACAGGGCGGTGCCCCACGAAGTGCCGATGGTGATGTGTTCGTGCAGGTGCTCTTCCAGCATCAAAGCGGCCATGGCGCCCAGGCGGCGCAGCATTTCGGTGTGGGTCAATGCCCCGCGCTGTAAAACCCGCACCTCTTTCAGACGCAGCGCATCCTGCAAATAGATTTCCAGTTCGCGCACGCGCTGCAGCGGGTAATGAATGCGGATTTCAACGATGTTGTTTTCGCGCGCCTCGCTGATCATGCGCGAAATCATCGAACGCGAATAACCGACCTTTTGAGCGATCTGGCTCTGGGTCAGGTTTTGCTCGTAGTACATTTCGGCAATCCGGGCAAGCAGTTCAATACGCTGCGTTTCCATGGCGGGGGGTCGTGGCAAAATCGGGATTTCCAATAATTTACAAAATTGTAAGGAAAAATACAATACATTTGTGAATTTTTTTCACAATTGTGAATTTAGACAACGAGCGGAAAAGTTGTGAACACCGGCTCTTTACTCCTTAACAAAAACGTTAACTTCGCGCCTTCCGGCTATTCCGTATAATTTTTATAATCGTTTTCTTCACCCGGACGGGCAGAAAGGAGTAAGGCGATGCCCGCGCGCAAGTTCTTTTCCCTTTTTCTTTTTACTTTTCTATGTATCTTGACCGCGCTGATCTTTTCATCGCTTCCAATAAGCGGTCTGGCCGCCCCCCTGCTGCAAAGCGGCTCAACGCCGGTCTATCTGCCCTTCATTGCCAAGCAAAGCGGCGCAACGGAGTGGACGCAGCACGCCCACGATGCGCAGCGCACCAGCTTCACCCAGCAGGTGGTGGCGACCCCCTGGCGGCTGAAGTGGATCTGGAACGGCCCGGATGGGCAGGGTAAGGTTGCCAGCGGCAAGTTTGGGCTGCCGCGCAATGTCCAGCCGGTGACCGGCGGCGGGCGGGTGTACGTTGCCGCCGGTCCTCGCGGTGTTTACGCCCTGAATAACGCCAACGGTCAGGTGCTCTGGCAGCAGAACAGCATCGGGACGGTCAACTCCACGCCGGCCTACGACCCCTCCGGCGGCACCCTGCTGGTCGTTTCCGCCAACGGCCGGCTCTACCGCCTGAACGCCGCCACCGGCCAAATCCTCAACCAGTACAACACCGGCAGCGCCAGCCCGCTGCCTCTGCCGCCCGCCCTGGCCGGCGAGACGGTCTTCTTCAGCATGGGCAATCGGGTCTATGCCCTTGACCGCACCACCCTGACCCTCCGCTGGCAGTACGATGCCGGCTCGCCGGTGGAAACCCCGCCGGCTTACTCGCCTGCTGCCCAAACTGTCGTTGTTGCCAGCCAGGATTTGTACGTTCACGCCGTAGATGCCAGCAGCGGCGCGCGCCGCTGGCGCGTCAAACCCACCCCCACCCAACCCGGTGATCCGGGCGATAACTCCAGTTTCGCCGAGGTCAAAAACGGCTGGCCGGTGATCGCCGAACAGCACGGGCTGGTGTTCATCCGCTACCGGCTGCACTGGCAGTCTATATGGAATTTCAACCCGGATAACTTGCAAAATAACAGCCAGATACGCCAGTTCTTTTTGAACAACCGCTCCGACCAGCCCTTGTTCGCCCTGCGGCTGAGCGACGGCAGCCAAGCCTTCATCCCCAACGTCGGCAACGGCGGTTTTGGGGACGGCGGCTACCTGCCGATGGGACCGATGCCGGTCATCGCCCGTCTGGCGGACGGCAAGGAAGCGGCCTACATTGTCGTGCGCGCCGGCCCCTGCGCGGCAGACCCGTGCGACTCGCGCTATGATTCCCATCTCGGCGAAATGATGCTCGACGGCCAGACGGTGAGCGGATTTCAGGCCGGCGATGTCCGCTTCATGCAAAACACCCACTTTCCCACCGATGAGCAGCCCTTCGTCAGCATGGCCGGCGATATGATTTTTGCCGCCCACTGGGAAGCCGGCATTGCCCACCAGATCACCGACCGCTCGCCCGGGCGCGGCGCGACCACCACCAACCCCATCCGCGTCAGCAACCTGCCGCACATCGCCAACTCCCAGGATCAAGACGCCTGCGGCAGCGGCTTTTTGACCAGTCACTACTGCGCCAGCGGGCTGATCAACACCCGCAACTGGCCGCCCGGTTTTTACATTTACTGGCAAGAAACAGAGATAGACGATCAAGGCAAACCAATAACGGTTTACGACAAGTACTGGAGCGAGTACGCCGCCTGGGTGGTCAGTAACGATACGATTTACTTCGTCAGTACAGACGGGGCCGTGGTTGCGCTGGAACACGGCCAGCCCGCCGTCAGCAGCCTGACCGCGCTGCCCGTTTCCGCCGACCTCGACCAGCCGGCTGAACCGCCGGTGCTGGATAAGCCGATTTCCCACGAACAGGCTCACCTGTACGCCGGCTGGGTGGCTGCCGTCGAGGGCGAACTGGTGCGGGTATTCAACAACGGCAAGGCGGTCTACCTCTCCTTTGTTGAACCGCACCAGCGCCGCTTTGTGGTGCGCATCATGAAGGAACACTGGGGGGCTTTCGACCAGCCGCCGGAAACCCTCTACCGCCCCGGCCAGCGCGTGCAAATCCGCGGTCAGATTGGGTGGTACCAGGGCGGGCCGGTCATCTATGTGACCAGCCCCGAGCAGATTGTCATCGAAGGAGGCGAGTGATGTCCGTACCCGATTCCGAAACCGTCATTCTAATCACCCGCAACGGCATGGGGGATGCCGAACCCGAGCTGCAGCAAAAACTGATCGGCAATTACTTCAAGCTGCTCGACCAGAACGATGTCCTGCCGGCGGCGATCTGCTTTTACGCCAGAGGGGTTTTTCTGGCAGTGGAAGGCTCGCCTGTGCTGGATTCGCTGCGCTCGCTGGAAGCCAAAGGAGTGCGCCTGATTTTGTGCAGCACCTGCCTGAATTACTACAACCTGACCGAACAGGTGCAGGTCGGCATCATTGGCGGGATGACCGACATCATCGAAGCCCAGCGCCGCGCCGGCAAGGTGATAACAATTTAGGGGGATTGACGATCAATTTCAATCATCTAAAAACAGGAAACAACCACTTAGTTACAGAAACTCGACTCTAACAACTCGTATCCCTTTGGATATTGAGTTTTATATTCGGTTTGGGTTGTTCTAATCATGTTACATAAATAAAGTTTTTGGGTTGCATCACTATCCAGTCTTTTCGTATAATCGAGTGCAATATCGAGATTTCCAACGTATGCTTCTGCTAAAATGAAGGGTATCCATTCAATTGAATCAGCCGGTCGCAAACCTAATTCGCGCGCACTACGACCCAGATCCAAAACTGTCTGCCAATCCTTCTTCTGACGAGCTAACTCAGCCTTTTGGTAATAGTAGCACCATTCATGAGCGGGTTCAGGCCCGAATATGTCCATTGGGGGAATAACACTTTCTCCATCTGTGATTATTCTGTCAATCTTGGAATAGGGAGCAACCAGATAGTGCTGCTCTCTATCATGGATAGAGTACTCAGGAGCCATCCCATTCGCAACATGTAAGCAGGACCAGGTCGAAGGCATTGTTACAACAAGAGTATTATCGTAATCCATTATCGTCACAAAACCACGTCGCTCTCTTGTATCTTGGCTTCCAATGCGAATTTTCTTTATCGCATCAAGATTCGGCACAACCGCAGATATCTTTAAAGGATTAGTGTTTGGAGATTTTTTTGATTGATCATAAATTAGATTCGCAGGCCCCCACACCAAATAATCTTCTGGTATGCTCGCATCCGCATAACGGACATACAGTACTGTACCGGACTTAACATCAGGGGCACGCCAGGCCATTTGCCACCAAAAGGTTCGAATAGACTGCCATGTACTGACAAAATGGGTTGCATTGGCAAAGTGGACAGTCACGGCTATACCGACCAATAAACTGGACAAAATTAATCGGGTCTTATTCTTTTGTATCAGAAATATCAAACCGACAATGACCATCACACCCCCAATTGAGCCAGGAAGAGAAAACCGAGAAAAATTATCGAAAATTACATGGCGATTACCAAAAACATGAGGAAGGGAAGAGATTATGATTGTCAAGCTGCCAATAATCAGAATATCTTTACTCCAAGTGTACTCATCTTTTTCTTTACTATCTACGCAACTAGAATATTTTGAAAGTCCTATCGCGACGAATAGAAAAAATAAAAGCATCGCTATACCGCCTGTTATTGCAGCTGACCAAAAATCTCTTTGTCTCAGGGGAAATACAAGATCATAGGTGGGTACGGCCCATGCAGAGAAAGTTATATTAAAAAAATCTTGCAAAAGGTAGCTAGTCATTCTAAGAGCTCTTAGAAATGGCGATGCTGTTAAGTCGTTGAGCATGGAACCGATGTCTGTGGTACTGCGTAAGTTATTGAAAAGAAATACCCTCCAAAAAAGGAACAACGCCGATGCAATCATGGACAAACCACCATGAAATAATAAAGTTGCAATTTGTCCCAAAAAGTTTTTCTTGATACCCACCTTGTTTTTCCTGCATAAGTAAAACAGTAGGATGAAACGAAATCCTTCTATTCCAATGTAGTACTCCATTAGTGACATGTAACCAAGTGCCAGTACTGCAGAAAAGATCAACAGGGTGATTTTTATTGGTAGAGAGTGCGTGAAATAAGCTTTTATATTCAAGCCTATTGAAATTAGTGCTACAGAAAAAGCAATGATGTGTGATTGATAGTCAAACGCGTTCGGCTGGTCTAAAAACCCCGGATAGATAAGAAACAATGCGCTGATTATCACAGCCCCAATTTTTTGGTGGGGCCATATCATTCTTAATATCCAGTAAAATGCCAATGCCCCCAAGGAACGAATAACAAAAGCGCTGTAGCTATACAATGGGGCATTATTACTAAAAAAAGAATAAAACATGCTAAATTGATAGGCGCGCGCCGGACGGTCAATTGCAAAGATATCAATTAATTTCTCAACACCTTGAGAGTTTAGTCCATACAAGAGATACCAATCGTCGTTATAAAATCCAAATTTGTGGGCAAGTAAAAGATATGATAGAACTGCGGGAATCAAAATAGCCGAATAAGCTGAAACTGTAACAATTATTTTCGATACAAATGGGTGAATCGAACGTAGACTATTTGGATTTTTCATGTGGTACCTCGATAGAGATTTTTACAAAAGGAATTACTGTAAAGCGAGGTATCAAACACTGATCAACATTGTAAAAGGTCAACATTAAAATGTCTCTTTTCTTGACAATAAGTATATCACGGCCTGATTCACGCCTAGAATAACATGACTGACAATTGAGGAGTAGAGCATAACAGGACACTCGAAATTTAATCTACAAAACCTTTGATGTCCTTAATCGCGATGATTAATTTGAATACCCTAACTGAGCAGGTGGGTCGTTGTTTGTATTCCTAGTGCTGAGATTAAGGTCAGTTTTGGATGTCTGTAGATCAGCAGTGAATATTCAATTACCCAGTCAATTTTGAATTTTGTTTTGCATCCTTCCCAAAAAACCTGCTTGACTCGCCCGATTCTTTTTGCTATACTGATTACGCAAACGTTTGCGCAATCGTTTGCGGAGGATGTATGCCCACCATTCGAGAGGTCGCCTCGCGTGCCGGGGTCTCCCCCACCACCGTTTCCCACGTCATCAACAATACCCGCTTCGTTTCCGCCGATGCCCGCCAGCGCGTGCTGGACGCCATGGCCGAACTCAATTACCGCCCCAACGTGCTGGCACGCTCGCTGCGCCGCGGTGAAACCCGCACCCTCGGCCTGATCCTGCCCGACAGCGCCAACCCCTTCTTTGCCGAAATTGCCCGCGCCATTGAAGACTCCGCTTTCCGCAACGGCTACAACGTCATCCTCGGCAACAGCGAAAACGAACTGACCAAAGAGCAGGTTTATGTGGATGTGCTGGTCAACAAGCAGGTGGACGGCTTGATCTTTGTCGCCACCGGCGATCACAGCCCCTCTTTGGAACAGCTGGTGCGCGACGGTCTGCCGGTGGTGGTAGTGGACCGCCGCCTGACCGGCCTGGATGTGGATACCGTGCTCACCGATAACCTGCAGGGCGGCCTGACCGCCACCCGCTACCTGTTAGACCTCGGTCATCGGCGCATTGCCTGCATCACCGGCCCTTCCAACCTCACCCCCAGCGCCGAGCGGGTGATCGGCTACCGGCAGGCACTGCAGGAACGCTCCCTCCCCGTGGACGAATCCCTCATCCGAAAAGGCGATTTTCACCCCCATTCCGGCTATCTAACCGTCAGCCAGCTGCTCCACAGCGCCCCCCGCCCGACGGCTTTCTTCATCTGCAACGATATGATGGCGATCGGCGCATTGCGCGCCCTGGCTGAAGCCGGCCTGCAAGTCCCTCAAGATTGTTCCCTGGTGGGTTACGATGACATCGAACTGGCTTCCTATGTTACCCCGCCCCTCACCACCATCCGTCAGGATAAAAACGCCATGGCCGATGCCACCGTGCAGCTGCTTCTGGAACGGATTGCCGATCCCGGCTTGCCGGCGCGCACCCGCATCCTGCCCATCCGGTTGGTGGAACGTCAATCCACACGGAGGATCGCATGAATCATACCCTTGTTGTTGTTGGCAGCTTGAACATGGATCTGGTGGTGCGCGCACCGCGCCACCCCCGCCCCGGAGAAACGCTGATCGGCAGCCAGTTCCAGACGTTTCCGGGTGGAAAAGGCGCCAATCAGGCAGTGGCTGCCGCGCGGTTGGGCGCCCGGGTGCGCATGATCGGCCGAGTCGGCCAGGACGCCTTTGGGGATGCCCTGCTGCAAACCGCCCGGCAGGACGGGGTGGATACCACCTTCATCCGCCGTGATCCCCATGCCGCAACCGGTGTTGCTCTCATCACCCTGGATGAAGCCGGACAAAACACCATTGTGGTCGCCTCCGGCGCCAACATGCAGGTTTCGCCGCAGGATATTGAGCAGGCGGCAGCCGCCTTTGAAGGCGCCAGCCTGCTGCTGATGCAGCTGGAATGTCCGCTGGAGGCCGTCGAAGCCGCCGCTGAACTGGCTCGGCGGCGCGGCATTCCGGTAGTGCTCAACCCGGCGCCGGCACGCCCGCTG
>NZ_DAOUBL010000390.1:0-12040 GCF_034432615.1 Bellilinea sp. | reverse complement strand
TTTACCGGCTTCTTCTAATTTGAAGTAGCGGTATGCGCGGCGAGTTGCATCCCATTCACCGCGATAGGCGGCATACAACTGCATAATGTCAAGAGCGCTCAGCCGTTCTTTCCAGGCCAGTTTATAGACTTCATAGGATTGGCGCATCATTCGCAGGTCAAATTCAGCATTGTATAGAGCGATTTTGCGGTCAAGTAAGTAGGTTCGCAAGGACGCCCAAACCACCGGAAAGGTGGGGGCTTTTTTTACCATTTGATTGTCTATCCCATGAATTGCCGTTAGATCCGGTGGGATCGGTCGGGATGGGCGGACAAAGGATTCAAACAGGATTGACCCATCACAGTCAATGACGGCGATTTCGACAATTTCAGCGTTTTTATCCAAACCGGTTGTTTCTGTATCCATGAACACCGGATTTTCGCGAATCCACTGGCGTGCCTGCTGTATGATGGCTTGACGGCGAGGATCTATGGTCAGTTCCATTCCTACTCCAGGCGCCAGTAAGCAAATTCTTCGGCATACACCGTAAAATTGGGGGTGTTGCGGGCTGCAATGACAATGCCGAAGGATCCGGGTTCGGTAAAGGTACTATCGCTGATTTCGCGAATTTTGACACCGTTAACATACAGGGTGTAGTTGCTGCTTACGGCATAAACCCCGATGCGGTTGGTTTGATTGGAACCGGTGCGTATGGCGTCGTTGACGTTGCCGCCCTCAGCCAGATTGACATACTGCTGTCCATCCCAGTAACCGAATGCCCATTTGCCGTCGCAAGTCAGCTGGAACCAGTAACCTTTCACGAAATCCGGCGAACGAAAAACCAAACCATAGGTATCCAACCCACTGCATTCGCCGGTTCGTACCAGTGTTTCCAGATAGGCATTGCCGATTTTGGTGCCGCCGGTACGCCAACCGCGATAACCGGTGGCATAACGGCTGGTCAATACCAGGGCGCCATTTTCGACGCGAATGAAGGTGTAATCGTCATCGTACGGCTTGTCCTGCAATCCAAAAGATCGGCCGCTTTCAAGCGTATCAACGAAGGTAGGATTGCCCAAAAACTGGCGGGGATCATCACTCAATGGTGTGGCGGTTGGAGATGGTTCTGAAGAGGGGCTTGGGCTGGGTGATGAAACAGGTGACTCGGTTGGCTGCACTGGCAGCGCGGGTGTTTCGGTTGGCAAAGGTTGAACGGTCGGCTGGCTGGTTAGGATTGCGGCTACCTGCGTGCCGACAAAATCAACGGTTGGGGTTGATGTGCCACTGGCCGGCAAATTGCAACTGCTCAACAACAGCAGCAGGATTATGGAGGGGAATATCCATTTTGGCATGGCTGATCCTTTAGATTTTTTCAAACCACTCATCAAACAATTTTTCGATTGTATTGATTATAATCGGAATCACTCTGCCGGTTGTATAAATCGAACTAAATTTCGATGAGAGCGATTGCGTTTTTCAAACCCTACGGTGTGCTGACTGCCTTTCAGGATTCTGAGGGTCGTCCAACCCTGAAACAATATATACCCATCCCGGAGGTTTATCCTGCCGGACGTCTGGATTTGGACAGTGAAGGATTGTTGATTCTCAGTGACGAGGGGCGTTTGATTCACTTTTTGACCGATCCCCGACACCGCATTCCGAAAACTTATCTGGTACAGGTGGAAGGGAAGGTTACTGAGGAAGCACTGGCTGCTTTGCAAAGAGGGGTAATGGTTAAGGGCAAAAAGACCCGGCGGTGCGATGCGCTGATGATCCCAGAGCCCAACCTCCCGCCGCGCAGTAAGCCAATCACACCTCATGGAGAAACCAGCTGGTTGAGATTGGTGCTGCAGGAAGGACGCAAAAGACAAATCCGGCACATGACGGCTGCGGTGGGTTTTCCCACCCTCCGGCTGGTGAGGGTAGCAATTGGGCCAGTTACGCTGGAGGGCTTGCAACCGGGGGAATGGCGGGATTTGGGGGCTGAGGAAATTCGGCGGTTGTGGGAGTACGGTCAGCCCACCCGACGTGTATAATTACCATAAATCCATTCCCGTTGTTTGTGTTCTTAATGAAAACCCAAATCATTCGTCTGGAAACCCATGATGACTACATCTCGATTCGCGACAAGATGTCCTGGAGCAAAGCGAGGCGTATTCTGCTGGTGCTTCCCCGCCGCCGCCCGCCGTTACTCCAACGCCTGGATTTGATTCTGCTGCAAAGACAGGCGCAAGCTCTGGGTGGTCAGGTTGGTCTGGTAACACAGGATCAAGACCTTATCCTGGAGGCGAAGGAACTGGGGATCGCCGCTTTTCCGACGATACCGGCTGCCCAAAGGATGACATGGCAGCCTTCAACCCGCAGGCGGAGGCTGCTACGGTATCGTAAAACTCAGAAAGCCAATCCTGACGCACTTCGTCGGTTATTGGATGAAACGCGTCACCGCCCGGAAAAGAATTGGGTGAGGTTGGTGTTCTTTTTATTGGGGCTGAGCAGTTTTCTCAGCCTGATGTTGTTTTTCCTCCCTTCTGCAACCATTTCCCTCGATCCCTATCAGGAAGAACAAACTATCGAGATGCTAATTCGGGCAAGCCCGCAAATTGAGGTGGTATCTCCTTCTGGTTTGCTGCCTGTCGAGGTGTTCAGGGTCAAGGTGCAGGGAACTCTTTCGGCAGATGCCAGTGGCGTTCAGCAGGTTGGCGACCAAAAAGCAAGCGGTACGGTCATTTTGACCAATTTGACCGATGGGGTGGTTTCTGTCCCCCAGGGTACAATCCTTCGGACTTTGAATGAGCCTTTCATTCGATTTGAAACTACCCGGAACGTCACCCTTCCGGCCGGTAACGGGCAAAGCCGTGAAGTGGCCGTGCGGGCGTTGGCTGCCGGAAGTCAGGGAAATGTTCCACCTCGGGCATTGGGTACGGTGGAAGGAAACCTTGGGTTGGCATTGGCCGTGGAAAATCCGCAGGCGGTGTTTGGCGGTAGCGACCGGCAGGGCAGGGTGGTCAGCGAAGCAGATGCAGCACGCGTATATGACACCTTGATCACCTCACTTGCGGAAGATGCCTTGCAGGAATTGCAAAATGCGATCCCGCCTGGAAAAACCCTGCTGCCGGAAACGCTGGTCATTCACCAGGTGATTGAAAAAGTTTATCAGCCGGGAATTGGAGAACTGGCAGATCGGTTTGTCCTCAATATGCAGGTGGAATTTGAGGGGTGGGCTTATGATCAGGCTCATCTGGATCGCATCCTGAATGACGCAATGAACGCTAACCTGCCAGAGGGTATGGCTGCTGTAGAAGAAACCTATCAAATCCATGACCGCAGGGTGAAAAACTTTATTGAGGGAGAATCCATAGAATTCACAATCGAAGCTTCCCGATGGATTGAAGAGAAGATTGAAGCGGCGCAGTTAACGGCAGCAATTCGTGGGTTGCCGCTGGAAAATGCCCTCACGTTGATTCAACAGCAGTTCCGTCTTGCCAGCTTACCCGAAATCATCGTGCGTCCGGGGTGGTGGTCGCGTTTGCCTTTTCTTACTTTTCGCATGGCTGTGGAGGAACGATGAGCCTTGAACGAGGGCGGGTGCTGGCCGTTGATCCGGGTGAAAAGCGAATCGGACTGGCCATATCGGACCCAACCGGAACCATTGCGAATCCGCTGTTGGTGCTAAAGCATGTTTCACGCATAGCAGATGCAGCCAATATCGTTCAGATTGCTCAAGAATGGGGGGTTGTTGAAATCGTGATTGGGCAGGCAGTGGAACTGGATGGTATGCCGGGCGTAATGGGAAGAAAAGCTCAACGGTTGGCTGAAGCGATTCGCTCGCAAACTGAAATTCCTGTGATCTTATGGGATGAAAGTGGCAGCACCCAAACTGCCCGCAACGCCCGAAAGAAAATGGGCGTCAAACAAAGCCAGCGGCGCGGCCACATGGATGATCTGGCGGCTGCTGTCATATTACAATCCTACCTGAATAGTCGTGATTCCATTTTTCCAGTAGAAGAAGGATGAGCATGGCAAAATCAAAGCGCGGAAGCCTTTCGTTTGGATGTTTTTTGTTGCTGCTGATCAGTTTGATGGGCATGGTTGCTTTGGGCTGGATGCTGGTGCAAATCCCTGTCCTGGCGGAGCAGCGTTTTGGTTATGCCAGTTCAAAATTAGATGTTTTTGATCGTTACTGGTATTCTCTGAAGTTGTTGTTGAAATATGCGGAGCTGACAACTCCGCTGGAACCTCAGGCAACACCTCGCCCGTTTGTCATTCAACGCGGGGAAACGGCTGAGCAGGTTGCCATTCGACTGCAACGCGAAGGTCTTATCCGCGATTATGAAGCTTTTCGAGATTACATGGTTTACTCCGGATTGGACACGGCAATTCAGGCAGGAGAGTATGAAATCAGTCCGGCGTGGAACGCGATTGAAATCGGGCATCAATTGCTGGATGCTACCCCGGATCAGATAACTTTTGTGATTCTGGCAGGCTGGCGGGTTGAGGAAATCGCTGCATCTCTGCCGACATCGGGGCTGCAAATTACACCCGAGGAGTTCCTTCAATTTGTGCGCAATCCCCCCTCCGAATGGCATCCGGCTGGCAGGGATTCGACCGGCATGAGTCTGGAAGGTTATCTTTTTCCCGGTGAATACCGCTTCAGGCGGGATGCAAGTGTTCGCGAGGTGGTTGCTGCCTTTTTGGATCGCTTCAATGAGCAGGTGGATGCTAACCTTCGTGAGGGTTTCTCCCGGCAGGGCTTAACATTACATGAAGCCGTTACGCTGGCTTCCATCGTCCACCGCGAGGGAGTGGTCGAAGAGGAAAGGCCAATGATTGCTTCGGTGTTCTATAATCGCTTGAGAGCCGGCATGAAACTGGATGCTGATCCAACCGTTCAATACGCATTGGGATATAATTCAATTCAACAGACGTGGTGGACAAATCCGCTTAGCCGCGATGATTTGATGGTCAATTCACCTTACAATACTTATCAAAATACCGGTTTACCGCCTGCCCCAATTTGTAATCCCTCGTTGAGTGCATTTCAGGCGGTGGCTTATCCCGCGGATTCGCCTTACTTTTACTTCCGCGCTCGATGTGATGGTTCAAGGAAACATTCCTTTGCAAAGACATTTGAAGAGCACTTGCAAAATGCGTGTCCATAACTGACAGGGAAGGAGAGCAAAATGGAGATTTTAGGGATTGACATTGGCGGATCTGGTATCAAGGGAGCTGTAGTTGACCCGGTAACCGGTTCATTGCTGACCGAGCGCAAACGGCTGCCAACCCCGGAAGGTGCAAAACCCGAAGACGTTGCCCAAACTTGTGCCGAACTTGTTCACCAGTTTGGCTATGAGGGGGTCATTGGCTGCGGCTTTCCTGCCCCTATTTTGCAAGGAATCGCAATGATGGCTGCTAACATTCATCCCAGTTGGATTGGAACGAATGTCAACGAACTGCTGACCCAGTATACCGGTTGTCGTACTTTCACCTTGAATGATGCCGATGCTGCCGGTATTGCCGAAATGAAATTTGGAGCCGGTAAAGATGTGAAAGGGGTTGTGCTGGTAATCACTCTTGGGACGGGAATAGGTACGGCCATTTTTACCGATGGCATTTTGGTGCCGAATGCTGAGTTTGGACATCTCAAGATCCGTGGAAGAGATGCTGAGTGGCGGGCTTCAGATGCGGCGCGGCAGCGAAAAGGCCTGTCATGGAAAAAATATGCCAAACGGCTGCAGGAATTCTTAAGTGAGATGGAAAGACTCTTCTGGCCGGAATTGATCATTATCGGCGGCGGCCTGAGTAAAAATGTGGAAAAATTCCTGCCCTATATTTCTACCAGAGCAAAAATAACACCGGCACTGTTCTTGAACAATGCCGGTATTGTGGGAGCTGCGGTGTACGCCAGCCAAAAGATTGAATAGGTTTATCCGCCACCGCCTCCGCCGCCGAACAATCCACCTTCAGTCAATTTGCGCATATCGCTGAACACAGCGCGGATTTCTTCTTCGCTCAGCGGTTGACCGGTATCTTTGTGTTTTAATGCGCCTTCGCGCACTTTTTCGAGCGCAACCTCTTGTACGGTTAAATCGCGGCTAAGCGCTTCTTTGACTAGGGCGGTGCCTGCTAGATAGCCAATAATCGGATTCAGGGCGGTGACCACAATCGTATTGCGCGCCAGCCAGCCTTCGGCTTTGGCGCGGTTGGCTTTTATGCCCACGACGCATTTATCTGTAAATGCGCTGATTGCACCAATCATCACGTGCATCATTTCAAATAAGTCATGGGCGATGATCGGCATCATCACATTCAATTCCAGCTGTCCAGCCTGAGAGGCCAATGCCACAGCGGTATCCAACCCGATAATATGATACATTGCCATGTTCAACATTTCGGCCAGGACGGGGTTTACTTTCCCGGGCATGATAGAAGAGCCCGGTTGAACCGGCGGCAGCCGAATTTCATCCAGACCTGTTGCCGGTCCCGAAGAGAGCAGACGCAGATCATTGGCGATGCGGGTGAGGGTCAACGCCAGGGTACGCAAAGAAGCCGAGAAGTCGGCCATATCGGCCATGGATTGCATGGATTCAAACAAATTGTCGGAAGTATACAGTTTGAGGCCGGAAACCCGCGAAAGCACTTCCACCATGCGGGCATGGTATTCTGGATGGGCGTTCAAACCAGTACCGGTAGCCGTGCCGCCAATCCCTAAACGGCGCAGTCCCTCGGCGGCGCGTTCGATTCGTTCGCGGTCGCGTTCCACAGCCCGGGCATATGCCCCAAATTCCTGACCCAGGCGGACCGGCACAGCATCCTGCAAGTGTGTACGTCCAGATTTGACGATGTCATCAAATTCAATGGCTTTATCTTTTAACGCTTCCACCAATTTTTGAATGATGAAGGTTAATTCGTCCAGCCGCCACAAACAACCCAGACGAATTGCTGTTGGGATGGTATCGTTGGTGGACTGGGACATGTTGACATGGTCATTGGGGTGAACCCGATATTCGCCAATTGAACCGCCTAAAATTTGAGTGGCGCGGTTGGCGATGACCTCATTCGTATTCATGTTGTGGCTGGTTCCGGCACCGGCTTGAAAAGGATCTACAACGAATTGATCATTCCATTGACCGGCCATAATCTCCTCGCCAGCCTGAATGATGGCGTTGGCACGTTGTTCGTCCAATAGACCCACCGCATGGTTCACTTCAGCGGCAGCGCGTTTGATTAATGCCATTGACCAGATAAAAGCGCGGTAGGGCCGCATACCGGACACTGGAAAATTGAGGACAGCCCGCTGGGTCTGGGCGCCGTACAGGGCATTTGCCGGCACCATTACTTCTCCCAGTGAGTCTCTTTCGATGCGCACGTTTTCTTGGGTCATTGACTTTCTTTACCTCCTTTGGCTGATTTTTTACAAAAAAACAGGGTTGTTGAATCAGTGGTAAAAGAAACTTGTGTTTTCACCGGTGAGAATATATCGCTCACCGGTAATTTTCTTCATTCCACCGATAACAACCCTGAAGGGAAAATCTGGTAAAGACTAGCCGGCCGCGCTGTAGCCGGGGCCTTCCTTGAAGTACTCGTAATTTTTGGGGATATCTGGGGTCAGATCAACCACCTCTCCGGGCTTGAGGGTGCGGGTGGCTTCCAGATGAACCGGCTCGCCATCGTGGTTTACACCGTCATAAACCTCCGTGAAGCCGGGAGTGCCAACCGGCATGGATTGTCGTTCACCGCCGCGGGCGACATAGGCTGAGGGAACTTCATCTTCGGGGAATATAGCCGCATACGGACACTCCGGCACACATGCACCGCAATCAATGCAGGTATCCGGGTCTATGTAAAACCATGGGTATTGTTCTTGCGGTTTTCCCGGCACAATACACTCCACCGGGCAGACAGTCACGCAGCCGCCATCGCGCAGACACAGGCTTGTAATAATATGGGTCATTGGAACCTCCGTTTGGTTGAAATAGAGTTGGATCAGAATGCAAAAGGGAAACTTAATGGTTGGGTGAAAATGAATTGCTTGATTACATACTGATAAAATGCTGAAAATTGAAAAGCTCCAGACACCTCCCCGCAATTATTTGTTTGGTTTTTTGACCGGTTTTGTAGTAATGGGATAAAGTTATTCTAGCCAGCCGATACCCGTTTGTCAAGCATTCCTCTGGGATATAATAGGGTGATTATGTCCTCACCACAGAAATCATACCGTTTCGCTTCCGCCATCCTGGTGATTGGCATATTGGCGGTTTCAACCGCTGCTATTTTTATCCGTTATGCCCAACAGGATGCGCCTTCTCTGATCATTGCGGCTTACCGGTTGGGGCTGGCCAGTTTGATTTTACTGCCATTTTCATTCCGGCAGGCGCAGCGGGATGTGATTGCCCTGCCTGCAAGTGGTAAGTTACAGGCACTTCTGGCGGGTGTTTTTCTTGCCGTTCATTTTGCCGCATGGATTGTCTCATTGGAACTGACCAGTGTTGCCAGTTCGGTAGTCCTGGTTACAACCACACCTCTGTGGGTTGCCATTTTTTCTCCTTTGTTCCTCAAAGAGCGGATGATAAAGGAAGTCTGGTGGGGGCTGGGTCTGGCGCTTATCGGAGGAGTGGTGGTGGCTGCCAGTCAGGTCTGTGTTTGGGAAGAGAGCCGGCTGGTTTGTGCCTCGCTGAGCTCGTTTTTTCAGGGCAAAGCGTTGCTTGGGAATCTGCTCGCGTTGATGGGGGCATGGATGGCAGCCGGCTACCTGCTGGTAGGACGGAAGATCCGACCCTTGATTTCGTTGCGGTCGTATACTTTACTGGTTTATTCAACAGCTGCGGTGGTATTGATCGTTTTGGCTGCGCTGAATGGTTACTCGTTCACCGGCTATCCTCTGTCAGTTTTTGGATGGTTTCTCTTACTGGCCATCATCCCGCAGGTGATTGGGCATTCATCTTTCAACTGGGCGTTGCGGTATTTACCGGCAACTTTTGTCTCTCTTGCTTTGTTGGGTGAACCTGTCGGGGCGACGATTCTGGCAATGATTTTCCTTCGAGAAACGCCGTTGCTAAATGAAGTGATTGGCGGGGGAATGATTTTGAGCGGCATTTACCTTGCTTCCCTTGCCAATCGTGAGAATTCTTGAATTGATATTTATCTGACAGGCGCAAGTCCATGCTCAGGTTTTATGATAGGTTGCAAAGCCTTTTTGGCCTTTCCAAATTCACCTGACTAATTCAGGGCAGGTGCGGGTTGGTGGGTTACACAAAAGAGATACAGCCTGGCTTTATAAAGGATAATCGGCTGGTATTTCAGATTCTGAAGTACGTTCGATATCCATTCGGGCGTACAGGTAATTGACCTCTTTGAGCCGTTTAAGAATTGTCGGGGTATAGGCTTCGGGGTGTAACCTCCAACCCCAGTTACCACTGGCTCTGCCGGGCAGGTTCATACGGGCTTCATTTCCCAAACTCAGCACATCCTGCATGGGGGCCAGGGCAAAAACTGAAACCGAAGACCACACAGCGCGAATCATATCCCAGGCAATGTCCTCGCCAGAACGGGCGAGATAGCGGCGGATGAAATCGCGTTCTTTTTCCGGTGCGCTTTGATACCAGCCCAGGGCGGTATCATTGTCATGGGTGCCGGTGTAGGCCACACAATTGGTTTCGTAATTATGCGGCAGGAATGGGTCCAGCGGGTCGGTCGTGAAGGCAAATTGGAAGACCTTCATACCGGGCAGGGCAAACGAATCGCGCAGTTCCACCACATCCGGGGTAATTACGCCAAGGTCCTCAGCGATGATTGGCAGGTCGCCCAGCGCTTCTCGAAAGGCATGGAATAGTTCGGCTCCTGGGCCCTTGACCCAGCGACCGATTTCCGCCGTTGGCATGCCGAAGGGTACTTCCCAATAACCCGCAAAACCGCGAAAATGATCCAGTCTCACAATATCCACCAGCCGCAAGGTGGCCTGCATTCGTCGTATCCACCAGCGGAAGTTCTGCTGGCGGTGCACCTCCCACTTGTAGAGAGGATTCCCCCATAACTGACCGGTGGGAGAGAAGTAATCCGGCGGGACGCCGGCAACAACGGTTGGTTTGCTTTCTTCATCGAGGTAAAACAATTCCGGGTTTGACCAGGCATCTGCGCTATCGTAAGCCACGAAGATGGGGATATCTCCGATGATTTGAATGTTCTTTTGATTGGCGTATGCCTTCAAATCCAGCCACTGGCGGAAAAATAAAAACTGGCGGAAGGCATGCCGTTGAATGCGATCTGCTTCGGTCTTTTGGAATTGCTCAATTGCCGCCGGCTGGCGAGTGCGCAGTTCTTTGGGCCAGTTATCCCATGAAACGCCTCCATTGGCTTCTTTGATTGCCATGAAGAGAGCAAAATCGTCCAGCCAGTCAGCCTCATGTTCCATGAAATGATGATATTCATCATGAAGCTTGGAATCGTTTTGGCGCTTGAAGTTATCATAAGCGCGGTCAAGAATTTTTAATTTCCAGTTGATGGCTTCACCATAATCAATCCGAATCGGATTAAATTCCGGGCGGTCGGTCAGGTCGCTTCGCCTCAAGAGACCCTCTTCCAACAGCAGAGCCGGACTCACCAGATATGGATTACCGGCAAACGCCGAGAAGCACTGATAAGGAGAGTCGCCGTAACCGGTTGGCCCAAGCGGCAGTACCTGCCACAGCTTACAACCGGATTCAGCAAGAAAATTGATCCAGCGGTACGCCTCAGGTCCAAGATCTCCGATTCCATCTGGACCCGGTAAACTCGTTGGATGAAGGATGATTCCCGCGGCGCGTTTAAATTTCATTGGGTAATCTCCGTGTTTGAATGAATTCTCCGGGTTTTACTTCGTTCCCCGTATAATCCGATGATACCACATCCGTCCCAACCGTACTACCGGCGTGAATGATTGTGCCGTCCGGCACAATGCTGTTTCTTCCAATCATTGCAAATTCCAAATGGTCGTCCGTTTTTTCGCCGATCTGGCAATTTTTGCCGACTTGAATCCGTTTATCCAGTATGGAGCGCAAAATGCGGGTGTTTTGATCCACAATCGTATCGGTGAGGATGATCGAATCTTCGATATGGCAGCCTGAGCGGACAACGACTCCCGGAGAGAGTACGGAACGGATGATGGAAGCTCCTTTTTCGATCAGGCAGCCGTGACAAATGAGGCTGTCTTCAATTGTCGTCCCTCGCTGGAGCATAGCGGGAGGTCTTTCCTCTGTGCGGGTGTGGATGATCCAATCCGGGCGGTAAAGATTGAAGGCAGGAGGATCACACAAGAGATCCATGTGTGCCTGCCAGTAGGATTGCACGGTTCCAACATCCATCCAATAGCCCTGATAGCGGTAGGCAAATACCCGATGGCCGGTTTCGACCAGACGGGGAAGAATGTTTTTGCCAAAGTCGTGTTGCGAATCCTGCCTCAAGTGATCTTCCCACAGGGCTTCATTGAGTGTATCCAGATTGAATAAGTAAATGCCCATGTTAGCCAGTGTGGAAGGAGGTTTTTCCGGCTTTTCAACGAAAGAAGTAATGCGGTTATTTTCATCTGTGCCCACAATGCCAAAACGAGGTGCTTCTTCGAGCGGCACATCCATCACGGCAACTGTCACCTCAGCCTGATTTTGCTGATGAAACTGAATCATCGGATTGTAATCCATGGTGTAAATATGATCACCAGAAAGGATCAAAATGGTATCTATGTTGCCGCGTTTGATAAACGTGAAGTTTTGTTGAACCGCATCCGCAGTGCCAACAAACCAGCTTGAACCACGCGCGCGGTATGGCGTGAGAATCCTGACACCTCCCGTAAAATCGCGGTTCAAGTCCCATGGGCCGCCAGCGCCAATATGTTCGATCAGTGAATGCGGACGGTATTGGGCAACCAGCATTACATCGAACAGGCGTGAATTTACACAATTGGAAAGGGGAAAATCAATGATGCGGTACTTTCCGGCATAGGGGACGGCCGGTTTGGTGCGTTTTGCAGTCAGAATACTGAGACGTGTACCTTCTCCACCGGCAAGTATCAGACTACGGATTTTCATTTGCT
>NZ_DAOUBL010000389.1:0-12487 GCF_034432615.1 Bellilinea sp. | reverse complement strand
GCCCCAAGCGCAGGGCCAATTCGGTTTTGCCGGTTGCCGTTGGGCCGGTCAGTACCGGTATCGGGTGGCTGGGTGAGGTCGGAATAAATCTGACGGATGGATGAGCCATACGGGCTACCACTTGCGCGGCAGAAAAACCCTCATCTCTTTCCCGCGCGGCATACACTTCGGTTACCACCACCTCATCCGCCATTTGAAATGCACGGGTGAAGCCATCCATCAATGTCAATGTTCTGGAATAGGTGTGCGGCTGCCATACTGCCCAAATGCGCCGCTGTGGATAACGCATTTTTGCAGCCGAAAGGGTAGCATTCACTTCAGTCGGGTGATGAGCGTAATCATCCACCACAATGACACCATATGCTTCTCCCAACACATCAAATCTTCTGCCCGTACCGCTGAATTCTGCCAAGGCCTGGGCTGCCTCGTACAGGGAGATTCCCAGCCAGTGGCAGGCCGCCACTACTGCAGTGGCATTCATCACATTATGGCTGCCCGGCACCTGCAAACCGACCCGCACAGTGGCAGGCGGCAGGTTTTCTGCCGCTAACGTGACCTCAAAATCAAAACCTCCGCTCTGGTTGACACCCATCAGGCTGGCGCGCACTTCGGCTGATGCCTGAAGGGCATAGGTTATGCCTGATCCACCGCGTTGACGAAATTTCTCCGCCAAATCGGCAGCGGCTGGGTTGTCAGCGTTGGCAATCACCACACCACCGGGTTTCAACCGCCCGATAAATTGAGCAAAGGCACTCAAATAACTTTCCAAGGTGGGGAAACAATCCGGGTGATCATGTTCCACCGTAGTCAGGATGATCATGTCCGGCTTCAAGCCAAGGAACATATTGTCATATTCATCCGCTTCGATCACAAACCAGTTACCGCTTCCAGCATGGGCATTGCGCTTGAGATTTTTTGAAACCCCGCCAATCAGGTAGGATGGATCATGATTCAAACGGGTTAAAACCCATGCCAGCATGGCGGTGGTGGTTGTCTTGCCATGCGTCCCGGCTATTGCAAGCACCTTTTGCTCCCCACTCAGTTGCTCTAAAAATTCCTGCCTCTTGAGCACCGGTATTCCCGCAGCCAGCGCTGCTTGAACTTCCGGATTCTCGACTGGCACTGCCGAAGAACGAATCACCACATCTGCACCGCGCACATTGGCAGCATCATGCCCGGCATAGACCGTAATACCTTCGCTGACAAGTTGCGCCGCCAAGGGAGAAAGTACCCGGTCAGACCCCGTCACCCGATAGCCCTTCTCTTTCAAGAAGAGGGCTATTGCCGAAAGGCCGCTACCACCAATCCCAACAAGATGCACATGTTTCATCAGATAAACACCACCAGAACAAAGACAAATGCAATGGCTACTGCAAAGTAGATAATCGGCGTACCGGTTTCTGCCATCAGCCACTCGGGCGGCAAAAGTTTGATTAGGCGTAAGGCTTCCTGTCCCATGACCGTGTTCGGATCGGGAGCAGTAATAATTGGAAATGGATAATTGGCATTGTGGAGGAACCACCACAATGTTCCCCACACCATAAAACCGTTGACAGCGCCCAGGAAGAAACCCAAAAGAATATCCTGCAATCGTTCGCGTGCAAACTTACCGGTCTGAGCAATACGGGGTAGATTGGGAGTTTGATAACCAAAGAAAACCAGCGAAAGCAGCACAATTGCCCGCATCCAGAAAAGGGTGTCCGGGGCATTTTCCCGCAAGATTCGGATGAACGGCACAAAACGCTCCAATACGGTGACAATGAACATCGCCAGCACCACCGCAAAGGTCACCAGAAGCTCGCGCGCCCAGCCACGCACTCCGCCTACCAGGGCAAACAAAATGACCAGCAGCCAGAAGACGACATTAAGGCTCACCATGTGGTCAACCTGCCTTTCTGCGCGGGAGATTGTGCCAGTTCCCGCAGCAAGTCCGCAATTTTTTCCGCCGCGTGCGGTTGAGCGAGGTCAAGCATCGCCTTGCGCATCGCCTTCATTTGATTTTCATCACCCATCAGTTGAGAAACGGTCGGTAACAGCTCATCGGCCAGGCGATCATTTTCCACTACGACTGCTGCCCCGCGTGAGGCAAGATAATCTGCATTAACCTTCTGATAACGCCAGGCATAGGGATAGGGCACCAAAATTGCCGGCAAGCCGAAATGAGGCAATTCACCCAGAGTCGAAGCTCCGGCACGGCACACTGCCAGGTCTGCTGCTGCCAGGGCAGCACCCATCTCCTCATGTAAGTAGGGGAATACGTGATAGCGAGAAAGCCATTCCCCCGGCAATTGATTCCGGCAGGCATCCACCAAGGGCCAGTCAGCCTGCCCGGTAACATGAATGACATGCAGGTTCGTAAGGAGACCTTCCAGCACTGACTACACTGCCTGATTGATACTGTGCGCCCCCTTGCTGCCTCCGAACACAAGCAAAACCTTTTCATCTTCTGCAATGCCAAACCACTCCCTGCCGCGGGAGCGATTCCATTTCAAAATTTCCGGTCGGAGCGGGTAACCGGTGACCACGATGCGTTTCGAGGCGGGGAAAAACGAGCGGGATTCTTCCGCTGTGACTGCAATGCAGTCGGCAAAGCGCGCCAGGGTTTTCAAAGCCAACCCCGGTTCAATATCCGGTACATACAGCAGACTGTTTCGTGGAATTCCCATCAATGCCATTGGGACAGCCACATATCCCCCGGTGAAGAACAGAACATCCGGTTGAAATTCGCGCAAAATCTTGCGAGAGGCAAGCGTACCTTTTGCCAGTCGCAGCAGGTTGCCCGGCAAAGCCCGCAGCCCTACACCATGTACACCGGCCGCAGGAATGCCACGGAAGGGGATTTGCTGGCGAGTCACCAGATCCTTCTCCATGCCGTCCTCCCCTCCGATCCACAAAACGGGGTTGGCATCATCTCCGAGTGTGTGAAGAACGGTAAGCGCGGGATACACCCCGCCGCCCGTTCCCCCGGCGCAAATTAACAACCGCACTAAATGCTCTCCCTTCTTCTTCGTTTTTTTTGTGATTGGCTACCCTGCCAACCGAGAGAATAAGACCAACTGCCGCCATGGTCATGGTCAGGTTCGATCCGCCGGCGCTGATCAACGGTAAAGCATTACCGGCAAAGGGGAATACACTGACCATGACTCCCATATTCAAAATGGCCTCCAGTGTAATCCAAAAAGTCAAACCGGCAGCCAGCAGGCGTCCCTGCATATCCAAAGCCTTGCGGGCAATGCTCATGCCCCGCCACATCAGCACCATATAGGTCAACACCACCACGCCCGCACCCAGCAGACCGGTTTCTTCTGCAATCACGGCAAAAATCGAATCGGTGTGCGATACCGGCAGAGCAAATTTTGATGATCCTTTACCAATTCCGACACCGAAAAAACCACCGCGTACAATCGATTCAATTGACCGCTTGATGTGATCGTGGGCATTGACCGGGTCCTGCAACGCCACCAGATACTGTTCAAATCGAACCCGGCCGGTATCCGAAACAAGCAAAAAGAATGCTCCGATTCCCCCTACCAAAATCAGAATCAAGATGATTTGCCTCCAGTCCACCCCCGCCAGGAAAAACATCAAACCACCCAGCACCAGAATAGTCAGGGTTGCACTCAGGTCAGGCTGCAACATGATGAACCCGGCGGTTAACCCTAGAATCGTGATCATCGGAATAAGTCCAAAATGGATATTGTTCAGCACCTCCTGTTTGGATTGCAGCCAGAAGGCAAGGTAAATGATAATGACCAGTTTGGCCAGTTCCGAGGGCTGCACCGAACCATTGAACAGGGTGCGGCGAGAGTTGAAACGCACTTCCCCAAAGAAAGCGACCCACACCAGTAAAACGATCATCACCAAAACCATTGGTACCAGCCACTTTTTCCAGCGGCGGTAATCCACGTACATAAAGAACAGCGCAGCCCCTATCCCGACGAACACCCAGCGCAACTGGTTGAGGAAAAAGTAGGTGACCGGTTTTTCGGCCAGCATGGAAGGCTGCCACGAAGCCGAATAGACCATCAAAATGCCAAAACCCAGCAGAAACATCACGGCCAGCACCAATGGCACATCAATCCCCAGCCGGATCGGACGAACGGAGCTTTCACCCAGTGGTGAAGCGATTCTGGAATTCATGGCAGTCTGTTCACCCATAAACGGTATACCTCCCCTCTTTCCTCAAAGTCTTTGAATGCGTCAAAACTGGTGCAGCCCGGAGAGAGCAGCACCACATCGCCGGCCTCTGCCACATCGGCCGCCGCCTGAATTGCTTCTTCCAACCGATCACAGCGGGTAATGGTAAAAGGCCGTTCACCGAAGGACGGTGTTCCAATCGCCTGCTGAATTTTCTCGGCGGCTTCCCCAAACACCACTACATGATCTACCCGCCGGCGGATATCGGCAGCCAGTTCGTCCCACGGCAGGTGTTTGTCCCGTCCACCCAGCAGCAGGACAATGGGTTCATTGAAGGCACGCAGGGCAGCCCGAACACGTTCCGGCGCGGTGGCAATCGAGTCGTTATACCATTCCACTCCCCGCCAGGTGCGAACATGCTCAAGGCGGTGAGCCACACCCCGAAAACCACGTACTCCCTCGCGAATGGAATCTGGCGAAAAACCGGCTGCCATCGCAATTGCGCAGGCCGCCAGCACATTCAAGAGGTTATGCTCACCGCGCAGCAGAATCTCGCTGGCAGAGAGCAGAATTACCAAATCACCATTGCACTGCCAGTAAATTTGACCCTCTTCCAAAAAAGTACCATCTAATTTTTGTGATGGACGCTCAACTCCAAAGGTAATCAATCTCCCTTTAACCCGATCACGCAATCCCCATGAGCGATTGTCCTCACGATTTAGAATGGCAATGTCCCCGCTTTTTTGAAAATCAATGATGTGAGCTTTCGCAGCCACATAAGATTCCATGGTCTTATGCCGGTCAAGGTGATTGGGGGTTATGTTTAATACAGCCGCCACATGTGGAGAAACACTCATCAATTCCAATTGGAAACTGGAAAGTTCCAACACCACCCGGTCATCCGGCTTAATTTCTTCCAGAAATTCGATCAGCGGGTTCCCGATATTGCCGCCCACCCAGGCTTTGTTGGGCGGTCGAACATCCGCCTGCGCCATCCGCCCGACCAGCGCGGTAGTGGTAGTCTTGCCGGCTGAGCCGGTGATTCCGATTACCGGGCAAATTACCTGTTCCAGGAATAATTGCGAATCATTGGAAAGCGGAATGCCGCGCCGCACTGCCTCTACCAGCAACGGCAGTTCCAGCGGAACGCCGCCCGAAACAAAAACCACATCCACACCGTCCAGCAATTCCAGCGGATGCCCTCCCGTACGCCATTCGATTTCAAATCCCTGCATAGCATCTTTTTCAGCCTGTAACTGGTCATCACTGCGTTGATCGTTCAAAATCACGCGCGCGCCGCGCCTGGCCAGGTAACGGCCGAGCGCCAGTCCCTGCCGGGCTGCCCCAATCACTAACGCGCGTAAATTCCGCCAGTTCTTCATGATCACACCACCGCCAGCGCCACACCCAACATGGCAAATAAAAGACTCACCAGCCAGAAACGCTGCACAACCTGCGTTTCACTCCAGCCGCCCAGTTCAAAGTGATAATGCAATGGGGCCATTCTAAAAAAGCGTTTTCCCTTTGTGGCTTTGAAATACAGAATTTGAATGACCACACTCAACGCCTCGCTGACCGGGATGATGGCGATTATCGGCAGTAACAACCACTGACCGGTCATCAATGCCACCACTGCCAGCGTAGCCCCAATGGAAAGCGAACCGGTATCTCCCATGAACAATTCAGCCGGATGGACGTTGAACCATAAAAAGCCGAAGATGGCACCCACCAGCGTAAAACAAAAGCGCGCCAGAAAGACCTGATCCTGCAGCAGGGCAATTCCGCCGTAGGCTGCAAAGGCTGTTGCGGAAATCAGGCCGGCAAGACCATCCAGCCCATCGGTAAAATTGACGGCATTTGACATTCCAACAATGATGAAAGCTGCAATTGGGATGTAAAAGACGCCTAATGAAATCGGTTCTTCAAAGCCAGGCCAGAACATCTCCGGCACTTCCAGAACATATTTCAACCCAAAGGCAATTCCCAAGGCTAGAATTAACTGAACGATAAACTTGGTGCGTGCCCGCATTCCCAAACCACGCCGCGGGCCACGGATACCTTCCCAGTCATCCAGAGCACCCAGTACGGCATAGCAGAACAGTACCAGAAGCGGCAGCAAAACCGACCGGCCAAGCACCGTTACCCCAATCAACGAGGCGGCATTCAACAGGATGGTCAATAACATGACCGGTAGCAAAATCATCACCCCGCCCATCGTCGGCGTGCCCATCTTAGTGAAGTGGCGATCCGGTTCCTCAACACGGATGATTTTCCCAATTCGAAAATGGCGCAGCACCCGCAGCAACGGCGAACCCCAGATGATGGCCAGCATAAAACTCAAACCGCTAAGCGCCAGCGCAAGGGATGTTTCTCTCATGATTCGACCTCCAGGGCAGCTGCGATGCGATCCATGCGCAAGCCGTGCGAACCCTTGACCAAAGCCACATCTCCCTCGCGCAATATACCGCGCAGCAAGTCGGTTGCCTGTTCCACCCCATCGGTGATGTGGATTTTCGAGGAAGGCAGACCGGCTTGGTGAGCCGATTCGGCAATGATTCGCCCCAGTTTTCCAACAGTAATGAGCGTATCGGCTACTTCTGCCGCCCGAACCCCTACCTTTTCATGGCCTTGCTGCTCGTAAATCCCCAGCTCCAGCATATCCCCCAGCACAGCAATTTTTCTGCCATTCATCTCGGATAATAAATTCAAAGCCGCCAGGGTTGATTCGGGCGCGGCGTTGTAGGAATCGTCCAGAATCATTGCTCCGTTACTCAAATTGACCGTCACCATCCTCAATTGAGATTGACTGTGCTGCAAGGCATAGAGTATTTCCTGCCAGCTGACCCCCGAAATCAGACCAACTGCCACCGCCCGGAGGATGGTATGCACCGAGTGCCGTCCAATAATGGGAACCCGCAAATGAATCATTTCATTCCGAAAATGCAGGCGGAAGCGAATCCCCTTCAACCCCAGTCCTTCAATCTGGTCGGCCGACAGATCAGTTTGAGCATCCAAACCATAGGTAAACAGCTGCGCACGGGTTTTGTCTGCCATCCAACGCACCCACGGGTCATCCCAGTTCAAAACTGCCACACCGCCAGGCGCCGGCGGTAATGCCTGCACCAGCTCCGATTTGCCTCTGGCAATCATCTCCTGAGATCCGGCCCGTTCAGCGTGGACGGTGCCAATACTGGTAATCACCCCCACCTGTGGTTGGGCAATTTCACACAAAAAGGCAATTTCCCCGGGCACATAAAAACCCATTTCCAAAACAGCCGCCTGATGGGCTGCCGTCAATCGCAGCAAAGTAAGCGGCAGTCCGATTTCGTTATTCAAATTTCCCTGTGTTTTCAAAACGCGGTAACGCTGGGTTAAAACCTCGGTAATCAGTTCTTTGGTGGTCGTTTTACCCACCGAACCGGTGATGCCAATCACGCGCAGGTCATGCTTGCGCCGCCAGTAAGCCGCCAGCTTTTGCAGGCTTTGCAGGGTGTCTTCAACCCGAATACAAAACGGCGGGTCGGGCAACTCCCAACCCTCGCTGAAATCCAGGGTGCGTAAATCCACTACCGGCCGGTCAACCACCACCTCTCTCTGAATCAACGCAAGGTGCGCACCCCGTTCAAACGCTGCGCCCAAATAGTCATGACCATCGCTGCGTTCACCCTTCAGCGCCACAAACATTGAGCCCGGTATCAGCTGGCGAGAATCGATTGCAGCCTCACTGATGACCAGCGAGGCAGCTTGGGGTCTTACACCACTCAGGGCTTCGAAAACATCCGCCAGCGTTAACATCTACGATTCACCTCATGGACTTGCCAGTTGTTGCCTGACCTCATCGGGTGGTATTTTCATCAACACCACCAGTTCCTCAACCGCCTGACTGAATACCGGGGCTGCTACCACCGAACCCCATGGCGAACTGGTCGGTTTTTCCAGCCAGACATATACAATAAACCTGGGATCATCTACAGGCCCCCACCCGACAAACGAGGCATTGGTCATACTGGTATAACCACCCGGGCCGGGGATTTCCGCCGTTCCGGTTTTTCCGGCAATCCGATAACCTTCCACCAGAGCGTTAGAAGCCTCGTTCTCCAGCGAAGCAGCCAGCATATCGGTAATCGTCCGGGCAGTATCGGGTTTAACCACCTGACGAATCACCCGTGGATTGACCGCATACTGAACGCCATCCTGAATGTAGGCTTTGACGACATGCGGCGCCATCATTTTGCCATCGTTTGCCATGGCAGCAATTGCCGTAATCATCTGAATGGGGGTAACAGCCACACCCTGTCCAAAGGAATTGGTGCCCAGATTGACCGGATACCAGTTGGTATCACCGGGCAAACTTAGCGGATAAACCTGCTCGCCAGCCAGATCAATGCCGGTATAACGCCCGATTCCAAAGTCCTGCAAGTACTTATAAAACTGGGTAGGGCCTAATTCCTGAGCTACCCAGGCCAGACACACATTCAAAGAATGTTGCATGCAACCAACCATGTCCTGAGGACCCCACGCACCGCGGTCCCAGTTGTAAATCCAGATACCGCCCACTTCAATCGCACCAACATCCACGAAGGGTGTTTCGGGCTGAACCGCTCCGGCATCTATGGCGGCAGCCATGGTCAACACTTTGAATACCGAGCCGGGCTCGTACAATTGGCTGATCGCCCGGTTAAAGTAGCTGCCCAATGGGAAGACCTCACCATACCGCCAGTATTCGTTGGGGTTGAAGTGCGGCGTGGTTGCCATCGCCAGAATTTCACCCGTTTTTGGATCCATCACCACTAATGTGCCTGACTCTGCGCCGTTGGCTTCAACGGCCTGGTCAATAATCCGTTCCATGGCTGCCTGAATATCCCGATCCAGCGATGTAATCAAACTTGCACCCGGCGGAATTTCAGGAATTTCCTGGATTTCGGTGGGATTCATCGGCAGGATGACCTGCTGTTTGTTCCCTGCAAGCAGGTTATTATACTGCTCTTCCAGCCCCAGCATACCCCTGCCGGTCCAGCGGTCCAGGTAATTATAAAAACCCAGCACGTTGGCAGCCAGTTCATTTTCGGGATAACTGCGAATAAGGTGCGGACGCCAGAATACACCAACCAGCGAGGGGGCAGGCCCTTTCTTTGGTTTTTCCGCCTGCTCGTAAGCATTGACCTTTTCTTCCAGCATGCGAATTTTTTCGGCCGGAACAAAATCCTTGATGACTTCGTAACGCTCGTTGCCCTCTTTCCGATAGGATTCAGCCTTACGAAGGGTATCGTAATAATCCACTTCTAATACCGCTGCCAGGTCTCTGGCAACCGTTTCGGGGTTGATCACCTGCTGTGGAGCAATGCCCACCTCGTATACTTCCTTATTACCTGCCAGTAAATTACCCCAGCGGTCATAAATATTACCGCGTTCCGGAATGATGACGCGTACCTGCTGGTTATAAGTTTTGGCAAACATTTCCACCAGTTGGCGGGAATGTTCGCTGTTTTGAATGCGAACCATCTGATAAACAATCGCCGCACTCAGCAGTACAAACACTGCTCCAATTAATCGCATCCGCCCGATACCGCCATTCATGGACGCTGCCCCCCTCTCGTATTCATGAATTGATAAGCGCTTTGATACAGCAAATCCCACAGCGATTGGGTATAAGCCGGTCGGAGCAGTTTGTTTTCACGTTGAATGGCAGCCGGTGGCGGAGCCAAAAAAACCACCTCACGGACGCTTATCCCTTCTACCGGAAGATAGACCAGATCCTCACGCTCTGCCGGGCGAAAGCCCAGTTTTTCCGCCCGTTCCAGCATCACCTGCGAGGAGTTCAAGAGAGCCAGCTGGGTGCGCATATCTGCAATCCGAATCGCCAGCCCCTCCCGTTCCAGCTCAAGGCTTTTGATACGCGCTCCAGTTTCGGCAGCCCGTCCGCTGACATACACATACACACCCGCAATCAGCATCCCTACCACCAGTATCAGCAAAAACAAACCAATCCACTGGAGCTGAACGCGCCATGGGGCTTGGCGATAGGCTTGAATGATTCGCTGATTCATCTTGGAAGTTGCTCCGTTCAAGGATTTATTCTTTCTTTTGGGGTATGGATTGCAATTGTCATGCCAGTTCAGATTTTTTCTGCTACGCGTAGTTTTGCGCTTCGGGCTCTTGGGTTCGTCTCAATTTCCTCGGAAGAGGGAAGAATCGGTTTGCGGGTAATTTCCCGCAGGGTTGCACGGTGATTGCAGGTACATACCGGCTGCTCCGGTGGGCAAATACAGTCTTTGCTTTCACGGCGGAAGAACTGTTTGACAATCCGGTCTTCCAAAGAGTGAAAGGAAATCACCGCCAGCCTGCCGCCGCTCGCCAACGACTCGGCTGCCGCCGGGAGCGCTTCTTCCAGCGCACGCAGCTCATTGTTGACCGCAATCCGCAAAGCCTGAAAAGTACGGGTTGCCGGATGGATGCGCTCGCGCTGCCCGCCGACTACCCGCTCCACAATTTGCGCCAGTTCTACAGTGGTGTGCAGCGGACGCGAACGGCAAATTTCACGGGCAATTCGCCGGGCATGACGCTCTTCCCCATAACGCCAGATCAATTCGGTCAATTCCTCTTCCGAAAGGGTGTTGACCAGATCAGCAGCGCTCATACCGGTGGTGGGATCGAAACGCATATCCAACAGCCCGTCGGCGAGGAAGGAAAATCCACGTTCTGCCTGATCCAGTTGCATGGAGGAAACCCCCAGATCAAACACAATGCCGTTGACCTGTGTCCATCCAAGCCGGCTCAGTTCCTCCCGCAGTCGAGTGTAGGAAGCATGGACGAGGATCACACGCGGATGATATACAGACAGGCGCTGGCTCGCGATTGCCAGCGCCTGTGGGTCTCTATCCAGCGCTAAAAGCTGCCCATCCGGCGCGCTTGCTTCCAGTACCCCCCAGGCATGCCCCCCGGCGCCAACGGTCGCGTCAACGTATCTCTCCGGGCTTTGCGGCTTTAAAGCGTGTATAATTTCATGGTAAAGTACAGGTTGGTGGTGAGGAACTGCCTCTGCTTTGGCCATCCCTTTGCCACCGGTCACAGGCGGATATCAAACGATGAAAACCGTTTTGCTGCCTGCTCAGAGTCTTCAATCTGTTTCACGCGCTGGTTCCACAGTTCGGCTGCCCAGATCTCAAAATAATCACCCGCTCCCACAACGACGACGGCCGTATTCAAGCGGGCTTTATCGCGCAGGTGCTGCGGAATGAGGACACGCCCGATGCGGTCCACCTCTACCCAAACGGCGTTGGCAAAGATCCAGCGCTTGAGGTCACGGGCATCTTCATCAGTAAGACTGACTTTGCGGGTATTTTCTGCAATCTCTTTAAAGGAGGAAGCTGTCAAGACCATCAAATTTTGATCAAAGCCGAGCGTCACATATGCCCCACCCAGTTCAAGCAAGTCGCGGTAGCGGCTGGGTATCACCATCCGACCTTTCTCATCTATGGAGTGCTCAAACTGGCCTAAGAACATTTGTTCCAATTCTCCTTTTAACAGCGGAACGCCGGTGCTTCCGGCGCTTCCTACCACCTTAACCCACTTTCTACCAAAATCTACCACTAGTATAGCGGTTTTCTCACCATTTTGCAAGTGGTTTGACAAAACTGTTAACCTTACAATCCCACGAGGAGGCCATGAAAACAAATCCTTCTGATTTTCGTACCCTTTTTTGCGGGATGGACACACCTGTGCCGACCCTGAGCGGCGCAACCCTCCCTTATGTGAATCTGGATAACGCTGCTTCCACCCCCGCCCTGCTCCACGTTAAGGATACCGTCAACCAGTTCCTGACTTACTACGCCAGTGTCCACCGCGGCACCGGTTTCAAGAGTCAGCTTTCCACCCACGCTTACGAATCCGCCCGCTCTCTTCTGCTTGATTTTGTCGGAGCAGATAGCCAGACTCATCTGTGCATCTTCGGTAAGAACACCACCGAAGCCATCAACAAACTTGCCCGGCGCTTTCCGTTTTCCGAACAGCGCAACATCGTCCTGATCAGCCAGATGGAACACCACTCCAATGATTTACCATGGCGGGCGGTTGCAAATGTGGTGCACGTCCGCCTGTTGCCGGATGGACGACTGGATGAAACCCATTTCGACGAACTGCTTGAAAAGTATCGCGGCAGCATTGCCCTGGTAGCCGTCAGCGGCGCCAGCAATGTAACCGGCTATATTAACCCGATCCACCGCCTGGCCGAAAAAGCCCATCATGCCGGCGCTCAAATCATGGTGGATTGCGCCCAGCTTGCCCCTCACCGCAAGGTGAACCTGCTTCCGCTGGATGATCCTGCCCATCTCGATTACATCGCCCTTTCGGC
>NZ_DAOUBL010000388.1:0-2416 GCF_034432615.1 Bellilinea sp. | reverse complement strand
GATGGTCTTAATCAGGTAATCGTGCTGGCTGGCATACACCCCGCGGATGCGGTTGTATGCGGTCATCAGCGCAACCGGTTTGGCGGCGCGAAGGGCTTTGCGGAAGGGCTCGAGGTACAGCTCGCGCAGCGGGCGTTCTTCCACCTCGGCGCTGATGGAAAGACGCTGATATTCCTGATCATTGCAGACAAAATGCTTGATGCAGCAGCCGACTCCGCGGCTTTGCACGCCGCGGATGTAGGCGGTTGCCATCTCGCCGCTCAGGTAGGGGTCTTCGGAGAAACATTCAAAATTGCGCCCGGCCAGCGGGGTGCGGTGCAGGTTGACGGTGGGCGCCAGCAGCACGTCCGCGCCTTTGGCGCGGGTTTCATCACCCAGCAGCGCGCCAATTTGCTCGACCAGCGCCGGGTTCCAGGTGGCCGCCAGCGCCGTACCCACCGGCGTGCAGGCCGAAAAGGCTGCCAGACTGCCCCACGCGCCGCGCGCGCCGTTGGGGCCGTCGCTCACTTTGAGCGAGGGGATGCCCAGCCGCTCGATGGCGTGGGTTTGCCAGTTATCCGCTCCCGCCAGAAGGCGGATTTTTTCTTCCAGAGTGAGTTGTTGTAAGAGGGATTCGATATCGGGAATGGTGGAATTAAAGTTCATTTTTGATTCCTCAAGCAATATCAGGTGATTTTATATGGTGTTTGAAAAAATTGACAGACAAAAAGATTCATTCTATCAAGAGCTTGAAAGCGATACGTCTTCCCAGTTTTTGTCCAAAAGCCAGCCTGAACCAGAGAGTGGCGATCATATCCACGAGATGCACTTGACTCATATCGCCCAGATAGACGGGGTTCAGCGGGATGTCGCGGATCAGTTCGTTTACTTTGTGCTGGCTTTCTCCTTCATCTCCGCAATAGAACAAGTCCACCTGGATGCCCCGGATCACGGGTGTTTCAAAATTTTCCCAGCCCAGATTATTGAACGCGCGATAAATCTTTGCATGGGGTGTATGTGCGCGAAAAGTCTGGTAGCTGTTCATTTCTCGCTCGCCCATCCGGTTTGCGGCGTCAATGACGATTTTGCCATCCAAAAGTTCGGCGTTCGAGCGGATCGTTTCATCCATTGCGTTGCCGGGGATGGCAAAAACGACCACCTCGCCGAATTGGATTGCATCGGCAGCACTGCCAAATGCCGCGTTTTTACCCAGTGCTTCAACCAGCGCAATCAATTCGGGGTTTTGAGTATTTCGAACCCCAAACAGGATGTGATGCCCGGCAGAAACCCACTTCTTTGCAAGGGTGCTGCCAATATTTTTTGCGCCAAGAATTCCAATGTTCATTTCGGTTTCCTTATTATTTTTGTAACAGGCTTTCTCAAATTGAAAAAATGCGAGAGACAGACTATCTCGACTATATCATATTGTTTTGGAGGTTGAACCGGATTCACCGGATTCGCAGTCCCCGCATCGTTTGAAGAATCAACCATTCTTCCAGTTCCGGGATGTTTTCACTTAACCTGGCGGCTGCGATCAGCGGCAGCCAGCGGATGTATTCCTGTTCTCCACCCGGCCTGAGCCTGAAATACTGGCGCCGGTAGGCGGAGTGAAAGAGGAGCACCCCTGTTTTTTGCATCCCGCCCCGAATCTGACAGGTTGCCGCGCCAAGCAAGAGGATGGTTGTGCGGGCTACATCCGCCAGCGGGTTGCCGAGCGTGGCATCAATCCAGTCAATGACGACGGCGTTTTCCCCGTTGATCAAGATATTGGCAGGATGAAAATCACCATGGCACAGGCAAGCGCCGTCCGGCATTTCTGCCAGCTGTGCCAGCACTTTGGAGCGAAATTGGGCAGGCAATCCCGCGGCACGTTGGATCTTGTTGATCAGCCGCGGCCGTTGGCGGGGCAGTTCCACCGATGCAGGGTTGTGATGAATCATGGCGTGAAGCCGGGCTGTCTGTCGGGCGTAGCGCAAAACTTTCCACGGGGCTTTGGACAATCCGGCCGGCCACATCGAAATTCCCTGCACCTGCTGGTAGATCAGTCCGTGGCGGCCGTTCACACGCACGATTTCGCCGACAGCCGGAACAGGGAGGCCGCTGGTGTGAATTGCCCGGCTGATGCGGGCTTCGTATTCAATACTTTCCAGATCAACCCACTCGTGGAACAGTTTGAGAACCCAGCCAGGCTGCCATTGGTAAATTTCCGCGGTTCGTCCGCGGGCAATCGGGCCGGTGATTGGAGGTGTATTCATCATTCGAGATTATAACCCCTGCTCTGCAGGCTGAAGCGGTTTTTACGCTGGCGAACACCTTCCGAGTTCCCTTTGAGGTTTAGATCCCATTTCCCAGGAAAAATTGTTTTTTTGAAGCCGGCCGCCGCGCCTCAGCGAACGACCTGCGGCGTTACCGTTGGGGTTGGCGTGCTGAAAGAAAA
>NZ_DAOUBL010000387.1:0-8731 GCF_034432615.1 Bellilinea sp. | reverse complement strand
TACATCAACTTTCGAATTTTCGTCCCCCTCCCGCCTCCCCCAAAATCGCAGGGGCGATTTTGGGGGAGGTGCAGGGGGTCATTGGCATTGCCTGCCATGTTTTCATCTTGTCCCGAACTCATGTTATGATACAACCTTCTGTACAAAATTCAAGGGGGAGTTTCAAAATCACCCTTTTTTGTTTATTCAATCCTCTTCAATAAATTGTAAGCCGCGCAAACGCTGCTTGTGACGGCGGGCATTGCGGTACACACGAACGGCGCGATGTTCGACCTGATCTGTCTCTTCTTCCGTCCACTCCTCCCCGCCGATTGCCCCGCCAATCTTCTTCAATCGCTCTTTCAGGCGGGCTTTAGCCTGCCGCCGCAGGTTGACATAAAGCCCTTTTTCACGCCGGATTTTGCCCTCTTCCACAGCCAGCACATCCTCGCCGGTGTGAATGCGTCTGAACATGCGCTGTTCCGTTTCGCTCAACAGGCGGATTTTCACTCGCCGCTTTCCTCCGCCAGATATTCCTCAATCACTTCAAAGAACACCTTGACCACCTGCGGGTCAAAGTGCTTGCCGGCCTGTTCGCGGATGTACTCGAGTGCTCGGGCTTTCGTCCAGGCCGGGCGGTAGGGGCGGTCGCTGGTCAGTGCATCCCATACATCCGCCACCGCAAAGATGCGTGCTGCCAGCGGGATTTCTTCCCCTTTCAGCCCGCGCGGATAGCCGCTGCCGTCCCATTTTTCATGATGGCCGTAAGGGATGTCCAGGGCGGAGCGCAGGTATTGGATGGGGGTGAGCATCTCATACGCATAACGCGGATGTTTGCGCATAATTTCCCATTCCTCATCCGTGAGCGGCCCGGGCTTGAGTAAAACGGCATCGGGGATGCCCATTTTACCGATGTCATGCAGCAACGCGCCGCGCCGGATATGCGCCATCTGCTCGGAACTCAGTCCCATCCGGCTGGCCATCAGCAGGGTCAGGTTGACCACCCGTTGGGTGTGGCCTTCGGTTTCCTTATCCCGCAAATCCAACGCGCGCGACCAGCCCTCGATGGTTGCCTCATAAGCCAGGGAAAGGTCAAGATGGGTGCGCTGCAAATTCTCGAACAGCTGTGCGTTTTCAATGGCAATTGCTGTCTGGCGCGAAAGGGCTTCGAAAAAGGCCAACCACTCCTCCTGAGGTTCAAAGGGGGAACGGCTGAATACCTCCAGCACCCCCTTGACCTGCCCCTTTGCAATCAACGGCACACCGCAGTAGGAAACGAAACCTTCTTCTTCAATCCATTGCGGATGCAGGAAGGGCGGTTCGGCCTTATTCAAATCGCCGCAATGTACCATCCGCCTTTCCAGGGCCGCCAGCCCGGCCTGACTTTCTCCCAGATGCAGACGGGCTTTCTGGTAATACCGGGTGTTGAATCCGCGCCCGGCAGCATATTCGAGCACCAGCGTGTTGGGATTGAGCAGCAGCACCCCGGCTGCATCCATTTTCAAGTGCAGCAGGGTTTGCTCCAATAAAGCATCCAGTGAAAAACGTAAATCCAGGCTGGTGGTAATCACCCGGTCAATCGCTTGCAGCGCCTGCAACTGCTCCACCCGCCGGCGGGTTTCATCGTGCAGTTGCATACGCATTAAGGCGCTGGCAGCCATATCCGCCACCGAGCGCAGCAGACGCAAGTCATCTTCACCCAGAGGGCGGAAGCTGCCAATCCACAACAGCCCGTTGATGGTGTCGTCCGCGCGCAGCGGCACGCCGGCAATCGAATTGCATTCGCCTAACTGCTCAGGAAAATACACGCGCGGGTCTTGGCCGGCTTCATTGTTCAAATAGGTTGAGCCGCTTTGCAGGATAACGGCGCTCAAACCCTCGCCAGCCGGGATGATTTCGCCGGTTAGGGTTTCCCAAATCCCAACCCCCAATTCAATGGTGACATCTCCGCTGATGGGGTTCACCGTTTCCAGCACCACGCCATCCACTTCCATTTGAGTCATGATCTGTTCCAGCAATACCGGCAGCAATTCGCTGCGGGTGGCGGCTTTGCGTAATTCCGCGCTCAGGCGGGCAATCAATTCCAGCTCGCGCAGCCGCTGGCGGGTTTCCTCGAACAGGCGCACATTTTCAACGGTGGTGGCAAATTGGGCCGCCAGCGTTTCCAGCAGGCGACAGTGGGCGGTGGTATATACGCCCGGCTGATAACTTTGGGCCGAGATCATCCCCATCACCCGCTCTCCCTGCCGCAGCGGAACGGCCAGTACGGCGCGTACGCTTTGCGAGTCACCAAAATGTACCGTGGGAACGCTGGATTGGGTCAGATCCTCGATTAAGAGAGCTTTTTTTCGTTCAATTACCTGCGCGCTCAAACCGGCACCTTTTGCTACCCGTTGAGGCGGGTAATGCCCGCCGCGGTCATACAGATAGACCGCAGTATAGCCGGTTTGCTGCGGGTCTTCCAGCACAATCGCAAATGCCTCGCAGGGCATCAGCTGGGCAACCGCCTGGTGAATGGTTTGGTAAACCTGCTCGGTATCCAGCCGAGTTGTCAACAGGGTTTGACTGACCGAATGGAGCACGCTCAACTCCGCCAGCTGCTGGCGGGTCTGTTCGTTCAAACGGGCGCGCTGCAGGGCATTGCCGGCCATGTCGGCAATGGCTGTCAGCAGGCGCTGTTCGGCCTGGCTGGCCGTGCGCCGCTGAGCGAACCAGATGTTCATCACCCCAATCACGCCGCTGCCGGCGCGCAACGGCAGAGCAATCCCACCCTGCAAGGGCTGCAGCAATTCCTCCTCACCCGGCTTGAGCACCGTAACCGGGTCCTCGCGCCAGTCTTGAAAGGTGTACGCTTCACCGCTGGCAGCAACTGTGCCAACAACCCCTTCCCCCAAACGCTGGTGAAAGACCTTTTCCAATCCCTCAATCCATTCGCCCTGCGGGCTGAGCCAGGCGTGGGCTGCCAGTTCACTGAGGCTTTCATCCAGCAGGTAAATTGAACCGGCCTGCGCGCCAACCGAACGGACGGCGTGTTCCACAAAAATGTGAATCATTTCGACCACCGAATCGGATTGAGAAAGCGCGGCGGAAACCTGCTGCAGGGTTTGCAGTTCTTGCAGACGCTGGCGGGTTTCTTCAAACAGCCGGGAGCGTTCGATGAGCAGCCCGGCGGTGGCGGCAAAACTGGTCAGCACCTGTAAATCCTGATCGGTAAATGCCTTCTTGTGGGTGGAATTATCCAGCGCCAGCACGCCAATCGGCTTGCCGCCGGCCAGCAGCGGAGCAACAATGGCGCTTTGCACGGTCGCCATTTCGTGAATTTCTCCGTCGTAGCGGGTTTCATCCCGGCCGCGCGCATCCTCAATGACCAGCGGCCGGTTTTCACGAAAGGCTTTTGCCGAATAGCCGGATTGGATTGGGAAGGAGGCGGCTATCACCCTTTCGTCCTGGTAGCCGATGGTAGCCCGCATGTGCAGCCGCCCGTCGGAATCTGCCAGCAGGATGGAGCCTTTTTCGGCAGCCGGAATGGCGTGGCAGGCAGCTTCCAACAGGTGTTCCAGCAGCGGCTGGAGTTCGCCCTCCTGCTGTAAAATGTGCACCACGCGGGATTGCGCTTCCAGTTCCAGCTGGCGTTTCTTCTGGTCGGTAATATCCTGCGCAGCGCCGTAAATCCGCACGACCCGTTTTTGATGTTCATCCCAAACCGGAAAACCGTGGTCGCGCAGCCAGCGCACCGTTCCATCCTTGCGCACAATGCGGAATTCGCTGGTATCCGGCTGACCGTTCATCAGCCGTTCGGCACGCCGCAGGGCAATGGGCATATCCGGCGGGAAGATGAGCGCCTGCCAGCCGCCGCGCGCCTGCGATTCTTCCGGCGTGAAGCCGGTGATGCGTTCAAAACCGCCGGCAACCCATTCCCGCCGCAGGCTGCCGTCTTCCATTACTTCAAAAGCATACGCATAATCCGAAATCATCTCGGAAATGGCCCGGTAGCGTTCTTCGCTGTGGTTGAGGGAGTCGACCGCCTGCTGGCGTTCGGTCACGTCCTCGATGGCCAGCAGAATAAAACGGGTCTTGTTGTCTTCATGGTAAATGCGGCGGGCATTCAGCAGCATGATACGCCTGCCGATGTTTGGAAAGTCGTGGTGCACTTCAAAATCATTGAAACGGGTGTTGAGCGGCAGAATTTCTTCCAGCAGGCGGCGCAATTCGGGGATATTCCACTGGCCGTTGCCCAGTTCGTACAACAGACGATTTTCGGTATCTTCAGGAGTCGTCTGAAAGAGGCGGTAAAAAGCCGGGTTGGCGCGCACCACGCGCAGGTCGCCATCCAGCACCATCAACGGCTCACGCACGGTTTCGACAATCCCTTCGGCAAAGCGGCGCGCTTCGTCTACCTGTCTTTGGGCGGCCCGGTCGGCGCTCTGGTCGCGGAACACCAGCACTGCTCCGCTGATGCGATCCTCCTCGATGCGGATGGGAGCGCCCGAATCGGCAATTGGGATTTCTTCACCATTCCGGCGGATGAGCAGGGTGTGATTGGCCAGCCCCACCACAATCCCTTCTCTCAACACCCGTTGAAGCGGGTTTTCTACCGGCTGGCGGGTTTCTTCGTTGATGATGCGAAAGACTTCTTCCAGCGGTTTTCCGAGCGCTTCGGCTTCCTGCCAGCCGGTCAACGCTTCGGCAACCGGGTTGAGCAGGGTTACCTTCCCCTGCCGGTCACAGGTGATGACCCCGTCCCCGATACTGTAAAGGACGGCACGCAGCGCCGCTTCGCGCTCCAGCAATTCCTGATAGAGCGTCAGCAGCTCGCTGAGCGGTACATTGGCAGTTTTAGACGAAGGATTACGGGATGCCCGGCTCATGCTTTTCGACCTGTTCTCCACCGCCCCCGTTCTTTCCTTCAGTGCATTTTGCCGGGTCTCGCCTGCCTTTGTCAAAACCGCCCTGAACGACGAAAATCCATTGAATTAGAAAGAGATTGAGGGGGCTTTTACTTTAAGATACCACAAAAACTGGACAATACAAGCGGTGGTTTGAAAATTGTAAACTCATTCAATGCACAATTGTTCCGGTTTTAAAAACGTCCTCAAAGGGCAGCGGTGTCAGCAGGTTTCTGTCATACTGCCGCTTGATTGCGTCCACCGCCTTTGGCGCGGTAAAGGGCCAGATCAGCCTGGCGTAAGAAGTCATCCACGCAGGTCGTTTGACCTGCCTGGCTGACGAACACACCACAACTGGCGCTGATGGTGATTGAGGACAGTTCCCCGCTCATCCGGCAGGCGCAGATCAGCGCTCTTAATCGCTCAGCGATCTGCATCGCACCGCCGAACTCCACCCCCGGCAAGAAGACGACAAACTCATCCCCGCCGTAACGGCCGAGTACATCGCCTTGACGCAATCCGCTGTGCAGGCATTGGGCCACACAGCGCAATACTTCATCGCCGGTTTTGTGTCCAAAGGTATCGTTGATTTCTTTGAAGTGATCAAGGTCGAGCATTACCACCCCGAGGGGCGCTCCGGAAGCGGCAGATTGTTCCACCAGTTTTGCACCCCATTGCATCAAAGAGCGGCGGTTGAGTAAACCGGTCAGTTCGTCGGTGCTGGCCTGTTCATCCAGATGCTGAATGAGGCGGGTGGTTTCGCTGACATCGCTGATCAGGATTGCGCTGCCGCTGGTTTGTCCAAAGACATTCTTTAGCGGATACGAGCGCGCCTTAAAGTGACGCAAGCCGCCATTTTCATCCACCGCTGAAAATTCCAACTCCCCACCCGGCCTTTGCAGGCTGTGATGGGCAAACTCACCCAAACTGCCCTGGCGCGGAAATGGCTGACCGATTTTCCACCCCGCTGCTTCCGGCAGGTTGCGGGCGGCGTGGTTCATATCCAAAATTCGGAGTGAATGATCCAGTACGACAAAGGCATCCCGCACCGCATCCAGCGCCAGTTCACGCGCAGCGGGGACAATTTGAAACAACTCAAAGCGGAAGAGCGCAAGCCAAAAGAACAGCACGGTAATTGAAAGGGCAAGCGGCCCAGAGTCAATGCCGTAGGGGGTTTTACCGGCAGCATAAAAGAAGGTGACCACAATCGGGATGAGAGCGCCCAGCCCAAGCAGAGCCATCTGCGAGCGGCGGCGGCTCTCGACCCGGCGGGCATACCAGAACAAGAGCAGGGGTGAGATGCTGCCGGTCAGCAGCATGTAGGAAAGATGCACCCTGTACCACAAGCCGCGTTCAAAGATCAGCACGGGAAAATAATCCCCAGGCTCAAGACGGGGGGAAATGTAATACAACGAATGGTGTTCGACTGTCCACACCAAACCCAGTGTGATGAACGAAATCGCCAGCAGCCCGCTGACAACGGCACGGTGAACCGGCCGGTTTCTCACGAAGCGCAGGGTAAAGATGAGCATCAAAGCCGGCAGAAAAGCCAATCCAAGGTATTCAATGCGAATCGCCCAAAGCACATCCGTCAGATTGCTGCGGCTGATTTCGACGGCATAACCCAGTGAGTAAATCGCGATTGCCCAGGCCAGCAGCCCGAACTCTAAAGCCCCGGGTTGGCGGCGGCGCGCCTGTGCCCAGGCTGCCAGATAGGCGCACAGAACGCCTGAAACCAGCAGGAGCAACACAAGAACAAGGGGCGCTTGGGGGTGCAAAAGGCACTTTTCCGGCAAATCTAAAGAAAACGGATTAATCGCATTATAGAGCGATTGTGGAAAAATACCCATAAAATATGGGTAAAGATAACTTTCTGGGGTGGAATTATCCTGAGATCGGCATACGGGCAAAAACGGACAAGTAGCGAAATCAACCCCCTTCCCCTTCCCACAATATGGCAAAGCAAGTGCAGGAGGAGGCTGACAATCTCCAGTTTGACTTGGAAATGGGTTGTCCCGAACGGACATTGGTCAGCGCTTGCAGACTGCCGTCTGCCCGTTTTCGACTTTGAAAAAGCGATGGCTTTCTCAAAGTTCCTTGACAATCCTAAAACTTTGTATCGAAACTTGAATTGTGGCGAAACGACCCCCACCCACCTCCCCCAATATCGCGAAAGCGATATTGGGGGAGGCGCAGGAGGGGGCAAAATTGCTCGATTTGACGTATCAGTGAATTATTCCGAATAGACATCGGTCAGCACCGGCCGGCTGCTGTTTGACCGTTTTCGACATTGAGGAAGCCACGTTGAGAAAGCCGTGAGGTATTGACCTGCTCTCAACTCACGTTACAATCCATTTTATGCAAGAAACGTTGGCGGAATTGTATGTGGGTGCGGATGGCTGCCGCGCCGGCTGGGCCGCAGCCCTGCTTCAGCCCGCCCTGCGGAGTGTACGCCTGTGGATGGTTCCCTCTTTCCGGCAGTTGGTTGAGGATGTTCCTGCCGCCGCCGAAGTGTGGGTGGATATCCCCATTGGACTGACGGGCAGCGGCGCAACGCGCCGGCTGGATGAGGCGATGCGGGCTTCACTGAAGGAGCGCAAGAGCAGTGTCTTCCCGGCGCCTTGCCGTGCGGCGCTGGCTGCCCAAACCTACCCGCAGGCGCGGGAGTTGGAACAGCTGCACCATGCCCGCTCACTTTCGGCGCAGGCTTACCATTTGATCCCCAAGATTCGTGAGGTGGACGAACTTTTGCAAAATCAACCAGCCTGGCGCGCACGGGTGCTTGAATCCCATCCGGAGTTGTGTTTTCAGCGTTTGAATGGCGACCAGCCACTGCGGCATAGCAAGAAATACCCCGCCGGTTGGCAGGAAAGGGCCGAATTGCTGGAATGTTACCTGAAAGGCAGTCGTGAGGCTGCTTTGGACCTGCTTGCCAACACGCGGCGCGCGCAGGTACAGCCGGACGATGTTTTGGACGCGCTGGTTTTGGCGGTTGCTGCCTGGCTTAACCGCGGAGAAGAGGGCGGCTACCTGCGCCAGAAAGAATCTCAGGATGCAGCCGGAATTCCCCTGCGGATTGCCTGTCCGCCGCTGCTGCGCTGCGGAGAGACGGCATGACGATCCAGTTCTTCCTGCTGATGGGCGTGGCGGGCTGCGGCAAGACGACGGTGGGACGCGCGCTGGCGGAGCGGCTCGGCTGGGCGTTTTACGATGCGGATGACTATCACCCGGCGGAGAATGTGGCCAAAATGGCAGCCGGTATTCCGCTGACAGACGAAGACCGCGCCGGCTGGCTGGAAAGACTGCATGCTTTGATTTTGGAATGCCTGCGGAATGACCGGCCGGCCGTGCTGGCCTGTTCGGCGCTTAAGGAACAATACCGCCGGGTTTTGCTGGCGGAAGCCGAAGGCGTGCAGCTGGTTTACTTGCGCGCAGGATATGATGTATGCCGTCAGCGGCTGGCCGAAAGGCGCGGGCATTACATGCCGGTCAGTTTGCTGGCCAGTCAGTTTGAAGCATTGGAAGAACCAGCCGAAGCGCTGGTGATGGATGCCAGCCTGGGGGTGGATGAGATTGTCGGGCAAATTCTAACCGGCGCGGCAGCTTCAAATTCTCTTTTGGAACAGGGTGGGGAGATTGAACCGGGGTAAACACCACAACCGGCAAACAGATGTTGAAAGTCCGTCTGCCGGTTGAAGGAGTTTTCAGCAGCGCGCACTAACTCTTGATTAAGGCAAAGGCAATCGTGGCGTGGCGGTCATACTGTGATTGGCGACCGTAGCCATCGGTGGCGGTGGCGTGGGTAGAAAGGTTGACGGCAAAGGCAGCGCCGTCGTTGCAGGCAGTGCACGAACCGCCCAGATTAC
>NZ_DAOUBL010000386.1:0-10176 GCF_034432615.1 Bellilinea sp. | reverse complement strand
GGGTTCGCCCTGTCCCAAAGCGTTGATGCTGGAAAAGTACACCACCCGCCTCACCCCGCTTTCGGCGGCTGCCAGCAAAATCGTCCATGTACCGCGCAGGTTGATGTCCAGCAATTCTTCCTCTCTGCCGGGAATATCATTGGGGATGGCAGCCAGATGCACCACCGCATCCACGCCCTGCATCAAACGGCGCACCAGCACCCCATCCCGCACGTCGCCAACGACCTGCTCGCCGTAACCGGGCACATCATCCGTGGATTTATCCAGCATACAAAGGGCATGACCGGCTTCATGCAGCCGCTGAACCACCCAGCGCCCAACTTTGCCCCGGCTGCCCGTGACCAAAACGCGCATTGTTTCTGCCTCCGTTGTGAAATTTCTTCTTTGCTTTAATATTCTTTTACAATCAGCAAACACCCTGCTTATTCTGTTCCGTCGTGAACATATTCAACCGCCTGCTTGCCGGTCATGTGTTCGATCTCAATGCCAATTATGATCGCTTGCGTACACTGGTTTATTTCGTTTTGTTTGGTTTGCTTTGGCTGGTCTGCGGCATACTTCTCAACCAATGCCTCAAAGGCTTTCCGGCGCTCAGACCCTTCAACAATTCCGGCTCTCCCAAATACAATCACACTGCGAAAACAGGTCGTAAATTTTTCGCTCAACACCTGGTCTTCGTCAATTACCGCAAAAGATACCTTCGGGTATTTTGTGATGGCCTCCACTTTGTGCCCAACTTTGGCGGAATGAAAGTAGATTTTTCCGTTGCAAAAAACAAAACTGAGCGGTACCGCATAAGGGTATCCCTCATCTCCCAGGCATGCCAGCTCGCCGTTCGTCCTTCTTTCCAGCACCGCAACCATTTCCTGCGGCGTCAACGCTTGGTTGCTCCTTCTCATGGCTCTAAACATTTGTCATTCCCTTTCTACTCTACTTCCGGCTTAATCCTGATCATCATGATTATACGTTCCCCCAGCGTTGTTTTCCAAACCTTAAATGGCCGGTTATCACCGTGATGCCGCCCCGTCCCAATCAATTTACTGCCTCAGGCAATAAACCTTTCGCCAATTGGCATTGGGAGATGGGCAGTATAAAATTCCAACCCTGCCGCAAAGCGAGGATGGTTGGAATGGGTTCATCGGCGCTGGGATAAGGTGAAGAATTGCCGCAGCACGCCTCATTCGTTCTTTCCAGCCGGCAATTAGAAGACGTTAAGACTGTCGAGCAGCACAATCAACACCAGCAGGGGAGAAACGTAGCGCACCAGAATCAGGAACAGGCGCACGACCCTGTCATTGTTCAATTGGCCGCGATTGGTGAGCTGCTCCTTGACAAACTCCGGTTTCAGCGACCAGCCTACAAACAGAGTGATGAAAAAACCGCCCAGCGGCAGCAGCACGTTTGAGGTGACGAAATCGTACAGGTCAAACAGTGTTTTACCGAACAGCGTGAAGTTCGCCAGAGTACTGTTGGAGAGCGCAGCAGTCGAACCGACCAGTGCCAGCGCACCAATGGCCAGCCAGGTGGCCGATTTGCGGGGCAGCTCGAATTGTTCGCTCAGGAATGCCACGACCACTTCGACCAGCGAAACCATGGCCCCAATGGCTGCAAAACTGGTCAGCAGGAAGAAGATGAAGATAAAAAAATTTCCCAACGGCATTTGGGCAAACACCGCCGGCAAGGTGATGAAGAGCAGCTTGGCTCCGGCGGTGGGTTCAAAACCGTAGGTGAACACCACAGGAAAAATGGCAATACCGGCCAGCAGCGAAACCGCCAGATCGGAAAGCGCAACCCGCAAAGCGGTGGAGGGAATATTCTGATCATCCTTCCAGTAACTTCCGTAGGTAATCATTGCGCCCATGCCGATGGATAGTTTGAAAAACGCCAGTCCCAGCGCAATCAGGGCAGCCGTTGCGGTGATTTTGCTGAAGTCGGGTTTGAAGAGAAAGGTCAGTCCCTCAACAGCCCCCGGAAGGGTGAGGGCGCGCACATCAACCACCAGCAGAAGCAGAAATAGCAAGGGGATGAGCCGTTTGGTGGTGGCTTCAATTCCTCTGGCAACACCAAAGGTAATGATCAGTCCCACCAGCACCAAAACAATCCACTGCCAGAGGAGCGATTGGAACGGGTCGGAGACCAGCGCCAGAAACATTTGGGTGGTTACCTCGGGATTGGTGGAGAGGATGTTGCTGGTCAATGAGCGAAAAACATAGGCAAAGACCCAGCCGGCCACCTCGGTATAGAAGGCCATGATCAGAAACGCGGAAAGACCGCCCGCCGCACCGATCAGCCACCACGGCTGGCGGGGAGAAGGAGAGAGACGGCGCAAGGTGGTGATGACGTTGGCACGGGCTGCCCGCCCCAGCATGATCTCAGCAATCATCACCGGCAAACCCACCAGAAAGGTGGAAATCAAATACAGGATGAGGAAAGCGGCCCCGCCATTTTCACCCGTCAGGTAGGGGAAACGCCAGATATTGCCCAAACCAATTGCCGAACCGAGCGTGGCAATCAGGGCGCCGAGTGCGGTGGCAAAGCCGCCACGTTTCAGGGAAGTTTCTTTTTCCAATGCTGCCATGGTGATAATAAAAACTCCTGTTCAAAAGGATAATGTTCGTCTCAAAAAAATTTCCCCGCTTTATGCGCGGGGAGTTTGCAGCCGTCTTTAAGTGACCAGCCAGAGTCGCTCAACCCGCACAAAAACGGGAGATGAAATGGATGGGTATGTGAGGAATATCACAAAAGCACCGCTTTTTGAACATGCGCGCGAATATATCAGGTTTTGAGGTTTCTGTCAAACGAAACGGCGAACCGTCAACCACAGTATTCATCGCATCATTTACAGGCACACTCTCAATTCGATTAATTCGTCCAGGCATCCTTTCTCTCTTCTTCCAATGGCCATGAATTATTGGTACAATGAATCTGAGGAAATCCGCATGCGAGCGGAAATGTCCACCCGCCCCGGTTTGGCGATCTTCCTTTTTGGACGCCCGGAGGTTTTGCGGGAAAACCAGACCCTGCCACCACTTGCCACCCAAAAAACCCAATCTCTCCTGGCTTATCTCATCATTCATTGCAATCGGTCTCACCTGAGAGACGAACTCGCCGCGCTCTTTTGGGGCGATCGGGACGATGCCCATGCGCACCACTCTTTGACCACTGCGCTGTGGCGCATCCGCAGATTGCTGGGTAAAGAGTATCTGCTTAGCGATTCAACCCGTGTCCAATTCAATCCCCACAGCGCTTTCTGGCTCGATATAACCGAATTTGAGAAACGCGTGAAGAGGATTCCGGCCAACCCCGCCGACCTGGCAGCTGCAGTTGACCTGTACCGCGGTGACCTTCTTGAAGGATTTTATGACGATTGGTGCATTGAAGAACGCTACTACTTCGAATCCCTCTACCTCGATGCCTTGAAGCGCCTTGTAGATTGGCATGAAGCACGAAGTAATTGGGGGGAAGTCCTGGTTTACACCCAAAAGTATCTGGCCCACGATTCCCTGATGCAAAACATGCACCTCGCGCGGATTCGCGCCATGCTCGCCTTGGGCGATCGGGCCGGGGCGCGGCATCAATGGCAGGTCTGCTGCGAAACGCGGCAACAGGAACTGCACGCACTTCCTTCCCCCGAAGTACTCCGAGAGGCTGAAGACCTGCTTGGCGCAGAATTCACCATTCCATTACTGATTGAACCGCTGCCGGAGAAGAAACCCCCGCCTTGGAATCAGCTTGAACGACCGCCCTTTGTCGGACGCAGGCAGGAGATGGCTGTGCTTCAGGCGCTTTGGGAGCAAGCCGCACAAGGACGGGGACACATGATTTTCATCAGCGGTGAAGCCGGCGTGGGAAAGACACGCCTGACCGAAGAATTCGCCGCTTTGGTGCGTTGGCACGGCGGCATGGTGGCGCGTGGACATTGCTTCCAATCAGAACACATCCTTCCCAACCAGCTGCTTGGCGAAATGCTGCGCGACCTGGTCAGGCAGGAAAACGAAATATTGCTGGGGTTGCCAGCCTGGGCTCGAAATGAACTGGCCCGCCTTGTGCCGGAATGGAATCCCCCAAAGGTTCAACCCACATCTTCAACCGGGCCGCTGCAGGCAGATCAGCAATCCATTCTGTTTACTGCAATGGTTACACTCATCCGTCAATTTGCATCCCAATCTCCCCTGTTGGTAGTGCTGGAGGATTTACACTGGGCAACATTTACGACCCTGGCAGCAATTCATTACCTGGTGCGGCGGACAGGGGATGTACCTGTGCTTTATCTCGCCACCTTTCGCCCTGAGGATGTCTTTCAAAACCCTGCGCTCAGCAGTATAACCGCTCAACTGACACGCGATGGTCTGGCGCAAAATCTTGCACTGGAACGGCTTACGCGGGAAGAAATTGCTGAGCTGGTGCAGCGCACAATGAATGCTGAAGCGGGATATGGAAATCGTTTATACGACCACACCCAGGGGAATGCGTTCTACACCATTGAAACACTCCGAGCCCTTGCCGGAGCACCGCTACCAGAAGGTCGTTTGCCTGTACCCGACACAGTCCGCGATCTGATCCAATCGCGACTGGAGCAGCTTTCGCCTACAGCCCGTGAATGGATTACCTGGGCAGCAGTAGCTGGTCGCGCCTTTGACCTCGAACTTGTTCGCCGGGCGTGCGGTGTGGATGAAAATACTGCGCTGGAAGCCGTAGATGAATTGCTGCGGCAGGGATTTTTGTGTGAAGCGAGCGGCATGGCCGGCAGTGATTATGAGTTTGTCCATCAGCTGGTTCATCAGGCAACGTACATGGGTATTCACCATCGCAGGCGACGCCGGCTGCATCGTTTGATCGGTGAAGCGATGGAAGGTCTGATTAAAGATCATTCCTCGGCAGCCAGCACGCTGGCATACCACTTTGACACCAGCGGCGAATTTGAAAAAGCGCTGCAATACCATGATCTGGCGGCGCAGGTGACCGCAACAGATTTTGCCTGGCAGGAGGCAGAGGAGCATCTGGGACGAATGCTGTGGCTGATAGAACAACTCGATCCACAGCAGGGTGATTCAGAATACCTGCACCGCCGCGGCCAAATTCTCATACGCAGGGCCGAACTACACTCTCTCCAGGCGCGCTTGAAGGAGCGCGATGCCGATCTGGAGGCATTGAACGCACTGGCCGACAACCATTGCGACGAATACCTCCGCCTCCAAACCAGAATCCAGCGCGCCCGTTACCTGAATCTGGACGCCCGGTATGAACAGGCCATTGGCATAGCCCGGGAAGGATTAATCCTTGCTGAACAACTTCAGGATAATGCAGCCCACAGTTACCTGCTCAGCCAGATTGGCTTTGCCCATTACTTCTTGGGAAAGCCAAAGTCGGCTCTCTGTTCGTTGGATACGGCTTTGAGAATGACTCCAGAAACGGACAGTGAAACACGCCGACACATCCTCCACATTCTGGGTTATGTGCATTTCCACCTGGGAAATTTTGGCTGTGCGCTTGCCTGCCAGCAGGAGTCTCTTGCCATGCATCAGACAATTGGAGATTACAATGGCATGATCTGGGCAGGTCTGGATATGGCAGCCACCTTCCAGAAGATGGGGCGAATGGTTGAGGCCGCAGAATACTTAAACCGGTATTTGCAGTTAGCCCAACATATCGGCGCCCGCTCTGCAGAGGTGTACGGCCGCATCCAGTTAGGTTCATGGTATCTTTGTCAGGGCAACTACCCGGCGGCAGAAGAAACCTTTTTGCAGGCATTAGCCAACCAGGAGGGTTTGCGTACCGAACATGCGCGCGTGGCAGCTGAGGTGGGAATCGGTTTTGCCTTTTATCATTTGGGTTATGGCGCTAAAGCGCAAGACTGGTTTGAACAGGCAGTTGGACGCGCCCGTCCGATCCAGCACCTTCGGCGGGCGGTGGAAGCACTGATTGGGTTGGGATTGATCGCGTGTGACGCAGGTCAATACCCCGCCGCACATACTTTTTTGGGCGAAGCAGTCGCCATTGCACGCGAAAGCGATTGCCGTGGAAACCTGGCAGCCGGACTGGCAGCGCTTGCCCGCGCCGAACGCCGCTGCGGAAATCTTGCACTTTCTCTTGCACACGCTTCAGAGGCAACGCGGATTGCTGAAGAAATCGGCTGGCCGGCCATCCAGATGTGGGGCGAGCTGGAGACCGGACTGACCCGCCTGTCACAGGGTGACCCCGAAACTGCACTGGTACACACCCGCCGCGCCGTTGACCTTGCACCTCAATGCGATGAAAGCTGGGTTGGCAGCGAACAGGTTTACCGCGCTCACGCCCGCGTCCTTCAGGCTTTAGGTCACATTGAAGCAGCCAACGAAGCAGAAAGGTTTTTTGAAGGCATCCTTGAAGCCAAAGCAAATCGCATCCTCAATCCGAGACCGCGGCAGCATTACCGGGAATTTGCAAAGCGCAATATTTGATGGAAAGACAAGAACCTATTTGATATTTTTTTGACACCTCTCTGCTAGACTGCTCTTTGAAAGAGCAGTTTTTTTGTGCAGAGGTCAAATGCCTGATCATCCACCATCATCCTCCCAACACACATTTATCGTTCGTTTCTGGTGGGAGCCACAGGGGGCAGGCTCGGATCGGACGCGGGGTTGGCGGGGGCGCGTTGACCATGTGCAAAGCGGCGAAGGGATGACCTTCAAAAAATTGCACCAACTCCTCACCTTCATCGAGGGTTTCATCACTCCTGCGCAATCCCCGCCATTCGATCAGGCCGGCAAATGAAAGGAATCGAAACCCGATGCCGGAACTCAAGGTACAGCCAAATTCCATCCACCCCCGCCTGATCGGACATTCCACCGTCCACAGGCCAACCTCAAGGGCAGACGGGGTGATGGTTTCCGCACAACATAATGAAAGGGACAATCACAGGTTGACCGTCAGTTACCGCAGGGATGATGCCAAAGGCAAGACCGGCAGCAGAGGAAATGACTGGTTGATAGGCAGTGCCTGCCAGTCGTTGATGCTGCCAAACATCCCTTGCTTAACTGGAATACACACAGAAAGGAGGTGAATGACAATGGTGCTCTATGTAGTGAAGTGGGATATCCACCCGGATAAGACGGAAGCCTATCTGAAGTGGCTCGACAGCTCCATTCCCCGCACGCTGGCAATTCCAGGTGTGGTTGAATTTCGAGCATATCGCGGCGCTGTCGGCGCACCTCAGATTATTGCCACCTACGAATTTGCCGATGTGGCAAGCTGGGCCACCTGGTTTATGAACGAAGACGCCCAAAAAGTGTGGACCGAGCTGCATACCCTCGGTCTTAACGTGTCAGCTGATCTTTGGAACACATCACCGAATGTACCAGCCCCCATCCGACCCCGTGGATAGACCCCGGCATCCTGAGGCAGACCGGTAACCCAATCGTTATGCGGGTCTTCTTGCCTGTTGCGAATCATATTTGAGCAAAATCAGTCTTGAGATAAGGAAAATGAGCCATGGCTAAGATTGAAAAATCCATCTTAATCCATGCCCCCGTTGAAAAGGTTTTCGAATTCATGGCAAAACCCGAAAACCTGCCGCGCATCTGGCCCAGCCTGCAGGAGGTCAGGAACGTGCAGTTACTGCCCAATGGTGGGTATTGCTATGACTGGACCTATAAGATGGCGGGCATCCATATCGATGGGAAGGCCGAATGGATCGAATTTGTCAGGAACGAACGCATCTTCGACAAGAACGAAAGCAGTATTAACAGCACCTTCCTCTGGAGTTTTCAGCCGAAAGAGGGCGGTACACAAGTCACCCTGAATGTCGAGTACATCATCCCCGGCACGATAACGAGCAAATTGGCCGAGCCAATCATCCATAAGATGAATGAACACGAAGCCTCAACCGTTTTGGCTAACTTGAAAGCCTGGATGGAAGGATAAAACATTTCCGCCTGTTGGCAGATCCTTTCTCCCCTCGCCGCAGCCGGAAGCTGGCACAACCTGCAAACCATCACCTGCCACAACCGCCGGTGATGGTTTGTTTCACTGTGTGGCTGCCAGCCGCTTTACCAGCCGTCGGCGGCGGGGTGATCACACCATGCCAGCTGTGCCGCTTGCACCGCCATCCCTTCTACCTCGTAATACGCCTCGCCGGCGCAGGCGCGGCAGAGCGTCAGTTCTCCGGCAAACACCTCGCGTTCGTTCATAATCTCCTCACCGCAGCGGTCACACACCGCCCGCTTGCCCGGCTGACTGATGATGGCTTCAATCGGGCGCAGCAGGCGCACCCACTGGAACGAAAACAGTTCTTCATCCGGCATGAGCTGGTAACCAACCAGGTTGGCCTGCCAGCGGCTGGCTGCCTGCGGTGCATACCGCCGCGAAACTTCCCGCGCTGTGGGGCGCGGCGCCAGCCGCACTGCCCGCCCGCTGAGCGTATCCACGAAGGTTGCCGCCACTTTGCCAAAATCCTCCACTCGCAGCGTACGCCGCCCCACCCAGCAGTTGGTCGCCACCGAAATACCATCTGCACCGCAGCCATCGGTTTCGACAATCGTATACAGGCGCTTATCGCTCTGCGGCAATTCCAGCCCCAGCAGCCAGCCGGCATACAGCCCCATGCGCACCCCCAGCACCTGCCGCGGGCATAAATGATGATGCAGCGCAGCGCACTTTTCCAGCAGTTCCGGTAATTTGCTCATCGTCATCCTCATCCGGTTTCTCCTGCGGGGGGAATACGCCTCCCCCCGCAGGCTAAAAGGTTCTCAATCAGGCACGTTCCAGCTTGACCATGGTATCGTAAAACACTGCACTGCCGCCCACCGGATCCAGCAGCGAGGTGTTGCCCAAATAGGGGTCAACCCGCATGGCAGCGTTGGCGTGAAAACCGCGCGTGCGGCGCGGGTCACCCTCAATGCGCACACCGTCAATCTCAAAATCCACACCGCCGTAAGCAAAGTGGCCAAAACCCAGCGCAAAGGAGATTACGCCGGGGCGCATACCCTGCACCGCTTTGATTTTTCCGACCATCGGCACTTTGTTGCCGTTGAAGAGGTCCCAAACCCCCTCCGGGTTGGATTTGGAAACGATGCGTACCCGCTCACCGTCTTTGAAACCCAGCTGCTTGACGTCCTCGGCGTTCATGATAACGGTGTTTTCGGGCAGCAGCGCGTTCAGCCAGTAATTGCCAGAGGTACGGCTTTTGGTCTGCATGATTTCACGGTGAGTGATCAGGCGCAAATTGTATTCCTCCCCATCTTCCACCGGCTTTTCGGTCACATCCAGCGAGGAGGGAAGATACTTGGCATAGCCGTAAAGATGCTTGCCGGTCATGGCACTTTTGATGCCGTAGGTCTTTTCCTGATAAATGTTAACCATTTGACCATATTTGTTGGCAACCAGTTCGCCTTTGTAACCGGCGCTAAAGTTCTGATAGCGCCCGCCGCGGTTGAGCACATACACCGCCTTGCGCCACAAGTCTTCGCCCACAATCCGCCGCCAGCGCTGCACATCGAACACCGAAGAAGGCAGATGCCGGCGTGCCGCCTCGAACAGGCGCAGTTCCTCGTCATCCGCATCCGGCACGGCATTCGAACCGTCCTCCTTTTCGCCAAAGGCCAGGTTGGCGACCATGCGCAGGTAGAAGTCATCCTGATGGGTCAGCGGAATACCCTCACCCAGTCCATTTTCGCCAAAATTGGGCAGGTTCAACCGCTCGGCAATCCCCAGCAATACCGCCTCCATGTTGAGCGGCATCTTTTGACCGTATACTTCCACCTCCTCGACCAGCGGTGCAATAACCGGCTGGCGGATACCCTGCACCTTGAAAGGCACCGAGGGATGCGAACCGTTGAACTCCCAGCGTTCCAGATAACCCGTATCCGGGAAGATGTAATCGGCGTACATGGAAGTTTCACCGATGGTAATGTCGAAGGCGATGAACAGCGGCAGTTTCTTGGGGTCTGAGAGCACTTCAATCAATTTATGCCCAGCCGGCAATGAGTAAACCGGCGATCCCATGTACAAGAACAACGCCTTAACCGGGTAGGGATAGGCATCGCCAATCGAGGGAATCACCTCCTGATAAACATCGCTTGCCAGCGGATACCAGTTGCGTTTGGCCGGGTAGCGTTTCTCTTTGGGCAGGCTGGTGTACAGGGTGGATTCCTGATACTTGGCATCATGGCGGATGATGGACAGCCCAAACGGCGCCAT
>NZ_DAOUBL010000385.1:0-2443 GCF_034432615.1 Bellilinea sp. | reverse complement strand
CAAAGCGCTCTGTACGGCAATCTCGCCGCCGTGCTGTTCGATCACCTGCCGGGCAATGGATAACCCCAGCCCCGCCCCGCGAAACAGATGACCATTCACTTCATCCAAATGGTAAAAACGATCGAAAATAAACGGCAGCGCTTCGGGTGGAATGCCGACGCCACTGTCCTCCACCTGAATTTCCGCCCAATTTTCATGAGTTAACAGGCTGACCCCAACCCTACCCCCGTCTGGGCTGAACTTGATGGCATTATCCACCACGGCTGCCAGCGCCCGCCCCAAACTTTTTGCATCTCCAAGAACCTGCACGGCGTCCGCCGGCAGGTTGACCTGCAATTCAATCCCCTGTTGCTGAGCCATCGGGCGGTAAGCCTCGATAACTTCCAGAATGATCTGGCTCAAATCGGTTGGTTGAAACTCCGGCAGGATCAATTCCATCTCTTGCAAGAATAAAATATCGTTAATCAAAGCCGTAATTTCCTTTAAGTTGCGCGCAACCGTTTCCAAAGCGCTTTGCAGGGTTTCCTCCGGTAATGCACCGCTGCGGATAATCTGCAAAAAGCCGTTGGCCGCCATGAGCGGTGTGCGCAGTTCGTGGGCAATGGTGGTCAAAAACTGACGGCGCGCGGCTTCCTGTTGTGAGAGCTGCCGGTAGGCTTCACTTAATTCTTCGGCTTTTTTACGCAAATCCGCAATCGCCATTTCGTCATTTTCCCGCAAACGGCGGCTGACCTCACGCACCATTGCCAGCGAAAGCTGGCTGTTACTTTGCAGCAAGCCGGTAAATGTTTCCCGCTGTATTTCGAGTACTTCGACTTCGGTTAGCGCAGTAATCGTTGCAGCACGCGGAGCATCATGAATGATGGCCATTTCACCAAAAAAGTCGCCTGCCCGTAGAATTTTTAACAACCTTTCTTCGTTTTCATCGAATTTTTTGGTGACCTGAACTTCCCCATCGAGCAAAATAAAAAATGTGGTTTGGTAAGCTCCTTCAACGGTCAATTTAGTCCCGGCCGGATATGAACGAACTTCGCCGGAGGTAAGCATCTGCTCCGCTTCGTGTTGCGAGAAAGCTGGAAAGGACTTTTGAATTATTGAAATATATTCTTTTAGGTTTTTCATGGAAATCTAAGCGATTATGTTTGACGTCAGCTCCGGATAAGTTGATTCCACATCAACCTGGCATTTTCAGCCGCCAACCCGCACTTCATCCAACATCGCCCCAGAAATTTTTTTGCGGGGGAATGGGTTATGGCATTACTTGCCGGATTTTGCCAAAAGGCACATTCATATTCAATTATATATCGGTCTTTCAACCTGTTCAGATTCGCTTTCACGGTCGAATTTTAGAAAACATCCTGTTATCGGTGACCGAAAACACAAGATTAAATTTTATTTAACCAGTCCTTAACCTGTCCATTGACTGTCATTAAACAGCGCTTGTTATGATGAGTGAGTAATTTTCAAAACTCTATCACAAAAGGAGAGAAATGTATGTTTGCTAAAGTTCGCCCGCTGTTCTTCTTATTGGTTGTAGCAGGACTGGTGCTATCAGCCTGCGCACCTGCCGCAACCCCTGCCGCCGAAAACGAGGCGACAGAAAGAATCGTTGAAAAGACCGTCATTCAAACTCAGGTGGTTGAAGTAGAGAAAGTCATTACCCCCACTGCTGGCCCCGTGGAAGGCACCATCCTGGTGGACGGCTCCAGCACCGTTGCCCCGATTACCCAGGCAGTTGCTGAAGAATTCCAGGCGCTTTATCCAGAAGTGCGCGTTCCGGTGGGGATTTCAGGCACCGGTGGCGGTTTCAAGAAATTCTGCAACGGCGAAACGGATATTTCCAATGCTTCCCGCCCCATCAAACCCTCTGAAGTTGAACTTTGTCAGAAAAACGGCATTGAGTACATCGAATTACCGGTTGCCTTCGATGGTCTGGCTGTCATGGTCAATCCATCCAACAATTTTGCGGCTTGTCTGACCGTTGAAGAGTTGAAGAAAATCTGGCAGCCTGAAGCCGAAGGTGTTATCACCAACTGGAGTCAGGTGCGCGAGGGCTTCCCCAATCAACCGTTGACCCTGTACGGCGCTGGTACGGACTCGGGCACCTATGACTACTTCACTGCTGCCATTGTTGGAGAAGAGGGTTCCAGCCGCGGCGACTTCCTGCCCAGTGAGGACGATAACGTGCTCGTCCAGGGCATCGCCGGCGATCCCAACGCACTAGGTTTCTTTGGTCTGGCTTATTACGAAGAGAACAAGGATAAACTGAAACTGGTGGCAGTTGATAATGGCGATGGTAATTGTGTACTTCCCGACCTTACTACAGTTTCCCAGGGTACATATCAACCGCTCTCTCGGCCCATCTTTATCTACGTGAACCGCGCCCGGGTGGATCAGAAAGATGAAATCAGCCTGTTCATTGAATTCTACCTCAAAAACGCAG
>NZ_DAOUBL010000384.1:0-8625 GCF_034432615.1 Bellilinea sp. | reverse complement strand
AGCCAGCAAGGCCGAGTCATAAGCGCCGCCACGGCAGTAATTACCGGTTGAAGGCCACACTGCCTTTTGGGTGGTGGGATCGAATTGTCCGGTGACCAGCCGCGGTACCAGGCAGCCAAAGGCGGCTCCCACCTTATGCGCACCGGTGGGGAACCACTTGCCCACCAAACCAATCAGGCGCGCTGGCACACCGGTCAGGCTGGAAGGCAGTTCGATGAAATTGACGCCCCCGAACAACCCGCCAAACGGTTTCGGTTCGTTTTTCCAGGTGATTCGGAAAAGGTTGCGGGGATGCACATCCCATAAGCCGATGTTCCGCAATTCTTCTTTGATGGAATCGGGAATCAGATTGGGGTTTTTCATTTGGGCAAAGGTCGGGATGATGATGTTGCGTTCCTTTACCCGGCGCAGCGCACGTTCTCTCCGTTCTGGAATTACGGTTAAATCAATAGTTGCCATTCGTTTTCTCCTCTTTTTGTAGTTGTAATTTTTTCTCAAAATCTTCCGGGCTTTCACTGACAATGTACAGCGGCCGGTTTTTTGCTTCATCATAAATCCGTCCAATGTATTCGCCTAAAATACCCAGGCAAATCAATTGAACGCCCCCGAAGAACAGTACGGCTATCAAGGTGGTGGCTTGCCCAAAAAATGCCTGAGCCTGAATGGAGCGCAGGATGATGACCACCGGAATGGCTAAAATGGCTAACCCGGCTGCAATGAAACCCAGATAGGTTGCTAATTGCAGCGGAAAATACGAAAAGCCGGTAATGGCGGTCAGCGCCAAACGCAGCATCTTGCGCAGCGGATACTTGGTCTCACCGGCAAAACGCGGCGCACGGCGGTACAGTACGCCAGTCTGACGAAAGCCCACCCAGGCTGACATTCCCCGCAAAAAGCGGTGATGTTCGCGCATCGAATTCAGCACATTGACCACCTTACGGTCCATTAACCGGAAATCGCCGGCATCCATTGGGATGTCCACATCGGTGATTCGGGCAATCAGTCGGTAAAAGAGTGAAGCAGTGAATTTCTTGAAGAAAGACTCCCCTTCCCTCTCAGCGCGCACGGCATAAACCACCTCATAGCCTTCGCGCCATTTTTCAATCAAATCCAGAATGACTTCCGGCGGGTCTTGCAGGTCAGCATCAATGATGACCACCGCATCGCCCCGTGAATAATCCAGCCCGGCCGTCACCGCAATTTGATGTCCGAAATTACGCGCAAACATGACCGGTCTTACACGCGGGTCTGCTTTGGCCAGCTCACGGATGATTTGAGGCGATTCATCCACCGACCCGTCATTGACCAACACCAGTTCCCACGGTTTACCGGTTCTGTCCATCACCTCCACCATGCGGCGATACAGCTCATGCAGGCAGCTGGCTTCGTTGTAAACGGGTACGATGATTGAAAAAACAGGTTTTTCAGTCATTTGTGATTGTTCGTCACCTCTTTTCTTAAAGAGTTGATCTTCAAATTCCAAGATGCTTTTTCAACGCGCTCATGCTCGGTTCAATCACTGGTGCAGCCGGCACCGCTTGCATAGCAGCGCGGATGTCCTTCAAGCCGCTGCCGGTGTTGATGACCAGCACCGGGTCTTCCGGTGTTATCTTTCCCAATGCAATTGCTTTTTTCAAACCCACATAGGCAGTCGAGCCGGCCGGCTCGGCAAAAATTCCCAGCGGTCCCAGTTCACCAATCCCGGCAATGATTTCCTCATCCGAAACAGTGAGATATTCTCCACCGGTCTGGCGGGCTGCCCGAACTGCCCGAACCCCATCGCGCGGCAAATCTACGGAGATGCTGTCGGCAATGGTGGTAGCCTGCACCGGTTCAATCACTTCCGTTCCTTTGAAAAAGGCATTGGCAACGGCTGCCGACTTTTCGGATTGGATGCCAAAAATACGCGGCATTTTTTCCAGCCAGCCGAGGGCATGTAAATCCTTAAAGCCTTTATGCAGGCCGGAGATGATATTGCCATCACCTACCGAAACAAATACTGCCAGCGGAGGTAAATCCCTTTTTAGATTGAGAATCACATTTTCCCAAATTTCAAAAGCAGCTGTTTTCTTGCCTTCCGCCGTGAAGGGATTATACCCCGTGTTGCGGCAGTACCAGCCAAACTCTTCGGCAGCCTGAATGGTCAGGTCAAAGGCCGAGTCGTAATTCCCATCCACCAGTATCACCTGAGCCCCATATACCAGCAGCTGGGCTACTTTGGCAGGTGGTGCCGTCTTTGGGGCAAAAATGACCGCTTTGTGGCTAACCGCCGCCGCCATTCCCGCCAGCGCTGCCCCGGCGTTACCCGTTGAAGCAGTCACCACCACCTCAGCCCCAATCTGACGTGCCCGAGCCACCACCACAGACGAAGCCCGATCTTTGAAGGATGCCGTTGGATTGCGACCTTCGTCCTTGATCCATAAATGCCGCAGTCCCAACTTCTCCGCCAGCCGGGTCGGGTAATAAGTGGGTGTCCAACCGGCCATGCGCAGCGGTGTGCCTTCGCCGCCGGGGTCTTTGACCGGCAGGAGTGGCAAATACCGCCACAGGGAGTAATCCGAGCGTGAAACAATATCATTAATCTCATACTTCTGGCGGATGGCAGCATAGTCCAGTACCACATCCAGATTCCCACCGTCTTTGGGACAGGTATAGGTCACCTGCCCCGGCGCATACTCTGTATTGCACAAAGAACAACGATAGCCGATAAATTCACTCATACATTGACATCCTTTTATAGAAATTTGATTGTTTATTCATTCTCAAACGGTACACCCAGGGAGGCCGGCGGCGAGGTGCGCAGCGAACGCAAAATATTCGCCAGCCATTTCCGGGTTCTCTCCGGCAAAGCAGCCAGTGTACGGTCCACCCACTCGGCATTGCCGATATTGACCAGCAAAAGAGTCAGGATCATCAACGGGAAGGGGGCCACCTGCAACACCTGGGATGGGATGTTGGGTAAACTGGGCTGCAACACCAGACCGAGCCACTGCAGCAGCCCAAACAGGTAGGCGCCAAAAGCCGCCCGCAGCGGATTCCAGCCGCCAAAAATGGTCAGGGCAAGGGCAATCCACCCAAACCCGTCCAGGCCGGAAATGGTGCCTTTCCAACCGGCTTTGACGCTCAATGAAAACATTGGCCCCGCCAGACCTGCCAGCATACCACCCAGCACGGTGTAAAAATAGCGCATCCGATTGACGTTTGCACCGCGCACAAAAGCCGTCGCCGGTTTTTCGCCAATTCCCTGCAGCATCAGCCCCGGTCTGGTCTTGAAAATAAACACATATGAAACAATGATCAGGAGAAAACTGGCATAGACCAGAATATCCTGCTGAAAGAAAATCACCCCAATCAACGGAATATCCGCCAGACCGGGGATCGGCAGAGAAGGAACGCGCGGCCCCTGCAGCCCCATGAATGGATTTCCCAGATAATACGCCAAATCCCGGCAGGTGAGCGCCAGAATGAAACCCACCGCTACCTGAGATTGCTTGAGGGTAATGCTGCTAAAGGCAACAATCAGTGCCACCAGACCGCCAATTAACGCCCCTGCCAGAAATCCTAACCAGAGGCTGTTGGTACTAACCGCCACAGCGAAACCTGCCATAGCAGTCAAGAGGATCGTCCCGTTTAGCGAAAGATTGATGACACCGCTGCGTTCGGCAAAGGTCTCCCCAATGGTTGCAAAGACAATCGGCGCAGAGGAGGCTAAAACCCCGGCCAGACCAATCAAGATAATTTGCGTATCCATAACCATGACCTCATTGAGGACGTGTCAGGCGGCGGCGGACGCCATCCATTAATAAAACAAACAAGACCAGCGAGCCCTGCAACACGCCGGAAAGGGAAGAGTCCAGTTTCAATACAATTGGTAACTGGATACTGCCGATATTCAAAGCCGCAAAAAACAAAGCAACCGGGGCAGCCCAAAGGGCTTGGTAGTTGACCAGCATCGCCACCATCATACCCAGAAAGCCATACCCCGATGAAATCGAGGGGATCAAGCGGTGATAAACGGCCAAAACCTGTGTCGCACCAGCCAGTCCGGCCATGATACCACACAACAGGAACGCCATCAGCATATATCTGGTCGTGGGTATTCCCATCAAAAAAGCCGCTCTGCCGTTACGCCCCACCGCCTTCAGACGCAGCCCAAAATAGGTTCCCCGCAATAGAATGTAAACCAGGGTAATCGCAACAATCCCAAGCGCCAGTGACCAGGGGCTGAGGCGAAACCCCGGCAGCGTTGGCAGCCACAATTCCAGTGGAAACGGCTCAGTACCGCTCATCGAGCCGACACCGGGGCGTTTCCATGGGCCAAAAATAAGCCAGATTGTCAGGGCTGTGGCAACAAAATTCAGACCCAAACCGCCAAAAATTTCGTTGACATTGCCGAATATTTTGAGTAAGGCTACCAGCCCGGCCCAAAACATGCCCCCCAACGCCCCTGCCAGAAAACCAATCAGCATAATCGCGGTGGGTGGCAAGTCGGTAGGCTGTAAGACGCGCAGTGCCCAGGTGGTAAAAATTGCTCCTAATGTGATTTGACCCTCAATACCAATGTTCCACAGGCCTGCCGTAAAAGTCAGTAACAATCCAGCGGTAGCCAGCAGAAGAGGTGTCCAGGCTACCAGAATATCAGCAATTTTGGTTGGCGATCCCACCGCCCCAAGCATGATGTTGTGATAAACCTGAATCGGGTTAGCCCCGGAAATCAACATCACAGCCGTAGTAAACAGTAGCGCCAGCAACACCGCCAGTGTTTGATAAACGATGCCGCTCCAGCGCGAGGATGTCTTCATCATAGTCATACCGTCACCTTATGCATGGGTTTTCAGAAACCTTTTCCGCCGATTAACTGACCCAACTGTTCAACGGTAGTGGATTCGGCATCCAACGGGGGAGATACTTTCCCCCCGTAAAAGACCAGAATTCGATCGCTATATTGAAGAATCTCTTCCAGGTCAGCAGAAGTAAAGATGATGCTTGTTCCCTGTTTGCAGCGATCTTTCAATTTTCCCCAAATCCAAATTGCCGACTCAATATCCAGACCCCGCGTCGGGTGTTCCAGCAGCAATAAATTAACCGGGTTACGCAGCATAGCCAGCAGGGCGCGTTGTTGATTGCCGCCGGAAAGCGACTCAACCGTACTGACCGGGGTTCCTTTGATGTTGAAATCTTCAATTCGCTGACGGGTGGTTGCCAGCGCTTTATCAAAGTTAATGAAAAAGCCGTTTTGTTCCTCTGCCAGAATAAAATGTTCGGTCAGCGAAAGGCCGGGAATCAAACCTTCTTCCATCCTGGAGGCAGGCACATAGGCAATTCCCGCCTCCAGAAAAGCCCGGTACGGCTTGCCGGTCAGACGTTTACCGCCAAGGTTGATTTCCCCTGCCACCGGTCGAATTAAACCCGCACAGGTACGTAAAAACTGAACCTGACCGGAGCCTTCCATGCCAGCCAAACCAATGACCTCACCGCATGTCATGGCGAGATTGATATCCCGAATTTGCAAACGATAATCTTCAATGGTGACATGATCCAGGTGGAAGGACACATCACAGGTTTCGTAACGGCGCTTTTCTTCTAGGCTGATCACCCGCCCGAACATCAATTTCACCAATTCATCGGTAATATAGGGGGGATCAACCTCCCCTACCAGTTCACCTTTCCTGAAAACCGCAATTCGATCGCACAGGAATTCGACATCTTCCAATTTATGCGACACGAAAATAACCGACATTCCTTGTGCGGCTAATTTTCGCAAGGTTTCGAACAGTTTATCCTTCTGGGATGCGCTGATCCCCGTCGTAGGTTCATCCAGAATCAGCACGCGAGCCCCCAACCATAACAAACGCAGGATTTCCAGCTGCTGGCGTTCTCCTACGGTGAGCGAATCTACATAAGCATATGGATCTATATTAAATCCAAACTGGCTTTGTAAATCATTAAAGGCTCGCACCACCTCACGCCGGTTGGGGAACAAACCACCTTCATGACCGATCAGCAGGTTATCCACTACCCGCATCGGCGGGAAGTCCAGCGGATCCTGGTGAAGCATACCAATGCCCAGCCGGATTGCATCCGAAGGAGAGTTGATCTTTACCGGTTGACCATCCAGCCGAATTTCCCCGGAATCGGCTTGAATATACCCGGAGAGGATTTTCATCAGCGTACTTTTACCCGCGCCATTTTCACCCAGAATCCCCTGAATTTTCCCGGATTCAACCGTCAGGGTAATATCATTATTTGCATGAACTGCACCAAAATGCTTGTGGATATGAATCAGTTCAACCTTCATGCAGCCTTCAACTTTCTAACGCAATAAGTCCTCGGGGCTGGCTCACATTTTCAATACGGGGCTGCCGCACCTGCGGCAGCCCCTCCTTTCAAAAAATGAACGGTTAGTTGCTGGGAACGCTCTGACCTTCCATGCCTTCCAGCAATTGCGGCAAATACCAGATTTGCAGATCGGTGGCGACTTCACCTTCAGCAAGGAAGGGTGTGCCGTCCTGATAATTCAGCGGACCGACAAACAGGTTTAAGCCGCCCGCCAGTTCCGCTATGAATTTTTCCACATTGGCTTTGGCATCTGCGCTGAGTGCATCACCAAACACAAAGCCAACCGCAGAAGTATCATGATTGTTGATGTTCGTCCAATCTGGGCCAAGCCACTCAAAGTAGGATTTGAAGGTGCCGGCTTTCACCTGTTCAACAGCCCGCAGGTAGGCAGGCCCCCAGTTGAAATACGGAACACCTAAACACACTTCCGGCGCTTCGGCGCAAGCGCCTTCATAATCATACGGCACTGCCCAAACTTCTTTTCCGGCCGCCCGTGCTTTGCTGGCCTGCACCAGCGCTTCGGTGGTGTCAATACCGGAAATGACCACATCATAGCCGCTGTTCAGGAAATCATCCGCCACCTGAGTTGGGTCGGCTGTGAAGCCGGGGATATTGAACCAGAAGCCAATCCAGGTGACTTTGAATTTTAAGGCGGCAGGGTCTTTGCCGGCATACTTCTCATAGCAGTATTTGGCACCCAGATAAGCCGAAGCGGTCAGCCGGCGGGTTTCGTCATTGATGAGCGGCCCAAGGTAACCGATTTGGCCGGTCTTGGTGGTCAGCGCAGCCGCACAACCGGCGATCATCTTCCCATATTCCATTTTGCCCATGGTGTTGCCGAATTTGGGGAATTCAATGTAATTGACCCCTTCCTTCCAGGAAGTATCGCCTGAAGCGTGGATGACCGGCACGTCCGGGTGAGCGCGGGCAAAGTTGATGGCACCATCTTTCATATCATCCGAGTTGAAGATGATCAACTTTGCGCCTTTCGAGAGCAAATCCTCCGCCAGTTGTTCGGGAGTTGTGCCAGGGCGGTCAGCCGGGTTGACTTTGTCAATGTAAGTTAACTTAACACCAGGCATCTTCTTTTCGACATACAAACCGGCATCGTAATGTGCCTGACTCCAACCGCGGTCATTGTAAGGACCAACCAGCAACATGCCGATAACAAATTCTTCCGGTTCAGCCGGTGGTTGGGTTGGCTGCGGTTCAGCCGGCGGTTGGGTTGGCTGCGGTTCAGCCGGCGGTTGGGTTGGTTGTTGCGCCGGGGGTTGAGTAGGCTGCGGCGCCTGGGTCGGCGTTGCAGCCGGTTGGCAGGCGGAAACCAACAAGGTAAGCAGCAGCACGAAGCTCAGTACAAACCAGATGCGTTTGGATTTCATTTTCTCCTCCATTGTGCAAACGAAAAGTGGGTAATTGGAAATTGGTAACCGGGTTTCAGGCTTTTTTAAACTCCTAATCTTCCGTCAACCTCCTTTCTGTACCTGTGGAACATGAACATCTGAGAAAGAATTGGACCGCCCCATTCAGGTCACCATTACGAGTCGGGGGGCAAACCCGTAATTACCCTATTATTTTACACGAAATGGATACCAGTAGAAGAAGAAACTCACTCCAAACGCCATTAACCGGTCAAAAAAAAATTGGAATTTTGCTGAAGGTGAGTGGGGTAGGTCTGCCCGAATGGATCGGGCAGACCCGCTGATTCAAAAGTTACGGCACAATCCAGGTACCGGTTTCGCCTTTCAAAGCGCGGCCGATATTTTCCGGATTGGTGATCAAGGCTTGTTTACCGCCAGCCTCGAGGAACCAGATGATCGCCTGAATTTTTGGAGCCATCGAGCCTTTGGCAAAGTGGGTGCCTTCTGCCAGATACTGTTTGGCTTCCGCCAGCGTCATGCGGTCAATCCACTTCTGATCGGGTTTTCCAAAATTCAACGCCACCTTCTCAACTGCAGTGGAGATGATCATCAAATCGGCGTTGATTTGCCGTGCTAACAGGCTGCTGGCGTAATCCTTGTCAATCACCGCCGCCACGCCTTGCAGGTCGCCCTGTTCGTTGCGAATGACAGGAATGCCGCCACCGCCGACGGTGATCACCACCACGCCGGCATCCAGCAGGGTTTTAACCGCCGGCAGCTCAACTACTTCCTGTGGGATTGGGGAGGCAACCACCCGCCGCCAGCCGCGCCCGGCATCTTCCACCACATTCCAGCCCATTTCCTGCTGGCGGCGTTTGGCTTCGGCTTCATCCATGAAACCGCCAATCGGTTTGGTGGGATTTTG
>NZ_DAOUBL010000383.1:0-5182 GCF_034432615.1 Bellilinea sp. | reverse complement strand
CTTACGGTCAAAACGCCCTGGCAATTGGATTTCCCATTGCGATGATTGCTTCCCTGGTGACGCTGGTCATCTTTGGTGCGATTGGCTATCGCTACGTTTTACTGCCGCTGGTGGTTGCCGCCTTCTTTGATGTTGGGCCTGCGGCGGTTCTGGCAAATGCCACCGGGGGGCGACGGGGCGCAATCGTTGCTTCCATCGTTGGCGGTGTCCTGTTGATTGTCTTTCAGGCGCTTTCGCTGCCGTTTGTGGCAAATACGGCTGCCGGTTTTATCAACGCCTTTGGCGGCAATGATTTCTCCATCATTGCCATTGTGGTGGGTGGTATTGCCCGGCTGCTGGGATTCTGATTTTCAGTGCGGTGGTCTCCCCTGATGGTTGCCTCAAGGACAAGGCACATAAGGAGGAGACCACCAAAAAGGAAAAGGTTATGCTGCCCATTGGGATTCACCTGTCTTACTGGCAGGTAAACTGGAAAGATGATCTTCAGCCCCTGATTGGAAGAGCCCGAAAGGCCGGTTTTGAGGTTGCCGAGTTTCCGCTGCTCGAGCCGCGCCGACTGAATCTCCAGCGGCTTCGCCGCACGCTGGATCAGGAGGGAATGCTGGCGTCCTGCGGTACCGGTTTGGATGCTCAGCGGGATATTTCCAGCCCCGATCTTTCCATACGGCAGGCGGGACTCTCTCATTTGCGGGCTTGCCTTGAAGCTGCCGCCGAACTGGGCAGCCCCGTTTTGGGCGGGGTAACCTATACCGCATGGGGGGATCTTCCACCAAGAGATCGGCAAATTCGGCGTGCTTATGCGGTTGAAGGCCTTCAAACCGCTGCCATCATTGCCGAGGAATATGGAGTGTGCCTGTGTCTGGAAGTGCTGAACCGTTTTGAAGGCTGGCTGATGAATACGGTGGAGCAGGGTTTGCAGCTGCTGGCCGATGTAGGCAGCCCTTTTGTCCGTCTGCATCTGGATACTTTTCACCTCAACATCGAAGAAGATGATATTGCGGCGGCAATTCGTCAGGCCGGAGATCAACTGGGACATTTTCATTGTGTGGAGAATAATCGAAAAATCCCCGGCCGCGGGCATATCCCCTGGCAGCAGGTGAGGGCAGCGTTGAAAGCGATTGGATATGCGGGTTTTCTGGTGACAGAGGCTTTTGTCAGTCCGGCAGGTGAGGTGGGTACGGCATTGTTCATCTGGCGTTCACTGGCGGAGGATCTGGATGAAGAGGCGCGCACGGCGGCGGAATTCCTCAGGCGCGAGGTTGCCAATTTTTGATTTGAGGACTTTTCGATTGTGGTTCGACCTGCTGGCACAAACCTTCCAAAGCCAGAGAGAAGCTTTGAATGAGTTGGATCGGGTCATTGGCGATGGCGACCATGGCTATACCCTTGCCAGAGCCTTTGCTGCAGCCGATGATGAAATTACGCATGCGAACCCGCCGGATATCGGCAGTCTTCTGGATGTGGCGGCCAGCGCACTGGCGGAGAATGCCGGTGGGGCAATCGGTCCGCTTTTGGCGGCATTCTTTGCCGAGGGCGGCGTTGTGCTGCAAAATAAGAAAACCTGCTCAATGGATGAGCTGGCTGAATTTTTTCAAAATGGCGCCGCGGCAGTCAGTGAGTTGGGTGGCGCCCGCGCCGGGCAAAAGACGCTGGTTGATGCACTCCTGCCGGCCGCCCGGGTATTGGTAGAAAATCGTTCAAGTGCAGACCCGGTGGACGCTCTGGAAAAGGCGCTGCTGGCTGCCCGCAGCGGGGCAGAGGCTACCCGCCAGATGCCGGCCGTGTTCGGGCGGGCGGCTTTTTTGGGTGAGCGTTCCACAGGCTATCTCGACCCCGGCGCATATTCCTTCACCCTGATTGTGGAAGGTCTCTGGTTTGCCGCCTCCGGCAAGGAAGGGAAACGAACCGATTTTCAGCCTGAGGAAACCCAATTCGTTCCAGCCGGTAAATTCGTCAATCACCCCGAGCAGATGGTTCAAGAGGACAATCAGGGTTTAGCGCTGGCGCATGCGGGCATTGTCCGCTTTCTGGAGGATGGTTTTCTGGTGCGTGCCAGTCCAAAAGCAGCCGGGAAGGTTGGGCTCGCCATGGGACACGGCGGCGGCCATACCCCTTCGATGGGCGGGCTGGTAGGAATGGGACTTCTGGACGCAGATGTGTCCGGTCCGATATTTACCTGCGCCTCCGGAATCAAAATTGCACGCGCCATTCAGCTGGCTGACCGCGGGGCAGGGGTGGTTCTGCTGGTTTCCAATCACAGCGGTGATGTGTTGAATGCGCGTATGGCGCTGCGGCGCGCATCTCGAATGGGCATTGCGGTGCAGCCGGTTTATCTGGGTGACGATGTGGCCACAGCTCCGCGCAGTGCGCTTGATAAGCGCCGCGGTTTGGGAGGCCTGCTGTTTGCGCTCAAAATTGGCGGGGCAGCTGCCGAAGATGGACAGCCGCTCTTTGAAGTTGTCCGCCTGATGGAAAAGACCAACCTGCGCACGGCAACCCTGGCGGTGGCGGTGCGGGCGCCCACCCACCCAGCCAGTGGAAAGCCGCTGTTTGATCTCCCGGTTGGACAAATGGAGATCGGCACGGGTGTACACGGAGAAGCGGGCGTTTACCGCGGGGCAATGCTGCCAGCCAATCAGGTGGTTGATCTGGTGCTGCAGCGCCTGCTGGAAGATTTGGGCGGACTGCTGCAGCAAAGCGTTGTGGTCTTTCTGAATGGTTCCGGCGGTACTTCGCGCATGGAATTGAACATTCTGTATCGGCGGGTTTTCTATGCCCTTCAGGAACAGGGTATCCAGATTGCTGCCGGCGTAGTGGATTCGTTATTTACGACGCAGGAGATGGGCGGCTTTTCGCTTTCGCTCTGTGCGGTGGATGATGAATTGGAAGAATGGTGGCGGCGACCGGCGCTGGCGGCTCATTTCCGCTGGCCTGTGGATCGGATTTGCGGATAATTGGAGATAAGATGGCAGCATTGCGTAAGTTAAAAATCGGCGTGGCAGGAGTCATGTGCACTCCCTTTCGCGGGGAGAAGGAACGGTATTTTGCGGAAGACTGGACGGCGCTTTCCGGTCAACAGGAGGCGGCCGGGTTTGAGTTGAAAGTCATCGAAAAAGGCATTTACACGCAGGAAGAGGCGCAACGGGCAGCCGATGAATTATCCCAATGGGGGGCAGATTTTATCCTCCTCCAATCCAGTTCCTTTGCTGCTGGCGAGTTCATTCGTCCGTTTGCCGCTACTCAAATTCGGTTGGGGCTGTGGGGTGTTCCCGAAGGTGAGCCTTCCTCGGAGGGCGGATTGCCTCTTAATAGTTTTACCGGCGTAAATCTCTATAACAGTCTTTTGCAAACCCGTTTGAAGGAGTATCCCCATCCTGTCAAATGGTTCTTCGGGCATGCCGAAAGCCCGTCGTTCCAGGAACGGTTCAACATTACGGTGCAGGCTTTACGAGCGCTGGTTAATTTGCGGGGCAGCCGGGTTGGCCTGGCCGGCGGTGTGGCACCCGGTTTTGATAACCTCACAGTTGATCCGGGCGTTCTGAAAAACAAACTGGGCGTTGAGGTGGTTGAACTGGATTTTGACGCGGTCTTGAAGCGCGCTCGGACACTGGAAGACCAGAAATTGATTGATACGGTCAAGGCATCCTTCCTTCAACCCAATGTAAACCTGAATGCGCATCTGACCGGGCAGCTGGAAAAGTTGAGCCGCCTGCAGGTGGCCTATTCTCAGTTTGCACAGGAAGAAGGATTAAGCGCGTTTGCCATTTCGTGCTGGCCGCGCTTCCAATCGGATTATGGGGTTGCGGTATGCAGTTTGCTGGGACAATTGAACACATTGGGGGTTCCGGCAGCCTGTGAGGGAGATGTGCCGGCAGCAGTTTCCATGCTCACGCTCTCATTATTAAGTAATGGGGCGGTCACTACCCTGATGGATCTGGTTACGCTGGACGAAGAAGATGACAGTGTGTTGTTGTGGCATTGCGGCCCTACTTCTCCGCTGCTGGCAGACGAGCGCGGCGTGCGCATGAGCTCGTTGTGGTTGTTTGACCAACCCGATTCCCAGCCGGTTGGTCTGCACAATGATTTGATTCTCAAAGGGGGAAAGGTGACGGTGGCAGGTTTTACGGCGGATTTTGAAAGAGCGCTTGTGCTGGAGGGAGAAATTGATCCACAAAAACCTTCCTACAAAGGCAGCAGCGGCTGGCTGAAGCAAATTCACATGCGGGGCAAACGTTTACAGGCCATGGATCTGGCTGAAACACTACTTTCCAGCGGCTATCAGCATCATTATCCGCTGGTTTATGGGCAGGTAGAAAATGCTTTCCTGGAAATGGCAGCCTGGGCGGATATTGCCGAAATCAGCCCTCTGAATTACACAACCTATCTCAAACCACAGGGGACGATATGTTAGTATCTTTGAAGAATTTACTGAGTGAGGCTGAACGGGGAAATTACGCGGTGATTGCTCCCGACTTCCCGACCCTGGAAGTGGCGGATGCACTCTTGCGCTGTGCAGAGCAGCACAACGCACCGCTGGCTTTGAGCTTTTCACCTTCATTAAAACCCTATGCCGGGGTGACGGATTTTGCCCATTTCATCCGAATGGTGCGCGAGATGGCTGTTCAGGCAAATATACCTGTGGCTTTGCATCTGGATCATGCCTATCGCATGGAGGACATCGAAGAGGCGATTCGTCTGGGTTTTACCTCGGTGATGATGGACGCCAGCACTGAGCCGTGGGAAGTCAACGTGGAGCGCACCCGCCAGGTGGTTGAACTGGCGCATCCGCTGGGCATTTCGGTGGAAGCCGAATTGGGTCATGTGGCCAGCAGCGGGCGTTATTTGACCGCTGACAGCCAACAGGGCTGGTTGACCGACCCGCAGGAGGCGGCCGAGTTTGTTCAACTGACCGGCATTGATGCGCTGGCTGTGGCGATTGGTACCGTGCATGGTTTGTATGCGGGTGAGCCCAACCTCGATTTTGAAAGGCTGAAGAATATCCGCGAGCGGGTTTCCGTTCCGCTGGTTTTGCATGGGTCATCCGGCACCGGTGAGCAGAAATTAAGGCGGTGTGTGGAAATGGGGATTCGCAAAATCAATGTGTATTCTGACCTGATGAAAGCGATCATCCAGAGCGCACGGGGTTTGCTTGCAGATTCCGAAGCCGACCCTTTGGACTTCA
>NZ_DAOUBL010000382.1:0-5326 GCF_034432615.1 Bellilinea sp. | reverse complement strand
GATTGATGACGAAATCATTTTCCATCGCATGATAGAACATGCCCTGCGTCCGCTGGGTCACATGGTTTACACCGAATTGACCGGCACGCAGGGATTGGAAGCCGCCAACATTCTCAAACCGGATATCATCATCACCGACCTAAACCTGCCCGACATTTCCGGCTATGAAGTTACTCGCCGCCTGCGCCGCGATCCCGCCTTTGCCCACACTCCCATCATGGTGCTGACCAGTCAGGCAGGGTTACAGGATAAACTGGCCTCGTTTGAATCCGGCGCAGATGATCACATCACCAAACCATTTGAGCCGGAAGAACTGGTTGCCCGCATGACCGTTTTGCTCCGCCGCATGGAGGTGATTCGTCATGCCTTGCCCAGCGGGGAAGGGGCAACTCCTACCAAACTGGCAAAGATGATCGCCGTTCATTCTTTACGCGGCGGAATTGGCACTTCCACACTGGCTGTAAATCTGGCATTGGGTCTTCGTTCACTGTGGAACAGCCCAACCTTGCTGATTGATCTGGTTTTGATGGCCGGTCAGGTAGCCTTGCTGTTGAACATGCCGCTGAAACGCACCTGGGCCGACCTGGCAGGGATTGACCCCATCGAAATGGATACCGAAGCTTTGCACTCGATCATTGAGAGCCATAAAAGCGGGTTGAGTTTTATTGCCGCACCAACCTTCCCTACCGAAGCGGAAATGCTCTCCGATGAAACCCTGAATGTGTCGCTCAAACTGCTCCGCCCTCATTACGATTATTTGATCGCCGATTTACCGCACGATTTCAGCGAAGTCGCTTTGATTGCCCTCGACATGGCCGATGTCATCTTGCTGGTTCTGGCTCCCGAACTTTCTTCGCTCCGAGCGGCGGCGGCGGCATTGGATACCTATGCAAAATTAAACTATCCGCCCGAAAAGATCAAACTGATCCTCAACAATGTTTTTCCCAAACATGGGCTGCCCCGCGACCGCATTGAACAGGCGCTCAAGAAACCTGTTACACTCAGCCTACCTTATTCACCGGATGTACTGGTACAATCCATTAACCTGGGCAAACCGATCTTGTTTCATTCTCCAGACGAACCCATCTCGATTTTATTGGAAGACTTTGCTTTCTTCCTCAGCACTGACGAACACAAGAAAAACCGACCGGAGAAGCCCACCCAGGCATGGAAACGGGTTTACGAACGCTTTATGGAAGCCCGCAAAGCCAAAGAAAAACAATCTCAACGATAAGTCAAAGCAAGGAGAAATGTCATGACTCACGTATTCAAGAAACCTACCCGCGTTGCCATTGTAGGGGCCGGAAATGTTGGGGCGACTTTTGCCTATTCGCTCCTCTTAAGTGGGTTGGCAAGTGAAATTGTGCTGATTGATGCCAATCACGCGAAAGCCGAAGGGGAAGCCATGGACCTGAATCACGCCATGCCGCTCGGCAGACCGGCGCGCATCTGGGCAGGGGATTATGAAGATACTGCAGGAGCGATCATCACCGTAATCACTGCCGGCTCGGCTCAGCGGCCCGGCGAAACCCGTTTGGATTTGGTACAGCGCAACACCGAAATTTTCAAGCAAATCATCCCAAAAATTGTGGAAAACAATCCTAATGGCATTTTACTGATTGCCACCAATCCGGTGGACATTCTCACTTATGTGGCTTTCAAAATTTCCGGATTCCGACGCAATCATGTCATCGGTTCGGGGACGGTGCTGGATACAGCCCGCTTCCGCTACCTGCTTTCTCAACATTTTGATGTTGACCCGCGCAGCGTGCATGCCCACATCATCGGTGAACACGGCGATAGTGAGGTGCCCGTCTGGTCGCTGGCCAACATCGCCGGTATGCGTTTGCCGCAGTACTGCGCTGTGAATGAATTGGGCTGCTCCGACGCAATTCTCCAATCAATCTTCGAGCAGACCCGCGATGCGGCCTATGACATCATCAAACGCAAAGGAGCAACCTACTACGGTATTGCCAGCGGTTTGACCCGTATTTGCGAGGCGATCATCCGCGATCAGGGCACCGTGCTTTCTGTTTCCAGCTACATTGACGAACCCTATTATGGAATCGAAGATGTGTGCTTGAGCCTGCCTACCATCGTGGATCTGGATGGTGTCGAACGCATTATCCGCCTCGACCTGAACGACGAGGAAATCGTTGGTTTGCAGAAATCAGCCGGTGTGCTGAAAAATATCATCTCCCAATTGAAGATTTAAAGGGTTTCAGCCAGCCCGATCCAGACTTCAAACGGCTGCAAGGAAAGAACGCCGTTCTCGACAAACCCTTCACTGCGGCGTGTTGAAAATACACACCGCAGATTTTTTATGTTTTCAGAAAGATGGGTTTTTGCACGGTGTGCTTTCATGTTCAGGGCAATCAGGCAGGTTTGATCTGCCGTTCGGCGCAGGAATGAAAACACATGCGGGTTGTGCCGATCCAACGGCTGATAATCGCCATGGATCAAAACCGGCAGGCTTTTACGCAATTGCAGTAAGCGGCGGTAATAGGCCAGCATCGAATCGGGCTGGTTATACTGCTCATCCACATTGACCCCTTCGCCAAAATTGGGGTGTACCGGCAGCCACGGCTTCACCTCGGCCGGGCAAAAACCAGCATTTGGCTGGTTTGCCCATTGAAGCGGTGTACGGCATTTATCCCTGCCGTACTGGATGGCATACAATTCGGCTTCCTGTGGCAAGCTGCCCAGCAATTCAATTTCGAGCCGGTAGGCATGCAAGCTCAACGGATCGCGAAAGTCCTCCACTTTCAGTCCAAGATGATTGACCATGCCAATTTCTTCCCCATTGTATAAAAACGGAGTTCCCTTCAGGGTCAGCAGCAGCGCCAGATTGACACGGGCAATTTGCCAATCATGTTTCCCATCCCCAAACTGGCTCATCATCCGCCCGGAATCATGGTTATTCAAAGTGTTACAGGGCCACGCCCCAGCCGGAAGGGATGAAAGCCTTTCTTCTTGATTTTTCCGCACCCAGCGCGGGGTGAGACGGTTGGTATGCATCAAAGGAAAATTGAAATTCAAATGGAGTTCGTCCTCTCCATTTCCGTAAAACCGGATATCCTCGGTTTCGCCAATTAAGACTTTCTCCGGAAATTCATCCACCACCTGACGAAGCTCCCGCATCAGCTCGTGCACTTCGGGCATATCCACCTGATGCCTGAACATGCGCAGCCAGCGGCGGTTAGCTTTTCGCTGCTCGGCTTTCGTCCGCGCCAACCGTGAGTCGCGATAAATGGCATCCAGGTGATCACCGGTCGCATGATTGGGGTAACCTTCCCGCTCAAAGATGGTGCCAATTGCATCCAATCGAAAGCCGTCCACACCGAGGTTCAGCCAGTAGCGCACGACATCGAACATCGCCTGTTTGACTTCGGGATTTCTCCAGTTCAAGTCGGGCTGTTGAGCAAAGAAAAAGTGGTAGTAATACTCCCCGGTTTGCGGGTCAAATGTCCAGGCCGGCCCGCCAAAAGTGGAGAACCAGTCATTGGGCGGCCCGCCGTCGCGTGGCGGCTTCCAGACGTACCAGTTCCGTTTGGGGTTATCCCTGCTGGAACGGGACTCCACAAACCAGGGATGCTGGTCGGAAGTGTGATTCAATACCAGATCCAGCACCAGGCGCATATCGCGGCGGTGTAATTCGTCCATAAAGCGGATGAATTGCTCCATAGTGCCATATTCGGGAGCCACTCCGTAGTAATCGCTCACGTCGTAGCCCCAGTCGATCTGAGGGGATGGAAAGTGGGGGGAAAGCCAGACGGCATCCACCCCCAACCAGTGCAGGTAATCCACTTTTTGGATCATACCCTCAAAATCACCAATGCCGTCGCCGTTGCCATCCGCAAAACTGCGCGGGTAAATCTGGTAAAAAACAGCCGACTGCCACCACTTCTTTTGACTCATGGAAGATATACTTACTCCTTTCTTGAAAACGATGTCTGTTTGAGTGAAATTCTAATAACAAAATCCATTGACGAAATCTTAACATCGCCATCAAAAAACCTTAACTGCCAGCGGTTAAGATTTGAATAAGGAAATTGGCTGAAAAACGACTCTTAAATCACAACTATGGAAATCAACCCGTCGCTCAATCTCTCCAACGAAATCCTGCCAATTGTACCGCAGAGATGGCATTACCGCCTGGCAGAATGGATCTCCCGTTTGTTTTCACCGCCGCTGGTGGCAACGGTTGCGCTTGCCGCCATAGCCCTGGCAGATTTTAGCAGAGCTGCATTGGCATGGGCTTTCCTGACCCTGCTCTTGATGATTCTCACACCAGCCGGTTACCTGGTTTATCTTCATCAACGCGGGCAAATTACCGATTTGGATGTTTACGTGCGCCATCAACGCACCCGCCCTTACCTGCTGAGTATTGGCTGCAGCTTGGTCACATTTGCCCTGCTTAACACCGCAAACGCCCCTTACCTGCTCCAAATCGTAGCTGCAGCAGCAATTTTTCAAACCAGCGGGTTGTTTGCGGTCAACCTGAAATGGAAAATTTCTGCCCATACCGCAGCAACAGCTGGTTTTTCTTCTCTGTTTTTTTTGGGTTGGCGGTATTTCCGCCTTGCCTGTCTGGCTTTTCATCCCTGTTGTCGCGTGGTCACGGGTGCACTTGAAGCGCCATACCCTTTACCAGACGATTGCCGGCAGCCTTTGGGGGGTGATCAGTTTTACGCTGGCATTCTGGCTGTTGCAGTAGTTGGCAGGCTTACTTCCCATCTTTCAAGATGACACCGCGCAATCCCTCATCGGTTATTTTCTCCAACCTGACCTGGCTGATTTGATTCCACAACGGATTGGGTGAAAAGGCTTCCACGCGGAGATAATGATCCGTCAGGCCGTGCAGCCGCCAGCCGTTTACTCCAACCTCATCACAGGATTCCCACAAAACGCCGGCTACACTCCCTATGAAACGCTGACGGTAAGTAAGCGATGACTGCCACAACACCTCCCGCATGCGAGTGTTGCGCTCCCGGATCACTGCCCCATGAACCATCCCCTTCATGCGCGCCGCTGCCGTCCCTTCGCGCACCGAATATGAAAAGACATGCCCACCCGCAAAGTTCATCTCCCGCACAAAAGCCAGACTTTCCTCAAATTCAGCGTCACTCTCCCCCGGAAAACCGACAATCACATCGGTCGTAATGGCAATCTCCGAGCAATGAGCGCGGGCAGATTCCAAAAGACGCCGATAAGCCGGCGGCGTGGTTTTGCGCACCATCCGCTTCAGGGTTGCAGCGCTGCCGGATTGAAGCGGCAGATGCAGGTGCCGGCACATGCGCGGATTTTCCCACAAGCGAAAAAACTC
>NZ_DAOUBL010000381.1:0-4579 GCF_034432615.1 Bellilinea sp. | reverse complement strand
TCAATAAGCAGCAGGTTCTTCAGAGATGGTAAGTGGTTCGCCCACCGGTTGAGCAACGACGATCAACCGGTGGGTATTCGTCCATGCCGGCCAACAGGTAACCAGCGTAATCCGTTCATCCTCAGAAGGCAGAATCCACCGCGCATTTTCCAGCCGTGTCTGAACGTCCACATTGCGCTCAGGCAGAATCATCACATTGACTACCTGATAGCGATAACCAACCATACCTCCAATCAAAACAATTTCATCGCCGGGTTGGAGCTTGTGCAAATTTTCAAAGACTTTGCCATCCACGTTATGATGTCCAACCAGCACTGTGTTACCTGCCTGCCCTAAAACTGCCGAACCGGTATACCAACCTGCGGCAAACTTGTTGGGCGCCTGCCATTGTTCGTACACCTCCCTACCAATTCGGGTTTGTTTGGCTTTGGTCGGAAGAACGGGTGCGTCTAACTGAATAGATGGAATGATCAGACGGGTTGGGATGACCGCCGGTCGGGTAGCCTGGGGAGTAATCGTAAAAACCGGGATGGGAGTGGGTGAATTTGGCTCGTTTCCGCTGCTTGAGCCGGGAGTAATTTCCGGCAAGGCAGGCAAAGTGGGCAGGGGTGGTAAACCCTCTTGTGCATATTCACTTTCCAGATTCAAAGGCACAGAAAGTGGAATAAACCCCGTCTCACCCTGATTTTGTTCCCAATCTTCAAAACTGGCAAATTGTACACCCACCAGTTCAGCAACAGACAGTACCGAACCGGTAATCCCGACCAAAACGAACAAAATACCAATAAGTACTAATGGTTTTGATTTTCGGTTAATCACTCGCTACAAACTTTGCTATGATTCAGTATTCGTATTGTTACTCTCAGGATTATTCCTCACCCGTGTTGAGTTTATAACCCAAGCGGTCAATGTTGATGATGCGCTCCGCAAAGGCAGGATCAACTTCTTCAAATTTCTGGCGAAGCAGGTATACCAGATACTTAATACGCTGCCGCGCCTGCGGAAAGTCCCTTCCCCAAACCCCTTGTGCAATTTTTTGGTAATGCACAATCTCCGGTGCGTGTTTGGCAAGCATCAGCAGCACACCAAATTCCTTACCGGTCAATTGAATCCGCGTATTGCGGAGGCGCACTTCGCGGGTTTGTGTATCAATTGCCAGCCCAATCTGCGGAAAGACATAGCGGTTACCTTCGCGGTTGGATTTTGAGCGACGTAAAACGGCATTGACCCGTGCCACCACTTCTGCCTTGTAAAAAGGTTTGGTCATGTAGTCATCCACACCTTTTTGCAAGCAGGTAACCACATTATCTTTATTGGTCAATGCAGTCACCACAATGATGGGAGTGTTGCTAATTTCACGCAGCCGATCTACCGTTTCCCACCCATCCATCTCGGGCATCATCAAGTCTAGTACGATCAAATCGGGAAAACTGAGACTGACTTTGTTGAGCGCTTCTTTCCCATTCGAAGCGCTGAGCACATCGAAGCCAGCATGGCGAAGAATTTGCTTGAGCAAAAAGGCCGTATCCTGGTCATCCTCCACAACCAGAACCCGCGGACGCTCACTGGCATAAAATTCATCCAGATCCGCTCCAACTTCTTCCCGGGGTGTTTCCATCGCTTTTTCCTCCTTGGCTGTTTTTCAAATACAAAAACCGGCGCCAGGCCGGTTTCGCTATTGGCTCCCTGAATGCCTGCTCCGTTTGCGCAACGGGCAAAGCGACCAATTTCAGCATTCAGATCAACGCCGCCTCTTCTAAAGAGTATGGTGTTTTTTAATGAGACTTAATTGCTCAAAATATAGAAGTTAATTTCATTATAGTAAAAAAAATCGGTTTGTCAATACTAACCATCATTAAACTATAAAAAACCGCCTCTTTTCACGAGTTCGCCTCACTGATTACCGGATTAATCAACTCTCCGATTCCTTCAATGGTAATTTGAACCTTATCGCCCGCTTCCAGCTTGCCAACGCCGGCGGGCGTCCCCGTTAAAATCAAGTCGCCCGGCTCCAGCGTCATGACCGAGGAGATGAAGGCTATCAACTGCGGAATGGAAAAAACCATATCTCGGGTCGAAGCCATTTGCCGAACATCGCCATTCACCCGACAGGTAATTAATAAATCATAAGGATCAATCTGCGTTTCCACCCACGGACCAACGGGACAGAATGTATCAAAACCCTTGCCGCGTGTCCACTGGCCATCCTTACGTTGCAGATCGCGAGCAGTCACATCATTTGCAACGGTATAACCAAAAACAAAACGACCGGCTTGATCAGCCGTTATCCAACGTCCCTTTTTTCCGATGACAATCCCCAATTCAGCCTCATGTTCAACCTGCTTGGATTGCGGTGGTAGAACAATAGCCTGCCGATGCCCAATCAGACTGGAGGGAGGCTTGAGGAAAATTAAGGGGATTTCTGGAACCTCAACCCCATGCTCACGGGCGTGATCTACATAATTTCTGCCAATACAAATAATTTTAGTTGGCTGGACGGGTGTTAATAAGGTTACTGACTCGAGCGGCATTTCTGCCGGCAGGCGGCGGTAATCCCCAAAGATATTCCCGTCTATTGGCCCGATTCGATCCTCAAAGATCCACCCCCAGCGGGGTTCTTCCCGATCAACCTGAAAACGCACAAATCTCATACCACCCTCACCATGGGATTATTTTCACCGAGTTTAACACAGAACAAAGAAACAAGGTATAATATTGCCACCTTTTGCAAGGGGCGGATAGCTCAGTAGGTTAGAGCACATCCCTTACAAGGATGGGGTCGCAGGTTCGAGTCCTGTTCCGCCCACAAATCCCTTAAAATCGTCCGCGCATGGATTGCCCGTAACCAGTCAATTCCACATATCCATAACCGCTGACCGCCCGATCCCCCATATTTCCCTGTGCAAACACGGCTCCCTCCCAATATATGTAAGATACCACCAGTTCCTGATCCGGAATAAGCGGACGGACATCCAAAAGAATATCAACCTCTGGGATAAAAATCTGCCATCTGGATGGATACACTGCCCCGGTTTTTGGGCTTAGCCATTGTTCCTTGACTTCAACTATGAATTGATTCGCATTGAACCTTTGCGCTCTCCCATCCGCTAAAATCAAAGTTGCGCTTGAAAAACGGTCAATGCTTCCATCCTCTTTTCGGAGAGTAAACAGCATGATTTCCGTGTCATTATTCAGTTGGAGCGAGAACCAATCCCACCCCACCTGATCTTCACCCAGGGCGCTGGTGCTGAACTCGTGATCCATCCAGCTTAGTCCACTGACCGTATAATCAATGTCCGATACCGTAATTTTCCCTCTTGTTTCTAGCCTTGTTTGACTGATGTAATACGAGGCGTTTCCGGCTTCCTCACCCTTGCGACTGTATCCTTCCTCACCCTGTAATATCTCGCCTTTGCGATTAATCAATTGCAATTCAACCGCCACCTGATCCGTTTTCGCTTGCAATAAGTATTCATTCTCACCCACCTGCACAACCTGCCACTCATCCAACCACACTTGATAAGCAGGTTCTCCCACTGCCCCCGCCAGGCCGGCAGCGCCCCGTCCGATCTTCTCATTGGCATAAAACTGACCGGTTTGTACATCGGTTAATGAAAAATGCGCCAGATAAACCTGTTCAACCGACCAATCCGAAGGACGGTCAATTCGCATTTCTGGCGGTACAACCGCGCGTCGGAAAAAGGTTAACTGATACCCAAAACGCCGACCCGACTCAGTCGCCAAATTGCCGGTGTAATACCACCATTCCGTTTGAAAGTCGTTATGTGCGCCGTGATCTTTGGGAAATTCAAAGGGTATTGGCGCCTCTGCCCGTGCAAAATTACCCTCGACTGCCACAGGCAAATATTCGATCACACCTGCCTGACCGCTTGCAGATTTCTCCATGGAAGGAAAACCAAATTGACTTGCCAGTACAGAAACGATCAACCCTAACCCCAAAACCATTATGGTTTGATATTTACTCATAACGAATTGCCTCCGCAGCCGAAAGACGATTCATTTTAATCGCCGGGAAGATACCAGCTACCAACGCAGCCCCCAACGCGATCATGACGGCCAGTAAGAAGGCCAAAGGATTTACAGAAAGCAGAATTGTCCAGCCAAATGACCGCAAGTTAATCACCTCAATCAAGATAACAGCCAGCACATAGCCGGTCGGTGCAGCCAGCAAACCGGCAATCAAACCCATCAAACCGGTTTCCAACATTACCAAACGCCACAATTCACGACCGGTAACACCCAATGCCTTGAGAATGCCGGTTTCCCGTTGTTTTTCAATTTGCAGCAAAGAAAGGGTGCTGAGGATGCCGATCAAAGCGACTACGGTTGCCAAAATGCGCAAAGCAGCTGTAATTGCAAAGGTTCGGTCAAACACCTCCATCACATCTTCCCGTAAAGCAGCATTTGCCCGAACCAGTAAATTTTGGTCTGTTTGTAAATTTTGCTGAATTTGTCTGGCGGCATCGTCAGCGCTGATTCCATCTTTCAGCCGTAAACCGATCGCCGTTACCGCATCATCCGCCCACCATTGACGATACACTTCCTGCCACATCAGGAC
>NZ_DAOUBL010000380.1:0-3003 GCF_034432615.1 Bellilinea sp. | reverse complement strand
AGCCCGCCCAAAAGCAGCGTGCCGCTCTGCCCCAGCGCCTGATTGACGTACTCCACCGCATCCGAGCGGACGCGGTGCGCCCGCGCCAGCGAAGTCACGCTGATTTCGTACTGCCCGGCTGCCGCGCTGCTGCTGGCGCTGGCAGTCAGCACCGTGCTGCCAGCCGCCGCAGGAGTCACCTTGACCGAGCGCGCGCCGCCCAGCGTGTAGGACGGCTGGCTGCTGATCAGGCTGCGCAGTGCACTTTGCAGGCCGGTGAGCAGGTTGCCCAGATCGGTGTAGATGCCCTTCTGGACCTGCAGTTCATCGCGCCGCGCGGTTAAACGCTTCAGCGGCTGGCGTTCGGTTTCCAGCGTCTGCTGAATGATGGTGCGGAAGGTTGGGTCTAATTGGGTCGCGGAAATCGTGTTACTGCTCATGGGCGTTTCCCTCTTTTAGGGGTGAGCGGGGGGCGGCTCATTCAGGCTGCCCCCCGCCTTGTGCCATCGGCGGACGGTCAAAGTCCGGGGTTTAGCGGAACAGCGAGAGCAGGAACTGCGGGGCAGTGTTGGCCTGCGCCAGCATCGCCGTAGCGGTTTGCTGCAGGATCAGGTACTTGCTGGCATTGACCTGTTCTTCCGCCATGTTGGCGTTCATGATGCGGTTGTAAGCGGCTTCGACGTTGATCTGGGCAGCCGCCACCTGGTCTTCCTTGAAGTTCAGGCGGCCGATGAAAGCGCCCAGCGTGGACATTTGTTCGGCAACATAATCCAGCTTGCCATCCAGGTAGGTCATGTAATCGCGGAAGTCCTGGGCCGAGACGAGCGCACCGCCGGTATCGCCGTTCTTTTGAACGTCATAGCTACCACCTTTGGTGAAATTAACGGTCGCTGTATAGGTGCCGGCGGCAAGCCCACCGTTCAGGTTCACGACCAGCCCATTCCCGAAATTGACTTGTACATCGCCACCAGAAAGATCCACACCCAGCCCGTATCCAACTGCGCCTGTACCATTCGCATTTTGAGCGATCAGGTACTGAGTCGATCCACTCCCATCAAACAACCGTACGGTTGAGTTGGCTCCATTTGCCACAACCTGTACAGTGTACGTTCCGCTTTGCAGTTCGCTGAGGTTGCTGTTGATGGTTCCACTGACGGATACGCCGGTGGTATCGTCAATGATGTTGCTGGCATCCGCAGCAACTGCTGCTGTGGAAGTCCCAGTTCTGAGAGCAAGTTTCAGGCTATCCCGACCGTTGCTTACTCCCGTGGCTGCCAGATTGTCCAATCCGCTGACCGATGTGAAGTCATTCTGACCGTAACCGGTCTGGAAGGTCAACGCATTGCTATAGTAACTGGCGTCAATCAGTTTGTTGCCGTTCCATTCGGTCTGCGCGGCAATATCGTCAATCTGAGCGGCGTAGGCAGCCAGCTGGGTCTTGATGATTTCGCGTTCCGCCGAACCCATGGTATCGCTGGCAGCCTGGGCGGCTTTGTTGCGCATCTGCACCAGAATATCATTGATGCGGGTCACGCCGGCCTCCGCCACCGCCAGCAGGTTCTTGGCATCGCCGATGTTGCCGAGGGCAACTTTCAAACCTTCCGAACGGAACTGCAGTTTGCTGGCGATGGACAAACCGGCCGGGTCGTCCGCTGCAGAGTTGATGCGCTTACCGGTTGCCAGACGAGTTTGATAGGTAGCCAATTGTTTGTTGATGCCCTGTAAAGAATTGAGGGCGTTCATTGCGCCGATATTACCGGCAATTCGGGTGATATCTATTTCAGCCATTTCAAACCTCCTTGTTTGTGTGTGGCGGGGATCCTTCCCCTTGTGGAATGAGAATTTGGAAAACGATGTTTATTGGATTACCGCCGGGTTCTTTCTACCGTTCCGGCGCTGGGTGATGAACCCGGGACCAGCGCCACCGCCGATTGACTGCCTTACGCTTTACACCTCATTGGTTCGATATTCAACACCTCCGCCTTTCAATTTGCTATAATAGTTATCGTCAAAACCGCGCATTTCTTTAGCCGCTGGCATAAAAAAGGCATAAAAAAGTGGCGCAGTCCCCCAAACCCATTTCCCGTTCTACGCTGCTGCAAATTCTGCTGGTGCTGGCGCTGTGCGCCGGCTCGCTGATTCTGCTCAACCTGCTGGGGGTGTTCCGCCCACCGCCCACCGAATCGGTGCTGGTCTTTCGGGTGGAAGCCACCGGCGGTTATGCCAATATCACGCTGCAGGCCGGCAAGGAGGTCATCTCCAAGACCACCACCGTCACCACGCCGTGGGAAAAGCGGGTGGTTGTGCCGCGCGGCGAGGAAGTCTATCTGACCGCTTCCAACCCCAGTCAGACCGGCCAGCTTTCCTGTACCATTCTGCTGGAAGGGCGGGTGTGGAAACGCGAGCGTACCGAAGCGCCCAAGGACGGCGTCGCCTGCGCCGGCATCGTCCCGTGATATGAAGTTTCCTCCTCCCCAGCCCGCCGCGAGGGGGCAGGGTGAGGGATGCGCCTGGCGCGGGCTGTCCGATCTCTTAGAAAACCCACGCGCGTGCCTTGATGTTCACCTTCCGCAAAACCGCCCAACCGACTGGCAGCATCCATCCCTTCCGCAGATTTGATCCCCCCTTACCTCCCGAAAATCGCCCGCCGGGCAGCATCCATTCGCTCCGCCGTTTTGACCCCCTCCTCACCTCCCGAAAACGCAGGAATGACTTTGAGAGCGTTCCATCACAGCAATTCTCAGGCAGAGTTCAGCCTGCGTATTCCTCAAAACTGCTCGATCCAGCGGACAGCGTCCGTGCTGTCAGGATAAAAATTACCCCCTCCTCACCTCCCCCAAAATCGCAGGTGCGATTTTGGGGGAGGCCGGGAGGCGGCCGGCAAACCTCATTAAATGGAGATCTGCAAGGGAATTCGAACACAGTCCCCTTACGGGGATCCCGGTTTGATTTATCGTCTAATCCCTGTGCCCCCAAGGGAATTCGAACACAGTCCCCTTACGGGGATCCCGGTCTGATTTATCG
>NZ_DAOUBL010000379.1:0-1614 GCF_034432615.1 Bellilinea sp. | reverse complement strand
CCATACTGGAACCGGGCGGGCTGTTTGCACGCTACTTTGACCAGTTCGAATACCGCAGCCAGCAGGTGGAGATGCTGCGGGCGGTCACCCGCGCTCTTTCAAACGGGGAACATCTGATGGTCGAAGCCGGTACCGGCATTGGTAAATCCTTTGCCTATCTGGTGCCGGCTGCTCTATGGGCTATTCAAAACAATACCCGCGTGGTGATCTCCACCAATACCATCACCCTGCAGGAGCAGCTGATCAACAAAGACATCCCCGATTTACGTGACGCCCTCAAACTCGACCTGCGTGCCACTGTCCTGAAAGGACGCAGCAATTATCTCTGCCCGCGCCGGCTGGAAGCCCTGCGACACAAAGGTCCCGAAACACCCGAAGAATTGCGCATACTGGCCAAAGTACTGGTCTGGCTGCAAGAAGGCGGGCGGGGTGACCGTTCTGAAATTAACCTGAACGGCCCAGCCGAGCGCGAGGTTTGGATGCGCCTTTCGGCTGAGGATGAGGGCTGTAAAGCCGAAGTATGCGTAAGCCGCATGGGCGGTGCCTGCCCCTTTTACCAGTCCCGCCAGCAAGCCCTCAGCGCCCACCTGATTATCGTCAATCATGCGCTGTTGCTCTCCGATGTAGTCACCGGAAGCCGGGTACTGCCCGAATACCAGTATCTGATTGTGGACGAAGGTCATCACATCGAGTCGGCCTCGACGAATGCACTCAGTTACCGCGTCACCCAAAACGATCTCTCGCGCCTTTTGAACGAACTTGGGGGAACTTCCAGCGGTGTTTTGGGGCGGCTGGTTAGTTTGCTCAAAGAATTCCTGCGCCCATCCGATTTTGGGCTGCTCACAAAAACGGTACAACGAGCAACCGACCTGGCCACGCGCCTGGATTTTGACCTCAAACAATTCCTTAAGAGTATCGAAGTCTTCATGGAAAACGCCCGGGAAGGCAAACCGGTCAGTTCGTATGGGCAGCAGGTGCGCATTTTACCCTCAACCCGAAAATTGCCCGATTGGACCGAGGTCGAAATTCAATGGGACAGCACCAACGAAACCCTCAGCCTGCTGCTCAACCTGATTGCTGAATTACACAAAGGAATCAGCGAGGGGCTTGAGCGGATGGGGGAAGATGTTGAAGACACCCTCGCCAATTTAGCCAGTATCCACCGCAGGTTGAGCGAGGCACAGGTTTATATCAATGGACTGGTCAGCCAGCCGAACCCGGCCGCCATTTACTGGGTGGAAATCAGCCCCAACAACAACCGCTTGTCCCTGCAAATTGCCCCACTGCACATCGGGCCGCTGATGGAAAAATACCTCTGGCATGAAAAGAACAGCATTATTTTGACCTCTGCCACCCTGACGGCTGAAGGTGAATTTAATTACCTGCGTTCGCGCCTGAATGCCGATGAGGCCGACGAACTGATTCTCGGCTCGCCCTTTGATTACGAAAACGCAGCGCTGCTCTATATCGCCAAAGATATTCCCGAACCGGTAGATGCCAACGGCTATCAGCGTGCAGTTGAACACAGCCTGATTCGGCTGGCACGCGCCACAGGCGGGCGGATGCTGGTGCTGTTTACTTCGTATGCCCAACTGCGGCGTACTTCACAGGCAA
>NZ_DAOUBL010000378.1:0-8992 GCF_034432615.1 Bellilinea sp. | reverse complement strand
TAACGCATTTCCGGATCGCGTCCCAAATGGCCGATGATCATGACTTTGTTAAGACCGCGGCTCATGATATTCTCCCAAAGTACATTTGTTGAACCTGAGTTTGTCTTAATCGCGATTAACGATCAAGAAGCGCATTACCTGTTCCTGAAAGCGCAAATTGCGTTCCAGTTCGCTGCTAAAAGCGGGCGGCATATTCATGTCAAACAAAATGTACTGGCCTTCGCGGCGTTTGTTAATCGGATAAGCCAAACGCCGTTTTCCCCAGCGATCAATTTTGCTAACCGTGCCGCCGGCTTCTGTAATCCAACCTTTGACTTTTTCGACCAGTCCTTCAACGGCTGTATCGTCCAGTTCTGGTTGGAGGATGAAGACCAACTCGTAGCTGCGCATGAAGGGATTCCTCCTTTCCTTGGGATTGCCCTTTGCTCCCGCCGCAGGCAGGTCAAAGAGCGGAAAGCAACCATGTTGTTCTGTGTTGCAAGCCGATGTAGTTTACTATAAAACCACTTTTTTGGGTAGGTACAATTAAAAAATATTTAATGGATATAAAACCTTAAAATTCTGATACAGTATACACATAATTTCTATATGAAGGAGATGTTGGTATGAAAGTCGAAATCCTTTTCCGTCCCTCTTATTCCATTGCGAAGGTGCTGCTCGATCCAAACGAAGCCGTGATCGCTGAAAGCGGTGCGATGGTAGGCATGTCTGCGGATATTCAGGTTGAAACAAAAATGCGGGGCGGCCTTTTGCAATCACTGGCGCGGTCGGTACTGGGCGGCGAGTCCTTTTTTGTGAACACTTTCCGGTCAGGTGCTCGCGGCGGAGAACTGTTGCTGGCGCCAACTTTGCCCGGGGATGTTTTTACGACTGAGTTGACCAATGAAACCTACCTAGTTCAGTCTGGTTCTTTTTTGGCCTCCTCGGAAGGTGTTGTAACCGATACCAAATGGTCTGGGGCGCGCACATTTTTTGGCGGTGAGGGTCTGATCATGCTGCGCTGCAGCGGCGCAGGAACGTTGATCCTTTCCAGTTACGGCGCCATTCATGAGCTGGACCTGGCTGCCGGCGAAACTTATACTGTGGACACCGGACATCTGGTGGCGTTCAGCGAAAGAATGGGCTTTAAAGTACGGGCAATAGGCGGATTAAAAACCACCGTGCTGGGTGGCGAAGGTCTGGTGGTTGATTTAACCGGCCCTGGCAGGGTTTTGCTTCAAACCCGCAGTGAAGGCGCTTTCCTCAACTGGCTGCTTCCCAAAATTCCCAAACGCTCCAGTGATTAGGGTTTTTCCTTAATCAGGCTGTCTGGTGAGGCTTGCTGGTAAAATTCACGAAATGCGCGGCTTTCCTCGAGTAAAAATCGAAGCCGCGCTTCTTTATCTCTTAACTGTGAAGGATCTGGCACCCCGCCTTCAGCGATGATGAGAAAATCCGGCTCTCGTGAAAGAATACGGATGAATCCTTTGCAAACCAACCAATCCACCCCGGCGAGAATGGTTTCTTCACGCTGATTCAATGCAGCTGCCATGCGAGGAATCTGCGCTTTGCCCCCATTCTGCTTAATTGCGTAGCGAATCATAGCGGTTAACGCCTGTAAAAAAGACTGAGGTTTATCATTCGGTTGGGCAAGCGAACATAGAATGATTCGTTTTGGGAGAACTTTTTGAATTGAGTCGGATAAGATTTTCTGAGAAGGAGGGGGTGAACAGATGACCAGCGTTTCGGCCGGGGCAAGCTCCCAGCGCTGTTTGACTTTAAGGTCAAGTGCGAATTCTCCATCAGCCCAGAAGAGAATTTGATCGGCAGGGATAGTCAGCCGATCAAGTTCCCGCAGGGCATCCTCAGAGGATCGCAGGTCAATTACTTCGCGGCGGTTCGCGTCAGACAGGTGAATTGTTTCAGTTTCCAGGGGGCGGGCAACAATCCACTCCAATTGCACTTCCAAATCGCCGCCAAAGTTGACCGGGCGAGCGTGATAAGCCAGATCAAAACGCCCCTCGGGAAGTATAGAGCGGGCGCCTTGCCACCAGATCACGCGGCGAGTATTTCCCTCTTCATCCTCGACAATGGTCATCAGGTGTTCCTGTGTTTTACCGATCGGGGCTGAATCCAGTAATGTGAGATTGCGGCTGGCAAAAACCAGAGGCGGGTTGCCTGCCCCAAATGGGGCCAGCCTTTCCAGCTCCAGAATGAAATCCAGATTTAGTTCCCCGATTTTTACCCACGCATCAATCGTGAGAACCGGCTTTTGCCGGTTTTGGGCGCGCTGCAATTCGACATGCGCGGATACCAAACGTCGAAATTCAAGGAAGTTTTCGGCTGGCAATGCCAGACCGGCAGCCATGGGATGTCCCCCGAAACCAATGAGGAGGTGTTGCGCACTGGCAATAGCCGCTGTGATGTTGATGCCTTCGGTTGAACGGGCCGAACCGCGCATGGGTTGGCCGGGGGGTGAACTCAATAAAATTACCGGGCGCTGAAAAATTTCCACCAACCGGCTGGCAACAATCCCGTTGATTCCGCCTGGCCATTCGGGGTGATGCAGGACCAGCACCGCATACTCCAGCACCCGTGGGTCTTGATCAATTTGCTGCAAAGCTGCCAGAAAGACCTGTTCGGTGAGAAAACGGCGCTGACTGTTGTAACCTTCCAGTTGGGTCGCAAAGACGGCAATGGCTTGTGAATTGGTTGAGGAAAGGAACTCGACAACCGGGTTGGCATCTCCCAACCGCCCGATTGCATTCAGGCGGGGGGCAAGACTGAAGCCGATGTGCTGTTCATTCAAATGCGCCGGGGTGATTTCTGCGTTTTGCATCAGTTGCAGAAGCGCTGGGCGACGAGGATTACGCATGAGTTCCAGGCCGCGCTGTACCCAGTAACGGGTATCCCCACGCAGAATCGCTACATCGGCTACACAGCCCAAAGCCACCAGATCGAGATGCTCCTCGACCAGTTCGGGCCTCCCCATTTCTTTGCACAACGCTTGAGCAAAGACAAAGGCCGTGCCAACCCCCGCAAGACTGTGCATGGGATGATCTTCCGGAAGGCGCTGGGGGTTAATGACCGCATCCGCTTCGGGAAGCTGCTCGGGCAGGGTGTGATGATCGGTAATCACCAGCCCAATGCCGCGCTGGCGTAAGAAGTTAGCGGCGTGGTGTGCACTGATGCCTGTATCACAGGTGAGGACGATTTGTACCCCATCAGCGATCATCCGTTCCAACCCATCCAGGTGAACGCCGTGCGATTCGCGCTCACGTACCGGAATGTAGTATTGTACCTCTGCGCCGAGTGATTTCAACGTTGCAACCAGCAAGGTGGTGGCGGTCTGGCCATCCACGTCAAAATCGCCCCATACCCCAATTTTCTTTCCGGTAAGGATGGCGGTTTGGATTAATTTCACCCCTTTTTCCACATCCGGCATTTCATACGGGTCGGCGGGGTGGTAAAAGTGATAATCCAGAAAGGCGCGTGCATCTTCAAATGATTTGAATCCGCGCCGGGCAAGTGTGCGCCCCAGCAGGAGGTTTTCCCCTGCCAGCTGCCGAATGGAAGGTGGGAGGGGAGGGTCTTCGGCGTCCAGCCAGATGCGTTCGATACCTGCAAAAAGCCGTTTCATTAAAACTCAATCTCGCCAATTTGATCAAAGGCAATGTCCAGATTATCCTCGTCCACTTCATTGTCCATTTCATCATCCATGCTGCCTGCAGCTACACCGCGGTTGCACAGTGAACGATAAACACACAAGGAGCATTGCTGTTCCTGGGAAGTGAGCGGGAATACAGTCTGTGCGCAGTGTTCAACCTGACGAGTCAGTTCGAGCAGGTACTCACCATCCAGGTCGGCCTGTTTTTGGGAATATTGGAAGTGCTCGGGGCTGAGCGGATCGGCGGTGAACCAGTAAATCATTTCGATTTGTTCTGGCGAATAGGAGATGGTTTTATCAAACGCGCTGGAGCACTTCCATAGAAGAAATGGGTACAGCCGGGTTTGAATGCGGCGGGAGAGAACGCGGTGCGGTGGTTTTCGCCGGCCGGTTTTCCAGTCCACAATGATTATTTTTTCGCCGGGTTGAATGGCGATCAGGTCATATTTTGCAATGAAGCGGTAACCACCGTGAGTGATTTGCAGCATGTGTTCGATGAAACGATGTTCAGGTAAGGGCTGCGGCTGGCTGCCAAGATAATCTTCCCACCATCCCAGCAGGGTTTGATCATAAGCCTGTGTACTGATTTGTGGGACTGGCAAGCCAATCTGGTGCTGCTGAACCATCTGATGAAAAATTTCCCCGCGGCGCAGGTGTTGTTCGTGTTCCAGCACCGGCTGTGATTGAATGGCTGGCCAGGGTTGACGCAACAGGTAGCGTAATTCAAAACGGCGGGGGCATTCAACAAAATCCTGTAAATTATTCTGGCTGAAGGCAAAATCAGATGGAAATTTCACGACGGTATTCCTCCCAGAACTTTTGGAGATGGACAAAGGGCAAAGCGGGGGAGTTCTCGCCGCCCTGGGTGTTTTTACCCGTGTTCCAGGTGATAATCAAAGAACGGCGAGCGCGGGTGATGCCGACATATAACAAGCGCAGGCGCTCAGCGCAATAATCCAGCCGGGCTTGCTGGGTAGCAATTCCCTCTTCCAGATACAGTGTGGTCAGCTCCCCATTGGCAAGAGCTTTCAATCGGTTGAGCGCTTCGGCCTCTAAATTGAGCTGGTTACGGATAAAGTATTTTTCAGAGTAGTAATGGTCAAATCCTTGAGCAGAGGGAAAGTCATAATTGTTGACCGACATCAGGTAAACCCGATCCCATTCCAACCCTTTGGCCTTGTGAATGGTAGCGACCACAACTTTGCCTTTGTGTTCATCGGGGTCAAAGCCCGGTTCTTCATCGCTGAAACCAAGGATGCGCCGCTCGTTGCGGGCAATTGCCCCCAATTCCTCGGTAAATTGCGGCAGCTGCCAGTCGGGGTGACGCTGGGCAGTGCGCCCCAGCAGTAAGGCAAGGCTGTGTGACAGCGCCAGCTGGGTAGGTTCACGGAAGATGTCTTGAGCGATGGTCAGAAGTAACTGGTCAATCGGCAGTAAAATGGCCTGCTGCCAGCGGCGCATGAGTAGTGCAAAGTCTTCCAGAATTTGGATGACTTGTGGGGGTAAAGCCTGGTGTGCGTGCAGCTCATCTAACCAGTTGGTTTCGACGCGAGGGTAGAGGTAGTTTTCCGGGAAGGAATTGGTTACCAACAATTGTGCTGCTTGCTGGACAACGGCATTATCAAGGGCGTTATCCGGGTAAAGGAATCGTACCACTTCTTTGAAAGCATCTCCCAGTAAGCGGGAATCGGCGGCTTTGTTCAGACTTTTGAGAATTTTTTCCAGCGCTGCGGCGGTTTGTCGGGTCGTCTGACTGGATTGCAACAATTCAATGACAGGCAGACCGGCGTTTTTCAGCGAGTTGACCACTTTGCTGCCGCGTTCGTTGCGGGGCACCAGCACCGCCACGGTTTGATCCGGATGCTGCGAAAGCCAGCGCCTGAGCGAATCAACGACGGCTTTGATTTCTGCATCCGGAGAAAATTTCTTTAAGAAAAGATAAATTTCATTGGGGTCATCCGGAGGATTTGGCTGCGGGTCACCCGGTGGGGTGGGTCGGATGAAGGGCGGGGTCAGCGCGTTCCTCAATGCTTCAACCGGATGGTCTTCCATCGTCCAGCGGATTAGTTCGTTAGCCAGATGGATAATGCTGGCTGTTGAGCGTCCCGAATCGGGCAGGTCACAGGCTTTGACGCGATTGAGTTTGAGAAAACGGCGCAAATATTCAGGGCTGGCGGTCGTGAAGGTTTCATAAATTGCCTGATTGGGATCTCCCACCCGCACCCAGTTGCCTTCTTCTCCAGCCAGCCGGCGCAGGATTTCTTCCTGCAAGCGGGAACTGTCCTGGGCTTCATCCTCCAGAATATAGGGGAAGCGATGCCGCAATCGCTGCAAGTAATCCGAATCGGTCATCAATACACTGAGCGCCAGCGTGATGAGGTCATCAAAATCAATCAGACTGCGGAGAATCAGCCCGCGTTGATAGGCTTCGTAAATATCCAGTCCAAATTGAAGCAGGGAGTGGTTATAATGCGTGCTGTTCAACCGGTCGCGCAGTTGTTGTGGCGAAAGCTGCAAATCCTTTGCCTGACGGATAAAAGCACGACCTAACTTTACCAGTAAATCTTCCCACTTCCTGGGCAGGTCAGAGTTTTTTTGAAGATTGAAAGCCGGGTTGGTCCACTCCAGTAAAAATTCCGGGTGAGATCGAATCCATCCTGAAACTGCGGCTTTGACGATTTCATCACTATCCCGGTCGTCGGCAATGCTGAAACGATCAGAAAGGCCGGCCAGATCGGGACGCTCACGCACAATATCATGAGCCAGCCCATGCAGGGTGCGAACGCGGTAATTCATATCGCGCATCAAACCGAATTGCTCAACAAAGGAACCAATCCGACTGGCAAAGTTATCTACGGCTGAATTGACCAGCGTAACGATCAGAACTTCCTGTTCTTCACCGATCAACCCGCCGGTGATGATTTGGGCAGCCAGCAATGAAAGTGTATAAGTCTTACCGCTGCCCGGAACGGCAGATACTCCCATCCAGCCGCCGGAATAATCCAGAATTTGAGATTGTTTGGGGCGGGGTTGATGGCGGTTATTCATGGGCTTGCTCCCGCTGGTGCAGCCTGCGCAGCAACCCCTGAAAAGCCAGCAGCAAAGCGCCGCGCTCCTCGGCGCCGCGTTCATTCACCCGGCTGGTGCAGAGGAAGATTTGATCACGGCAGCGGTAAGTTAAGCCGTAGATGATGCGCATCAGGGATTGCTGATTGGTTTCGTATTCCTCAGCATCCGTCCATAATCTTCCCGCCGCCCAGTGACGGCTGAGGATGTAGGGGTGGGTAAGGGGTTGATACAGGCGTTCCCACCAGCCAATGTTGCCGCAGTCCAACCAAAACTGAAAGCGAACAGAACGGTTGCTGATGATGAAGGAATAAGCCGGAGAAATTAACACCGCATCTTCCTCATCTGAGGGCAGTAAATACTGCGCCGAGATCACCCCTTGCCTGACCATGTTGAGGTATTCCAGCCCGACCGAAAAGTCGGGCTGCTGGCTGCGCACCGGTTCAATTACCTGGCGAAATTTTTGAATGGATTCAATCAACCGGGCAGTTACTGCTGCATTGTCCAGTTGTTCGTGAAAACCATAGCCAGGCTGGGATAATACTTCACCAAACAAAAAGGCAAAAAACACATCCAGTTCCTGTTCTTCTTGCTGCTCAATGTAGTTCACAAGCCAGGCACGCAGCCGCGAATAACGCAATCCGGCTGAATAGGTGATTCTTTCTCTTCCTTCTCCACGAATTTCCTCAAAAGGACGCAAGGCAAAAGGTGAGCCTTTGGGCGCCGTTCCCATCTGCATCAACAAATCGGCGCGGACAAGGTCAAGGTCTTCAATACAATGCACCAGCATAGCGCGGATTTCCTCACGGGTGGGAGGCATTTTCCAATGCGGATGTGCCAGCTTTGCCAGCGTGATGAGGGTGCGAACAGCCGGTTCGTCATACAGGCTGCGCGAGGGGCGGTGAGAGCGGGCAGGTATCTGATATTGTTCCAGGCGGTTCATCAGTGAAAAGCGCAACGAATCGGAGACAAACGGCGCAAGCACTGCAATTTCTCCGGGTGCAACCTGCTTTTCATGCACCAGTTGGTGAATGGTGCTGCTAACCATATCCACCATTTCCGGGTAAAAACGGGCGGGTAGATGCGTGAATGCAGTTTTGATTTGGGGTGAGACATCATCCATTTTCAAGTCGCGCTGCACGGCTTTGACAAGGGCGAATTGGAACTGGCGAATCGCCGGAGGGCAAATCAGGCTGGGCGGAAATTCAACAATGTCATCACACAAACCGGCCAGCGACGCAGCCGATTGTGGATCAGCCCCCAGAAAAATGCGGTGACCACCCTGCTGGTCATAAATCAGCAGGGCTGATTCGAATACCGGCAGCCAATCCCGAACGACATCATGGGCGGCAGGGGCATCCTCTTCCACATTATCGTAAATCAGATGGCGGTAATGGCTTTGCAGGTAATTTCGCACCAGAAAAGAGCGCCAGAGATGATGTAAAAACAACTCAATTTGTAAGGAAAAATCGAGTAGATTATGTTCAAGGCAGTAGTTTCGAAAAGCATTGATGCATTCCTGCGCCTGATCGAACAAAATCAGGTGCTGGGGCTGACCATTCCAGGCCTGCTTCAACCGGTCGCCAAGCGTGGTATACGCAAAACCAACCAGGGCGGCTTTGTTAAGATTATCCAGCAATTGGGAGTACAGACGATTACGGTCAATCACCAGCTGTTCAAAATAACCCCGCTCTAGAAACGGCTCAACTACTTTGGCCATGTAGTACTGGGCAGTTTCCAGTGTGAGAAACAAAGGCGGTTGATGGGGCTGGGCAAAACCTGCTTCGCTGCTGATGGCTGGCCAGAACAATTGAATTGTGCGCTGGCTCAAACCACCCAGCGTTACGATGGTGGGTATCCCACCCGGCGGAAGAGGGTTTTGTGTTATATAGTCGTGATATGGTCTGGCCAGGGTGCGCTGGGGGAGCAGAATAAGAATCTGCTCCGCCGGTACGCCTTTATCCAACAGGTATGCCAAACGTGCCAGACCGGCGGTGGTTTTACCGCTGCCGGGTTCACCCCGTAAAAAAATTTTACGGTTTAAGGGGGTCTGGGCGATGGCGCTTTGAGTGGAAAATAATTCTGGCAGGCTCATTCCGGTTTACCGAATGAATAATCCATGCCGCCGATTGCGTATAGCAATGCGCGGGTCAGTCGGGCATCATCAGCAGCGCGATGGGAATTGGGCAAAGGGATACGCAGGCTTTTACCGGCTTCTTCTAATTTGAAGTAGCGGTATGCGCGGCGAGTTGCATCCCATTCACCGCGATAGGCGGCATA
>NZ_DAOUBL010000377.1:0-3728 GCF_034432615.1 Bellilinea sp. | reverse complement strand
AAGACAGCCTTCTCAGGCTGCCTTTCCATCTCTACCACTATCTTATCCCTGTATCACCTACCCACCAGGAGCACGACTTTGCCCGGAGGAATGAGCAACGACTGCCTGAATTTATAATACCCAACCTGAATTAAGATTATTCAAAGAACAGGTTAGCAGTTTGTTAAGAAAGAATCATTCCAGTTCCAACCGCTCAAAGGCAAAACCGCCCAGCAGACCACCCGCCACACACAACAAACCTAATCCCAGCAGGTTGCCAACCTCAATTGTGCCAGGTAATGGCAATTCTCCCAGCATGTAAAACAGCGGGGAATAGCGCACCGTCGAGTCGGAAGAGTCGAGCCCATAAGGCAGATACAACAGAATCAAAAGGATTACCCCAACCAGCCGATCGAGCCAAAAGGATTGACTCAAGACCCCCAACAGGATACCGACTTCCCCGAATAAAACGATCAGTAAAAACAGACCGGGCAGGAATCCCCAATAACCGAACGGCAGTTGACTTCCGGTGAGGAGAATCGCCCCACTCCCGCTCAGAAGACCCACCACCGTCAGCAAAAAGCAGGCCGAAAGCAGGTAAACCAGGCGGCTGAGATAAACCTGCCAGCGCGGCAGCGGATACGCCAGTAAAAATGCAATCGAATGTCGCACCGCCCGACCTTTGAAGAGTCTTCCTCCCTCCCAGAAGGCAAACACCCCGCCAATAACCGGCAGGCCAAACACAGCCAACACCAGCAGCCAGTAAGCTTGCTGTGACTCCAGCAATGGGTTGAACCAATCCGCCAGGCGATCAACGAAGGCTTCATCCACCAGCAGCGGATAAAACAGTGCAGCTGCTCCACACCAGCCCACAACAATCCCACACCATAAGGCAACCCTGCGCCTTCTTTCCAGCCAGAGATCCTTGAATAAATCAAGCCGCATAGGCTGGAATGCCGTAAACAGTGTGATAAACCTCTTCGAGACTGGGCTGCTGGCTGATAATATCCAGCACGCGGAACTGGGTGGCGGTTTTCAGCAACGCATCCGGGTCGCCCAGCACGGTGCAGTACACCTTGTTCTGATCACAGACCAGTTGATTGATATTGTTCAAACCCATGAAAATTTGCGGGTTGATCGGATTGGCAAAACGCATTTCAATTTTACGGATGGCGCGGGCGCGCAGTTGAGCGCCGCGTTCCACGGCAATAACCCTTCCCTGATGCAATACTGCAACGCGGTCACAAATGCGCTCCATCTCAGAAATGGATTGGGAAGCAATCACCACCGAGCGGCCTTCGGCGCGAAATTCAGCAATCAGCCGGTAGAGTTCCATCTGGGCAGTCGTGTCCAGATCACGCGAAGGTTCATCCAGCAGAATTAATTCAGGGCGGTGCATGAACGCCTGAACCAGACCGACTTTGCGGCGATCAGCCGGAGAGAGCCGTTCACACGCCAGATCCAGGTTCAGTTGAAAGCGGGTTGCCAGTTCATGTGCAAAGGTCATTTCCACACCACCCCGTAATGCCGCAAAACGCTCCAACAGTTGACCGGCAGTAACCCCTTTGGGTAAAGTCAGGTTTTGAGGTAAATAGCCCACCAGCCTCCGCACCTTCAGACCATTGCGCTGGCAGTCCATTCCCAGAACCAGTGCCTGACCATGGGAAGGACGGATGAAATCAAGGAGAATATGGAGTAGGGTAGATTTACCAGCACCGGACGGTCCAAGCAAGCCAAATACTTCCCCCGGGTCAACTTCCAGCGTCACCCCACAAAGCGCCGGGCGGCGGTGAAATTCCTTGGTTAAATTTTCGGTACGCAGTACGAGGTAGCGCATTTTCAACCTCCATGTCCGTCAGATACCGGTAAAAAACACCGGCTGGTGTCGAGATACCAGCCGGTCAAAGGAGGCAGTTATGCACCATCGATCTTCAGGCTGGTATCTCTCGGCGGGATTGCCATTCTTGCAAAATTTTCTCGTACGACTTTTCCAGCAGCGCCGTCCACTCGATGATCTCATCCATCCGTTGGCGGGCGGGGTGATCTTGTGCCAGTCCTTGCAGGCCCTCTTCCGCCATCTCGCGCAGGTTCTGAACGCTCTCCAGGCGCATTTCCAGCGAATTTTCCCAGGCCTCATCGGAGAACACATAATAATCACTGCGCTCACCGGGCAAAGAAACCCGCTCGGCCAGCCCGGCCATCATCAGCGTGCGGAGGTTGGTGGAGATGCTGCTGCGGCTGACCTGCAACACCTCGGCCATCTCTTCCGGCGAAACCGGACGGCTGGCAATCAACAGCAAGCCCAGTATCTTCCCGCCGATGCGCGGAATGCCGTACTCCTCAAAGTGCAATCCCATATTTTCAATGAACTGGGATAGGGTTAATGGGTCTCCCGATATGGGAGGGGTACTATCACCACTATCCGTTTCGTCTGAAACCATACTGTTCTTTGCTCCTTAAGATAAAAAAGCCAAATCCGCCATTTGCGGACGCTTTCATTTTACAATCATTACTCATTTCTGTCAAGACTGAAATGACTATCCTTTTTTGCAAGGTATAAATCAATCAGCGGTTGATTGAACAACTACTTATTAATAAAAACAACATAAGGCTGATCCCAGTTGTTCAACCCACTAAAAAATGGTAATCTGTTCTTTTTTGTTTGCTCTGTTGGAAGGGGGGGATATATCGAATTAACTTTCTCAGTATTAGCAACAAGCATTCTCTCCGTGTCCCGCCTCCCCCAATTAACCGGTCAGATTTTGCCCTTAAACCAAACTCAACTTATTAAATGGCGTGAGTTCGGGATAAAATCAAAACGTTGCATCTAATACCAATGCCCCCCACCTGCACCTCCCCCAAAACCGCGCCTGCGATTTTGGGGGAGGCAGGAGGGGGACGAAACTCGAAAGTTGATGTAAAAATGATTTATCCCGAATTGACGTTAAATTGGCGATTGAATCTGAGAGTGCTTTCGGCTAGAATATATTGGGGTTGAATCGTTTTCATTCCAGCCTTCTTTCGGAAGAGGAGAAGCCAATGAGCCAACAACCGGGCGAGGAAATCCAGCAGGCATGGATCGCCTTTGTCACCAACCACGTTTTACTGCCGCAGATACGCCCGGTAATTGCCGCCTCTTGGGAACGCTGTTGGGCACGGGTAGATCCGTACTCCCCTCACCGCCCGCCCCATCTTTCTGCCGAACACTTGCTTTCCATTCAGGTCAATCACTTTGACCTGATGGCCATTGCCCGCCCAGTCATGGAAGATGTGTATCAATACATCGAAAACTCCAATTCAGCCATCCTGTTCACCAACAATGTAGGCTATTTACTGGATGCCGTCGGCGATGCCAACATCATGGCCATGCTGGAGCGAATGGGAATCACGCCGGGTACACTGCTCGCGGAGGGAGAGATCGGCACAAACGGGATTGGGCTGAGTCTGCTGGAACGAACTCCTCATTTCGTCAAAGGGTTTGAACATTTCCGCCAGCCCTTCCACCTGTATGATTGCGCGGCCGCGCCAGTATTCGACACCTCCGGCAAGTTGATCGGTGCTTTGGGAGTGATCACCCTGCGCGGCCAGCTGCACCCCCACTCGATGGGAATGATCACCGCCGCCGCCAGGGCCATCGAGGCTCAGCGTCAATCCGACCAATTACTGGAAGAACAGAACAACCAATTAACCGGCCTGAATGCCATTCTTTCCAGCATTCAGGAGGGCATTCTGGTATGGAACGCAGAGGG
>NZ_DAOUBL010000376.1:0-4732 GCF_034432615.1 Bellilinea sp. | reverse complement strand
GCCGAAGTTATCGCCGGCCAGCAAAATCTGCGCGCCCTGCACGTGGGGTTGATTGAGGACAAAATCGGGATTGGGGCTGCCGTCCGGCAGGTAGCGCCAGTCGGCAAACAGGCTGGCGCCCAGCCCGTTTTTGTCGGTGGTTTTCAAAAAACGCGCCGGGATGATCTGATCCGTATCCACATTGCTGACGGGCAAAACGACCACTTTGGAGGTCAAACGGCTAAATGGCTGCATGGCAACGGCTCCTCAGGAAAGATAGGGACGCGGATCGGTGATGACGCCGGTCAAAGCCGAGGCAGCCGCGGTGAGGGGACTGGCCAGGAAGGTGCGCCCGCCCTTGCCCTGCCGCCCTTCAAAGTTGCGGTTGCTGGTGCTGATGGCATACTGCCCGGGCTCGAGCTGGTCGCCGTTCATGGCAATGCACATCGAACAGCCTGGTTCGCGCCATTCGGCGCCGGCTTCCAAAAAGATGCGGTGCAAACCCTCGGCTTCAGCCTGTTTTTTGACCTGCTGCGAACCGGCCACCACCAGCACGCGCAGACCGGGCGCTACTTTACGCCCGCGCAGCAGAGCGGCGGCCTGGCGCAGGTCTGCCAGCCGTCCGTTGGTGCAGGAACCGATGAAAACAGCATCCAGTTTGTGACCGAGCAGCGGCGCGCCCGGCTGCAGCCCCATGTAAGCCAGCGATTTTTCCAGCGCGGCGCGTTGAGCGGAATCGCCGACCTCGTCGGGAGAAGGAATGCGCCCGCTGATGGGAATGCCCATGCCGGGGTTGGTACCGTAGGTGACCATCGGTTGCAAACGGCTGGCATCGAGGGTAATGGTGTGATCATAAGCGGCGCCCTCGTCACCGGGCAGGGTGCGCCAGCGGGCAACGGCGAGTTCCCACGCCTCACCCTGCGGGGCATAGGGACGTCCGGCAAGAAATTCAAAGGTGGTATCGTCCGGGGCGATCATGCCGGCGCGGGCTCCGGCCTCGATGGACATGTTGCAGACGGTCATGCGCTCTTCCATGCTCATGGCGCGGACGGCTTCGCCCATGTATTCAAACACATAACCGGTGCCGCCCGCCACGCCGATCTGGGCAATCAGCCCGAGAATGACATCCTTGGCGGTGACGCCGGGGTTTAAGCGTCCCTCAATGCGCACGGCGCAGGTTTTGGGTTTGCGCTGCAGCAGGCACTGGGTGGCGAGGACATGCTCCACTTCGCTGGTGCCAATCCCAAAGGCCAGGGCGCCAAACGCGCCGTGCGTTGCGGTGTGGCTGTCGCCGCACACAATCGTCATGCCCGGCTGAGTCAGGCCCAGTTCAGGGCCGATGACGTGCACAATGCCCTGATTGGGGCTGCCCAACCCCATCAGCGGGATGCCAAATTCACGGCAGTTTTCCTCCATCTGCAGAATCTGGCGGCGGCTGAGTTCATCGGCAAAGGCCAGGCGGCCGTCGCCGTTGCCGTTGGGCCTGGTGAGGGTGGGGATGCCGTGATCGAGTGTGCCGACCGTGCGTTCCGGGCGGCGCACGCGCAGGCCGCGCGCCCGCAGTCCGCTGAACGCCTGCGGGGAGGTTACCTCGTGCACCAGGTGCAGGTCAATGTACAGAACGGCGGGCGAATCCGGCGGTTGAACGACGACGTGGCTGTCCCAGATTTTTTCAAACAACGTTTTTGGGCGGCTCATACGCATTCCCCGATTGGCGAAGATGTTGTTCGTAGGCGGTGCCGTTCATTTCGGCTGCCGGGGTGTGGGGGTGACTTTTCATCAGAAAATCGGTCATATCCCAGCCGGACGGGATGGTGTTGGGGCGCACAAAGGCTTGTGCCGGGTCGTTTTCATCGAAATAGGATGAGAAAATGGGGTTCATGGTTCGTTCTCCTCTCTGGCGAATGAATGACTTTGGAAAATTCCTCAACCAACCGGCTGAACCGCCGATTGTTCCACATTACCGTATTGACCGCTGGCGACCAGCAGTTTGTTGAGCGCAGCCAGATAAGCCTTGACACTGGCTACCACGATGTCGGTATCGGCGCCGTAACCGCCAAAGGTGCGCGGCACTTCGGCTTCGCGCTGCGGGCTGATTTGCAGCAGCCCGTCGCTGCCCTCGATGCGCACGGTCACTTCGCCCAGCGCGTCAATCCCTTCGGTTACGGCGTGGACGACAAATTCCTGCAACGTGTTGGGGGCTTTGACAATGGCATCAATGGCTTTGTAGGCGGCATCCACCGGGCCGGTGCCAACTGCCGCGCTGACGTGCAGCTGGCCGTCCGGGCCGCGCAGGCGCACGGTGGCGGTGGGCATGCCCATCGTCCCGCAGGCGACCTGTAAGCCGTCCAGAGCGTAAAATTCGCGCGGCTGGTACAGTTCATCGGAAACCAGCGCTTCCAGGTCGGCATCGGTGATGGTCTTTTTGCGGTCGGCGAGATGCTTGAAGCGTTCAAACACCTGATCCATTTCGCCTTCATCCAGCGCGTAACCGAGCGCCGCCAGACGGGTGCGCAGGGCATGCCGCCCGGAGTGTTTGCCCAGCACCAGTTTGCTCTGCGTCGCGCCGACCGTTTCCGGGCGCATGATCTCATAAGTCAGGGAGTGCTTCAGCATGCCGTCCTGATGAATGCCGGCTTCGTGGGCGAAGGCGTTTGCCCCCACAATGGCTTTGTTGGGCTGTACCGGCATGCCGGTGTAGTTGCTGACCAGTTTGCTGATGCGGCTGATCTGGGTGGTGTCAATGCCGGTGTGCAGGCCGTAGTACTGTGGGCGGGTGTGGAGCGCCATGACCACTTCTTCCAGCGCGGTGTTGCCGGCGCGTTCACCAATGCCGTTGATGGTGACCTCCGCCTGACGCGCCCCGGCGCGCAAGCCGGCCAGCGTGTTGGCCGTCGCCAGCCCCAGGTCGTTGTGGCAGTGGACCGAAACGATACAGTTTTGGATGCCGGGTGTGTTCTGGATGATTCCGGCAATCAGCGCGCCGAACTCTTCCGGGGTGGTATAACCCACCGTATCCGGAATGTTCAGTGTGGTTGCCCCGGCGCGGATAGCAACGGCCAGCACCTCGTAGAGGAATTGCGGGTCGCTGCGCCCGGCATCCTCCGGGCTGAACTCGACATCCTCGCATAAACTGCGGGCATAGGCCACCATTTCGGCAACCCGTTCCAGCACCTGCTGGCGGGTCATGCGCAGTTTGTACTGCATGTGAATCTCGGAAGTGGCGAGAAAGGTGTGAATGCGCGGGCGGGCAGCCGGTTGAACGGCCTGCCAGGCCTTGTCAATGTCGCTTTTTGTGGCGCGCGCCAGCCCGCAGATGATCGGTACCCGCCCGCCGTCGGTGGAATTGCCCACCTCCACTGCAATGCGCCGCACGGCTTCCAGATCATCCGGCGAGGCGGCCGGAAAGCCGGCTTCAATCACATCCACGCCCAGACGCGCCAGCCCGCGCGCCACTTCCAGCTTTTCGGCGCTGGTCATGGTTGCGCCGGGCGACTGCTCGCCATCCCGCAGGGTGGTATCGAAAATTCTGACATACGAATCGCTCATCGCTTTCCTCCTGAACCGCTAAAGACCTCAGGCGTTTTTCTGCCAGTTTTCGGGGCGCAGGGAGCGCACCATGGCGCCGGCCTGCCACATCTCCGATTCACGCATCTGACGCAGCTCTTCCGACAATTTCTCCTGATAGTCCGACTGGCTGTTGGCCTCCAGCACGCGGCGGGTTTCTTCCCCGCTGGCAACCGATTGATACAGGCGTTCAAAGACCGGCAGGGTGGCCTTGCGGAACTCGTGCCGCCAGTCCAGCGCGCCGCGCTGGGCGGTTGCCGAGCAGTTGGCGTACATCCAGTCCATGCCGTTTTGGGCAACCAGCCGGATCAGGCTTTGGGTCAGTTCCTCGACCGTTTCATTGAACGCTTCGGAGGGGGTATGCCCGTGGGCGCGCAGGGTCTGGTACTGGGCTTCCATGATGCCGGCCAGCGCGCCCATCAGCACGCCGCGTTCGCCGGTCAGGTCGGAATAGACCTCGTGTTCAAAAGTGGTTTCAAACAGATAGCCGGAGCCGATCGCAATGCCCAGCGCCAGGGTGCGCTCGCGCGCCCGGCCGGTGTAATCCTGCGCCACGGCAAAACTGGAATTGATGCCGCTGCCCGCCAGAAAATTGGCGCGCACGCTGGTGCCCGACCCCTTGGGGGCGACCATGACCACATCCACATAGGGGGGCGGCACCACGCCGGTCTGGTCTTTGTACACCACGGCAAAGCCGTGGGAGAAGTACAGGGCATCGCCTTCTTTGAGGCACGGGCGGATGCGTTCCCAGGTCAGTTTTTGGGCGGCATCCGAAACCAGATACTGCACCACCGTGCCGCGGGCGGCTGCTTCTTCCATGGGGAAGAGCGTTTCACCGGCCACCCAGCCGTCGCGCTGGGCTTTATCCCACGACTTGCCGCCCGGGTTGACCCCGACGATCACTTTGATCCCGTTATCGCGCAGATTCAAAGCCTGCGCCGGGCCCTGCACGCCGTAACCCAGCACGGCGACGACTTCGTCCTTCAATGCTTCCCGCGCCCGGCTGAGCGGGAATTCTTCACGGGTGACCACTTCTTCTTCAATGCCTGCAAAGTTCATTCTTGCCATGTCTGCTTCTCCTCACATCTCAGTTTTCGGAAATTGTTTCGGGTTGGGGGTGCGTTTGGCCGTTGCCGTTGAGCGGCAGGTACAGCGGTGTGCTGCCGCGCTCCATGGCGACCACGCC
>NZ_DAOUBL010000375.1:0-8125 GCF_034432615.1 Bellilinea sp. | reverse complement strand
CTAATGGGAGAGTTCTAGCATGTCCCTCTTCTCAAACCGCTGGCTCGAAAAACTCCGGGGAAGTATCCGTCCCCCAAATCTGACTTTTCCACCGTCAGCTGGCCTTTACAGTTTTTCGGTGGAGGAAAACGGCGGAAAAGCACGCGTTCACTTACGCATTGAACCCGACCAGAGCGGGACATTACTCATCAATGCCAGCCGTATCTTTCACTTTAATCCATCTGCCACGCTCATGGCCTATCTGATCTTGAGCAAAGTGCAGGAAACTCAGGCAATTGGATGGCTGACTCACACCTTCCAGGTTTCCCGCCGGCAAGCGCTGCAAGACTACCATGCTTTCGCTGAACAGCTGCATGCACTGATCCTTCCTGAAGGCGAATGCCCGATTTGTGATTTGGAGATTGAAACCATTCCACCCTTTAGCAAACAATCCAGCCGGCCTTACCGCATGGATCTGGCAGTGACCTATCGCTGCAACAATGCGTGTGCTCACTGTTATAACGCAAGATCGCGCGCCTTCCCGGAAAAAGATACGCAATACTGGTATTCGGTATTGGATAGGCTGTGGGAGATTGGAATCCCGCACATCGTTTTTACGGGTGGCGAACCTACACTGCGCGATGATCTTCCACTTCTAATTGCTCATGCCGAACGCAACGGTCAGATCACTGGTATTAATACCAACGGAAGACGACTGCAAGATACTGGCTTTCTCAACCAGCTCATCAACGCTGGACTGGATCACGTCCAGATCACTTTTGAATCCCATATTCCTGACATTCACGATCACATGGTTCTCCACAAAGGCGCGTGGCAGGAAACCGTAAAAGGCTTGACCAATGCCTTAAAGACGCACCTGTTTGTAATGACCAATACCACCCTCTTGAAAGACAACGCCCCTTATTTAAGCGAAACACTGGATTTTTTGGGAAAAATTGGGGTGCCGACCATTGGCTTAAATGCCCTGATTTACTCCGGTCGAGGACGCAATGTAAACACCGGTATTCCGGAGAGTGAATTGCCTGCCTTGCTGGATATTGCCCGCACAAAAACCACCCAATACAATCAGCGCCTGATCTGGTACACCCCTACCGAATACTGTAATTTTGACCCCGTTCAAATGGAATTGGGCGTAAAGGGGTGCACTGCTGCCCTGTATAACATGTGCATTGAACCGGACGGAAGTGTACTGCCGTGCCAATCGTATTACACCTCACTTGGAAATATTCTAAACGATTCATGGGATCAAATCTGGAATCATGATCTGGCGTTATCCTTGAGAGAGCGTCGGAACTTACCAGCCAAATGCCACGATTGTGGATTAGTGGTTGAATGCGGCGGCGGATGTCCTCTCGCCCGCGAAGCTTTAGCGGCCAAACAACCAATTTCCCATTGAAAACCGGAGGTGGTCATGATTAATCGAATTCGAGAGACATTCAATCGTTTCTTTCAACCCGTTCAACCGCTTGCAGCAGGGGTTTATACCTTCAACGCTCCACCTGAAGCCGCCTTACCCTACCGGCTTCATCTCCGAATTGAGCCAGATGGAAACAGCATCCTCATTATCAATGCTTCGACAGTGCTTCACCTCAACCAGACCGGCACTGAATACGCTTATCACCTCATTCAACAGCACAATGAAGAAGAAGTGGCCAACGAACTATCCAAACGCTATCGGGTTAGCAAAGAACAAGCCAGACAGGATTTTATCTCTTTCCGCGAGCGTTTGATGACCCTAATCGAAACCACCGATCTCGACCCAGTTACTTATCTGGAATTTGAACGCGTAAACGTCCATGAACGACGGCTGAGTGCACCTCTGCGCCTTGATTGCGCTCTGACCTATGCCACACCCCATCCTCGTGCGGTTGGCTCCACACCGGTAGAAAGGGTCAAAAGAGAGTTATTAACCCAAGAGTGGCAGACTATACTGGAAAAAGCCTGGAAAGCCGGCATCCCCCACGTAATTTTCACCGGTGGAGAACCCACGCTACGCCCCGATTTGGTTGAACTGGTTGAATTTGCAGAAAAACTGGGCATGGTAACCGGCGTGCTCAGTAACGGCTACCGCTTTTCGGAGCATAAATTTCTGACCGAAATTCTTCAGGCCGGCCTTGATCATTTGATGATTGTGCTGGACGAGAATGAAGATTACTGTTGGGAAGCCATCCGCGATTCGCTTGCTTCCGATTTGTATGTAACCGTACATCTCACCATTACCAGCCGCAACCAGCACCGTATCACCGAAATCCTGAATAAACTGGTTGAACTGAATGTCAAATCCCTTAGCCTCAGTATCGAAGACCTTTCGATGAAGTCTATGCTCCAACAGGTACAGGAACATGCCTTCGCCCATGAAATGTCCATCGTTTGGGATTTACCGGTTCCTTATTCCGAATTAAATCCCATCAGTCTTGAGTTGCAAAGTGAAGGGATTGGGGAATACTTTGACGGCGCAGGCAACGCGTGGCTTTATGTCGAACCCGATGGCGATGTCCTGCCCGCACAGGGTAAAACCATTTTATTAGGCAACTTCCTCACCGATGATTGGACAAAGATCTGGCAAAATGCGCAGGCTTTGAATCAGAACCAGGCATGATTGACTGGCACCTGCGTTTTTTACAACAGGCGCGGTGGACTGCCCAGCTGCGTGCTTATCTGATCCAAAAAGCCGGCATTCAACCCCATCATCGCATCCTGGAGGTTGGCTGCGGCGGCGGCGCAGTTTTGCAGGATTTTTCAGCCGGCGGCCGGGTCATGGGATTGGACATTGATTTCTCCAGCCTCCTGATTGCCCGTTACTTAATACCTTCCGCTTCATTGCTCTGTTCAGACGGCCACAGGCTGCCCCTTTCATCGGAGAGTGTGGATTTTTCGATTTGTCATTATTTTCTGATGTGGGTCAACGGAGGCGAAGTACTTAAGGAAATGCGCCGAATCACCCGCCGTGGGGGTGCAATCATTGCCATGGCAGAGCCGGATTACGGCGGAAGGATAGACCATCCCCCCGCCCTTTCAGCCATCGGACACTATCAAACCCAATCCCTCCGCGATCAAGGTGCAGACCCCACTACAGGAAGAAAGATTCGCGGCTGGTTTCGAGATGCCGGATTAATCAACATTGAAAGTGGAGTAATGGCAGCCCAGTGGGCCAATGATCAAACGTACCCCCAAGATTTGGATATGGAATGGGCCGTGATTCGTTCGGATTTACAAGGGTATCTGGCGCCCGAGGAAATTGAAGCTTTGGAGAAAGCCGACCGCCACGCCTGGCTGGAAGGCACCCGCATCTTATTTGTGCCGACCTTTTATGCCATCGGATTTGTTCCAAGATAAATTTACCTGAATTTTATGGCAAAAACAAACCACAAGGCATATATTCAAGTGAGATTCATAAAAACCAGGAGAAATAAAATAGATGGCTCTGATTAAGTGGGAAGACCGTTACTCGGTAAAAATTACCAAATTCGATCATCAACATCAGCAGCTGGTTAGCTTGATTAATCAGCTATACGAAGCCATGAAGGTCGGCAAGGGACAAGTAGAATTAGGCAAGATTCTGGAGGAACTGGTGGACTATACGCGAAAACACTTCTCCAGCGAAGAAGCCCTGATGCTCAAGCACGCCTACCCCCAATACGCCGATCACAAAGCCTCACACGATCGCTTAACCCAACAGGTTATCGAATTCCAGAATCAATATAAAGAGGGCAAAATCGGTTTGAGTATTCAGATGATGAATTTTTTGAAGGAATGGCTGGTCAACCACATTCTGGACGAAGATAAAGCCTACAGTAATTTTTTTGAAGCCAAAGGTGAAAAATAGCATTTTCCATCCAAAAGGTTGCCAAAACATCCTTTTCGGAATATAATAGCCTCTGTCCATCGGGGCGTGGCGCAGTCCGGCTAGCGCGCTTGCATGGGGTGCAAGAGGTCGGAGGTTCAAATCCTCTCGCCCCGACAGTTATCCCCAGCCAGAAATGAATGGTAGGGGATCTTTTCTTTAAAAGGGTTGTGGTACATTCCCTTTCATTAAAGTGCTAACACACTTCCACCCGCCAGTATTACCACCATCCCCAATACCTGCATTGGAGATGGCTTTTCCCGTAGCAAACTCCAGGAAAACATCATCACAACCATTGGAGAAAGGTCTGAGATGGCTTTAACCACCGCTGGGTGACCAACTTTCAACGCCGAAAGTAAAAAAAGCCACTGCCCAATCACAAAGATCAACCTGCCAGCAGTTAACAAAAGACTGATCCCATTGATCCAATCCAAATTGGGTCTGGTAATCATCCAGGAAACGCCGCTAATTAAGAAGGCGCGAATCAGGTAATAAGTGTAGGGATTAAGATAATTCCCCGCAAATAAATCCTTGATCACAAACATGCTCAAGGTGAACAAAAACGCTGTTCCCAAGGGATAGAAAATTTCCTTGATGGGAACGCGTTCTAATTCTGTTGAATTTTGTTGAAATCTTCCTACGATCATCAAAACACCGCAGGTGAACAATAAAACCGAGAGCACCTGCAACGCCCCAAGCGATTCGCTCTGATAGAAAAACAAGGGCGATATGCCCAGGGCAAATAACGGCGAAACTGCCAGTAAGCCGCTCACCGTTACGGCGTCTACCCGCTCAAATGAACGAAAATAACCGTAGTTGGCCAGCCCATCCAGGCCAATTGCGGCCATCAAAAGGAAAAAACCTTTACTATCCAGCCGCAACTCGAATAACCATGGCGCAGCAGGCAGCAGCATGCCTGTCATGAGAGCAAAATTCACACTGAGCATGTTGCGGGCCTGGCTAACCGAAACCAATCGTCGTGCAAAAAGGTTTGCAAATCCGCCAGAAACCGCCGAAAGGAATGCCAACATCACCGCAGACATATCTAAAATTCTACCGTCATTCCTTCACTCAGCAGAGAAAACACCCGCCGATTGTTGGTATAATTTTTCCACGATGGGTAGCCGTTTATCAAGACGTGAATTTCTCAAATTATGTGCTGCTGCCGGCCTTGCAGGTTTGGCATTCCGTCCTTTTTCCGGTTTCGAGGAAGATAATCAGAAAAATGACTTAATCCGCATTACGGTTCGCTCGGTCAGTGTCTATTCCCAACCCGATGACAAAAGCCGGATATTATTTCAACGCTTCCGTGATGAACTGGTCAACATTTATTATGAACTCGAATCGGAATCCGGGCCGGCTTACAACCCGATCTGGTACCGGGTATGGGGCGGTTACATTCACCGCGCCAACACCCAAAGGGTTACCGTGCAGTACAACCCGGTTGCCTCCCAAATCCGCGAAGGCCGTCAACTGGCAGAAGTTACCGTTCCTTATTCGCAGGCAATGAGATATACCACTACTTCAGGTTGGCAGCCGCTTTATCGGCTTTACTTTGAATCAGTTCACTGGGTCACTGGAATTGATGAAGGACCAGACGGAGAGGCGTGGTACCGAATTTTAGATGAATTATTAAAAATTGAATATCACGCCCCGGCTTATCATCTCCGTCTGATTCCCGACGAAGAACTCACTCCCATCTCGCCAGAAGTGCCGCATCATAAAAAACGCATTGTTGTCAGCCGCGGACGCCAAACCCTTACCTGTTATGAAAATGACGAAATCGTCTTTCAAACCCGGGTATCAACGGGGTTGAATTACAAACCAGAAGGTCAGATCCCCTGGGAAACCCCCAAAGGCGAGTTCAATATTTATTCCAAAATGCCCTCCAAACACATGGGGGATGGACGATTGAGCGGCAACCCGGAGGATTACGAACTACCCGGCGTACCGTGGACTTGCTTTTTTGAACAAACCGGGGTCGCCTTTCACGGCACTTACTGGCACCAGGATTTTGGCACACCTCGTTCTCATGGTTGTGTCAATATGCGAACTTCTGAAGCAAAATGGCTCTTTCGTTGGGTTTTGCCAGTTTCTGAGCCCGGTGATATGGAACGAGTCGGCTACGGTACCCGCGTTGTGGTGGAGTGACGCTGCTCCTGAATAACAGATGGTTGAGGCAATCCAATAAATTCACGGAACACCCGGTTGGCCAAGAGCCACGCCTGTCGGGTAAGGCGTAAATGGCGCGAATTTCGTTTCTCCGACCATTCCAGCAATCCCATTCCCATCAATAGGCTAATCTGTCTACCAAACACTTCTTCCATTTTGAAACCAAATTGCTGGTTGAATGAAAATTCGTCAACCCCTTCTTCTAAAAGACGTAGTCCCACCATCATTCTTTCCTGCATTCGAGTCCATAAGTCCAGTTCAACGACCTGTTCAGCCGCTGATGATGCCGGAGGGGGCATACCAACTTCGCTCATCACCCGCGTAATATACGCCTTAATTCCGCGCACATTGACCGTCCGATGATTCTGTAAAAACCCATGGGCACCTGCCCCAATGCCGATATAAGGCAGGTATCTCCAGTATTGCAGATTATGACGGCACGCTAATGAGTTTCCCCCGCGCTTCAATGCCCAGTTGGAAATCTCATAATGTTCATAATTCGCTTCGTCCAACACTTGACATGCATATTCATATTGATCTGCTGCCAGATCATCATCCGGAAGGTCAATTAACCCGCGTTCCAGCCACTTCTTGAAAGGGGTACCATGCTCGATGGTTAAGGCATAAAGGGAGAGATGCTCCGGTTTTAATCCAAGCGCTAACTGCAAGCTTTGTTGCCAGGTGGTCATCGTTTGGCCAGGGATACCAAATATCAAGTCAAGGTTCAAATTATCAAACCCCGCAAGGCGTGCCCACTCAACCGCCTGAATGACCGAAAAGGGATCATGCTCTCTTTCGAGCAATCTCAGTTCGTTGATATTGGCACTTTGCATTCCTAAACTGATTCGGTTGAATCCTGTTTGCCGCAATTCACGTAAACTTTCCTTGCTTACCGTTCCCGGGTTGGCCTCAATGCTGATTTCGCATTCCTTAAGCACATCAAAAACCCGCCGGCAAGTATTCAGGATGTCTTGCAATCCTTTTACCGGGATATAAGTTGGCGTTCCGCCTCCAAAGAATATGCTGCCAATTTCAAACGGGTAGGTTTGCAGCCTTGCCACCTGTTCAATTTCGGCTATTACCGCCTGGATGTAAGCCGGAATCAAGTTTTCCTGTCCGGCATAAGTATTGAAATCGCAATAAGCACAACGATGCTTGCAAAAGGGAATATGAATATAGAGGCTGATAATGGGTAGCATGGTTCATAGCATACCACATTGAAAAATTTCCTGCAAAAACGATTTCGCCCTTGTCAAATTTTTGATTGTGTTATAATCTCATGCGCCGGGGGTTTCCCGGTAATTGGATTAAAATAAAGCCTATGAGTCCAGAAGAACTTACCTCAAAAACAAAAATTTGCCCAACCTGTGGGACGAAATTAAGTATCAACGCTACCCGCTGTCTGGTTTGTGGTCGTCAATTCAATTCGGAAAAGGTTACTCCTTCAACGGAAGGGAAAAAGAAAGTTGAAATTGTCGAATCGCCGCGCATGCCTCAGTTGACCATTTCACTTCCGGCAGCCATTGGATTGATCCTGTTACTGCTCGGAATCGGCGCTGGTACAGTCTTTGCGGTTTTTCAGGCATCCGCACCCACTGTAGGCGATAATTTGACCCCCAGCCCTACAGCCAGCCTTACACCCACCATCACGCTAACCCCCACAGCCACCGAAACCCCCACTCCGCAGCCAACCTTTACACCTTTACCCCCATTGGAATATCGCATTCAACCCAATGACAATTGTTTGACCATCGCTTTCAATTTTGGGGTTTCGGTCAACAGTATCATCCAGCTCAACAAACTTTCACCGGCCTGCGACAATCTGGTTGTCGGTAACATTCTTTTAATTCCGCAGCCAACCCCGACACCCTCACCGCAGCCAACCAACACACTCAGCCCGGCACAGGCTACCGAAGTTGCCTGTCAATTGTTCCCATATAAAGTGCAAAGCGGCGACACGCTCAGCGGGATTGCCCGCAATTACAATGTCTCTGCAGACGCCATCAAATCCTACAATGGATTACCATCGGATGTTGTCTATGAAGGCATGACTCTTAACATCCCATTGTGTGAGCGTCTGCCCACACCCGGCCCTACGCCGACACCAAC
>NZ_DAOUBL010000374.1:0-3026 GCF_034432615.1 Bellilinea sp. | reverse complement strand
GTTGGTTGTGCCGGCCGGCTGGTTTCCGCAGTTGAATGAGGATATGACCCTGATCTTTGAAGGCGGTTACGTGGTTGAAGCGTACGGCGGCGGGCAGGTGGGCGAAAAATTCCGTCAACTTTTCGATTTTGGAAATGAAAGCCTGCGCCACCGCCGCAACTGTGCCGAGCTGGGGATTGGTACCAATCCCAACGCCCGCAACCCGCAAAACGTGCTGGAAGCCGAAAAAATCAAAGGCACAGTCCATATTGCCGTTGGCGACAGCTCACATCTCGGCGGGGTGACCGAATCCGACCTGCATGAGGATTTTGTCCTGCCGCAGGCCAGTGTTTGGGTGGACGAAGAACGGATATTAGGGTAGTCCCAGCAATTTGACCATGATGAGGAAGATGTTATGCCGTCCAGAATTTTGAAAGACGAACAGGATTGCCGCGATTTTTTGACCGGATTGAAACTGATGGGTACCGGAGGGGGCGGCTCACCCGAAATGGGCCTGGAGATGCTGGCCGAGGCGTTGGCCGAAGGGCTGCAGCCGGGCTGGGTGGATGCGGCTGACCTGCCGGAGGGGGTTTTTACCTGTACCGTCTTTGGGTCGGGTTCGATTTCGGAGCAGACGCCGCGCACGCTGGAAGAAATTCACGCCCTGGCCGGGCGGTTGAACCTTCCGGTGCGCAACGGCTACCGTGCTCCGCAGGCGGCGGTAAATGAACTGGAACGGTACGCCGGCGTGCAGATCGGCGGGATTGTGCCGGTCGAGCTGGGCGCCGCAAACACGCCCGCGCCGCTGGTCACGGCGGCCAGGCTGGGCATCCCGTTGGTGGATGGTGATTACAGCGGGCGGGCTGTTCCGCAGGACATGCAGACCCTTTATTTTCTGAACGGCGTTCCAACCCATCCGGCGGCGATTGTGGATTGGTGGGGGAATGTTCTCATCCTCAAGGAAGCGGTGAACGCAGAAATGGGCGAACGGATCGGCAAGATGCTGGCGGTTGCCGCTTATGGTGTGGTCTATTTTGCCAGTTTGCTGCTTTCCGCGAAGGAAACGCGGCAGAACATCGTTCCCGGTACACTGACTCTCAGCCTGGAGCTGGGGCGGCAGGTGCGCCGGGCGCGCGAGGCGGGCAGCGACCCGCTGGTGGAGGTAATTCGTTTGCTGGAAGGCTGGGAATTGTTCCGCGGCGTGGTCAGCGGTAAGGAGTGGCAGGACAAAGAAGGGGTGATGGTGGGCAGTGTTTTTCTGGAAGGCAGGGGCGCATACGGCGGGCATCGAATGCGGGTCTGGTTTTTGAACGAAAATCACGTCAGCTGGCTGGACGAGCAGCCGTATGTATGCAGTCCCGATTTGATCATTCTGGCCGATCCGCAAACGGGGGAAGGTTACACCAATACCGAAATCAAAGATGGGGACAGCGTGGTGGTGATTGGGGCGAAGGGTCATCCGGCTTTTCGCACACCGAAGGGGCTGCAGTATTTTGCGCCGCGTTATTGGGGTTTCGATATGGACTACGTGCCGATTGAAGAGGTGGTGAGCGGGCGGGCTGAAGTTTATAAATGACGTCAGTTTTGGATAATCTGTTTCGCATCCCATTTTGAATTTTTGGCTGCGCTGTGCCTGCCCCACTACCGCTTTAGCGATTTCGGGGGAGGAGCGGGAAGGGGCAAAATCGCTCGATTTGACGCAAAAGTGAACTATTCCGAACAGACATCCGTCAGGTTATCCGGCTGCGCATTGACCGGTTTTGACATTGAGAGAGCCGTGAACGGTTATCCCCCTCCTATTGACAGAAGACCCGGAGGTTGCTATAGTATTGATAACACCGGGTTGACGAAGGTGTAGTCCGGAACGAGCACGCCGTCGAAAGACGGAGGACTGGAGAGTCTCCGGCCTCCAGGCGTCAACCCGGTAAAGTCTTTGTCCGACAGGCAATTGATTCGCCTGTCGTTTTTTTTCAAGTTTCAAGCCTCTTTTTAGTGTAAAGGTACGGTCGCCGCACAACATCGAAGAGAGCCAAAAAGCATCATTTTGGCGTCCAGTTGACAGATGGGTAAGGGAATGAATTTCATCAACAACGTGAATTCAACTCTCTCTTTAAACTGTCGGCATCATAGGTTTTGCCTTCCAGGTACAGCAGACGCTCGTCTTTGTGAATAGAAATGCTGATTCTTGCTGAATTACCCGGATACTGAAGCAGGGTCAGGGTGAGAAGGTCTTTTTCTTCCTTTACCTCGAGAAGATGCCATAATCCCCCGGTAAGATCGAGCAGTACATACCCCGTAGAAACCTCTTCCACCTTTGGCGCATATACCCAGTGAGACATTCGCATCTCGTGTGGAGTAACGGTTACCCGGATTTGGCCGTCGAAATATGTGTGGATTTTATTCATAGAAAAATGCGCGGGAGACTGCTGCCGTCAGCCCGCAGAGGAATCTTCTCCAATCACATACTCCAGGTCGGCCGCTGCCTGGAGTATGCACTTTAAGGCAGTTTCGTTATCCCCTTCCATGAGGTATTGAATTGCGTTTTCAAGAGTGTAAATTATAAAATCTGAATTTTGCATATCGACTCCGTATCCTGCCGATTTTCCAAATCGTACCTTTAGATTTTCCAGTTTCTCACGGCTCGTACAGCCTGATCTGGTAATCCATCAGCAAATATGTTGCAGTCTGTAAATCCAATGTAAAAAAGCATCCCAGGAGATTTCTGATCGTCATTCCTGACAATGACGGTGCCGGTGAGGACGTTTCAGCATTCACAAGCGGATTGAAGGGGGTGAGTTGCCTGCACAAGCGGTTTGGTTGGCGGGGTTTCAGCCGAAGCGCCCGCAGGGCGCGCAGGTCCTCGTAAGAGGATATCCACAAGCGGATCGAAGGGGGTGAGTTGCCTGCACAAGCGGTTTGGTTGGCGGAGTTTCAGCCGGAGCGCCCGCAGGGCGCGCAGGTCCTCGTAAGAGGATATCCACAAGCGGATCGAAGGGGGTGCAACGAAAGAAAAGAAATTGTCTGGTAATTTCTTGACCCGGTTTCAG
>NZ_DAOUBL010000373.1:0-23774 GCF_034432615.1 Bellilinea sp. | reverse complement strand
TCGGTACGCAGTTACACCGCCGACCTGGCGCATTTTCTGTTTGGCGATGTGCTGGGTGTGCGCCCGCCCGACCTGTTGCTGACGGCTGCGTTTGGGGCAGCCATTCTGCTGATCGTGTTTTTCCTGTACAAAGAACTGGTCGTCCTTTCCTTTGATCCGGTGCTGGCAGCCACGCTGCGCCTGCCGACCCGCCTGCTGGATTATCTGCTGATGGTGCTGATTGCCATTGCCATTGTGGTTTCGCTGCAAACGGTGGGGGTTGCCCTGATGGTCGCCATGCTGGTTACCCCGGCTGCCACGGCTTCGCTGCTCAGCCGCCGCCTGCCGGTGATGATGGCACTCGCCGCACTTTTCGCGGCGCTTTCCGGTGTGATTGGACTGTACCTCTCTTATTACCTGAATGTGGCTTCGGGGGCCGCCATTGTGCTGACCTGCACCGCTTTCTTTGGCGTGGTGTGGATCATCACCGGTTTTCAACGGAGGGGCTTGCAGTAGGTCATGGCAGCAAATGAAATATCGGACGGCAGAACACCAACCCGCCTGTTGACCGCCCCTTACCCTGTGCCGTATTACGCCCAAATCGCCAGCCCATGGCTGGCTTTTGCTTTTTTTGAAAAACGGATGCCTGCATGGCTTGACCCGCACTGGGCAGAAAGCGGAGCCTTTTCCCTTGAAGAATATGTTTACTGGACAAATCGGGCGTGCGGCGCTGCCTGCGTTAAAATGGCGGTTGAGGCACTGGATGGGTCTAAACGCTCCCTGCTGGAATGGGCAAGGCAGGGGGCGGCACTGGGCGGTTATTTGAGCGAAAAAAGGGAGGATGGCAGTTCCCTTGAGCGCGGTTGGCTGCACCGCACGCTGGCAGAGATGATGCAAGCGGAAGGTTTCTTTGCCGAAGCGCGCCGCCTGACGCCGGATGAATTTGTCCCCGCCCTTTCCGAAGGCGGGATGATCATCGCATCGGTTTCGCACGAAATTGGTACCAGCCGGGCCATCACCAAACGCGGCGGGCATCTGGTGCTGGTTTTTGGCGCGGAGCTGGCCGACGATCAATTACAGGCTGTCATTTTACACAACCCTTCCGGGCGCAGCCCGGCCTTGCAGGCTGCCGCCCGCATCCCGCTGGAACGCTTCGCCGCGGCTTACACCGGACGGGGGATCGTGGTGAAGCCATTGCCATAAAGATTCAATCACTTTTTCAAAAGGGGTAAATAAACCAGTTCAGCGTTGGTGCTGAACCACGTCTGATCACACTGCGCCCAAACCCCGGCAACCACATCACCGCTGGCAGCCATCTCCCCGCCGAGATTATACGAACCGCACGTTTCGGAATAAATCAGGCGTTCGCCATGCATCTGCTCAAAAATAAAAACCTGACGCGGCTGAGACACCCGCTTGTAAGCCATAACAAAGCTACCGCCGGCCGTCACCATCCGCAACGCTTCCCCCGAATAAGAATTGGTGATAATTTGACAGATATCGCCGGCTGACGGTTTGGGGGTTGTCGTGGCGGACAAAAAGGGGTATAAACACAAAAATCATGACTAACAAAGTCAAAATATCATTTGCTGTTTTCTTAACCGTTGTGCTGCATTTCCTTGCTCAGGTAAAGCCAGCCCAATCTGCCCCCTTCAACCGGCAGACACCTGCCCATGCACGGCAGGAAAGTCTTTGCGAGGGTGACTTTTTCCCGGTCAGCCCGCCACTCAGCGATTTGGGCAATACTGAGTACATCCGCATGGATGGCACACATACCGGTTTCAGCGGCGGTCTTTACCCCAACGGCAGCAATTCACCCCCACCGGCCCACCATGATGCCGGGCGGGCAATTGCCCGCCGCATTGTCCCCCTCGACAGGCAGGGTAACCCCGATGGACAAGATGGCAAAATCGGTATGATCTCGGTGGGCATGTCGAACACAGCCATGGAATTTTCGACCTTTCGCAGCCTTGCCCAGGCAGACAGCCGCATCAACCCGCATCTCGTACTGGTCAATGGAGCGCAGGCCGGCCAAACCGCCGAATACTGGCTGAATCCTGGAGCATCAACCTGGCAGGAAGTTAACAGACGAATTGCCGTGTCCGATCTATCCCCGTTGCAGGTTCAGGTGGTCTGGCTGAAACTGACCCGCACCGGTGGGGGCAATTTTCCACAAAAAGCCCAAACCCTGCAATCCGACCTGACGACCATTGTCCAAAACATCCATCAGTTATACCCCAATGTGCAAATGGTATTTCTTTCCAGCCGGACGCGTTCGTACACCTACTGGAACGGTCTCAGCCCGGAGCCGGCCGCCTTCGAGACCGGCTTTGCTGTCAAATGGCTGATCGAAGCGCAACTCAGCGGCGACCCGGCTCTCAACTATGACTCCTCCCGCGGCGAAGTGCGCGCCCCTTACTTGCTCTGGTCTGCCTATTTATGGGCGGATGGCATTAACCCGCGCGCAGACGGTTTTAGCTGGCTGCCGCAGGATTTGGTGCGGGACTGCACACACCCATCCACGGCGGGGCGCAACAAAATTGCCCGCTTACTGCTCCAGTTTTTTACCAGCGACCCGGCGGCAGCGCCGTGGTTTGTAATTTCATACCCGCTCTTTCTTCCGCTGGTAACCCATCCCTGAGGTAAACCTTTTACAAACCTGTCCTTCCCTCTGGCAGACAAGCCAGATGTGAACGATAATCGAGAAAGGAGATCACCATGATGAATCAAGCCAGTAAATTAGAAGTGGCAACCCTCGGCGGGGGCTGCTTTTGGTGTTTGGAACCCATTTTTGCTCATCTGCAGGGGGTGGAAGATGCCGTGGTCGGTTATGCCGGCGGAAAGACACCCGCCCCTTCCTACGAACAGGTATGCACCGGTCTGACGGGGCATGCCGAGGTGGTGCAGGTTACCTTCAACCCGGCGGTCATCTCCTTTCGGGAGATTTTGGAAGTATTTTTCTCGGTGCATGACCCCACCACCCGCAACCGGCAGGGCGCCGATGTCGGTACGCAGTACCGCTCGATCATCCTGTATCACAACGAGCAACAACGTCAAATTGCCGAAAGTCTGATTGCTGAATTGAACCAGAAAGGTATCTGGCAAAAACCGATTGTCACCGAAGTGGCACCGTTTACCGCCTTTTACCCGGCGGAGGAATATCATCAGGAATATTTCGAGAAGAATCCCTACGCCGGGTATTGTCAGGTTGTCATTCAGCCCAAAGTCAGCAAATTCCGCAAGCAGTTTGCCGAACGGTTAAAGTAAACCGCTCAGGATTGCTTTTTTGTACGGGCAGGCTTATCCGGGCGTTTTTTGGGCGGCGATGTAACCGCTTCGTCCTCTTTTTCCAGTTCAACCCGCAGCCGGGCGGCGCTTTGCACCTGAAAGACCAGCGTCTGCCCGGAGAACAGACTGGCTTCACGGCGGTCAAAACCCTTCTTGCCTACCGAAACCAGCAACGGTTGATCGGGGCGGTAAGTGGATGGCGGCCGCTCACCTTTGACTTTGGTCGCCTTTTCCGCCTTTCCCTGCTCGGGTGAGGGCGGCATCATCACCTTGAGCGCCATTTCGGCCTTGTTCAAGGTATCACTCACCCGGTAAATACCGGGACGCAAAGGGGTCACGGTGAAGAAGTCACCAGCCGGAATCTGCTCAGCATGATTGAACAAGACCTGCTTTTCTTTGCTTCCCAGCCGTACAATTCTGACTTGAAAGGTGGATACACCTTGCGAGTTGTAAAAACCCAGCACTCCGCCGGTGTGCAGCCGCAGGTCGGCATCCTCCCGGCAGCAATCGCGCTCTTTGGGATTTTCCAGAGTGGAAAGATCGAGGTTGTGCTGATAAGGAGCATCACCCTCTACAACCGTAACGACAAAACGCGCCGGCGTGCGGTTGGTGCGGCTGATGAACACCTCGTAATCCCCAGCTTCTTCGAAGCGATGGATCAATGTAGAAAGCACGCTGATTCGGCTGCTATCGAACGAACGTTGGGTGAACAACGCCCGGTTGATTATGGCTTGTTTCTGATTGGTTCTCATCGCTTAACCTCCAATATCCGCTTGTACAACCATTTCCGCATTATCCACATACACACTCAGGCTGCGCACGGGCACGGTGACCGCTACCAGTTCAACCGGCGAACCGCTCAACAGCACCGAAGTGCTGATTTCCTTCGCCAGAACTTCCAGCGGGTCATCCACGCGGATAAGCGGCACGCAGGCACCAAAGAATTCCCCAATCAGCTGGATGAGCAAGTCACCCAGGCCAAAGCTGATGTTGAACAGATCACTGAGCCATTCGTCAATTTCATCGGGAATATCCAGCAGCCAGCGGATGAAGTCGGCAATCCCGCCGATGATGGCCAGAATCAAATCGCGTACCCAGCCGCCGGGCAGCAGTGCGGTCACAGCAGCGGTCAGCGCGTTTTCGATCAGGTTGCCAACAATATCGGCGAAGTCGAACAGGTCAAGGTCAATGAAATCCGGGTTGAGGTGGATATGCCACTGATTGTGATCCGGAAAGGGGTCAATGATACTGTTGTCAACGAGGATATCGCGTAGAAAGCCGCACGGGTCAATGACCGGCGGCGGGATACTGGCGTCGTAATAGCGCACCACCGGCCGCCCGGCCACGCTCAATTCCTGAGCCACAAAAGCGGCTAAATCCGGAGAGATGGAAATATCCGGGTTGGCGGAAAAGATGCACCAGCGCGGAAGACAGATATCCGGAATCGGCCAGGGCATGTTGATGCACCCGCCGCCCACGCAAATTTCGGGAATATCCAGACCAAGGGTAAATTCAAACTTATCCCAGCGTACATCCAGTTCATCAATCAGCACCGAATTATCGGCGCGGAAATCCACGCTGCCCCCTTCCAGATGTCCCTTGACATGGTAACCGGCCGTGAAAGGACCAAAATTGGTCATGTCCTGCGCTTCCCAGCGGATGCTGTCGCGCAAAACCACAAACAGGCGCTGAAATGCGCTTTCGGATACGGCAACAGTCAGGTCAGCCATGGCTTATGCTCCTCCTGTGACGGTCAATTTGAGAAACGCCTTAATTTGATCCTCTTCAACCGCCGGATTGTTGGGAACATCAGCGGGAACGGCAGAAGGCTGTAAAGTTACGGTTCTACCGAGCGTCAAACCCATTTCCTGGAATTCCTTGCTGATATCCAGCACCATTTTTTCCAGCGGGATGATCAGGCGCGGCAGGATGCCCAGTTTCAGCACCGTGGTCAGGTAGCATTCAATTGCGCTTTCCATATCCTTCGGTTCGATGTCCACAATTTCCAGGCCGTCCAGGCGTGTCTTGAGCCAGATTTGTTGAGAGCCGGGCACGGTTCCCCACTCAAAATGCCCAACGGCGTACAATTCCAGACAAAAACAGATCAGTGAACGGGTCGGTAATGCCACCGTGCGGGGACGCTCTCGCTCTCGGTTGTCGAACGCGCTGGAAGGGGGTGTGTAATGGGTGCTTATACCGGGCACCCGCTCTTTGGTTTCACCGATTGCCAGTTGCTGCTGAGCAACCAGATAACGTTCAATGAGTGGCAGCAGCTCATCAATCAGTTCCTTAGGGGGGCAATCTATTCCCATGCAGCCTTTCAAACGCAGGGCAAACCTTTGATCCGCCAGCCTGCCCAATTCAGGCGGCAGCCCAAAGACATTACCGGGGTGAAAATCAAGCTGTGCATCGGTTAATTGCAAGCAAAAGTTCAAACCAATTGGCACCGGCGCCCCTAAAATGGGCAGCGGTTCCTGCTCGGTAAAGAGCGGATTTTTCGCCTTCAATACCTTATCGTCCACCTCGAACTTTACGCAAAACAATTCTGCATTGTTATGAAAAAAGGGTGTTGCGTAATTAAACAGGGATGGACGCTGGCGCATGATGTGGCGCACCAATCGGTTTATACCGTCCTCATGGACGGCGCCGAACAGATCAGAACGATCGGTAAACGGCATATTGACCTCCATTTGTCTGAATAAAAGGAAAATAGCCCTCTCAACTGTTAGAAAATTGAGATGCTCGACTTTGCCGTGAATCGGGAATGGAGCAAGGGTGGAGAATCAAAACACGCAGGTCATCCCCGCGTGTTTCTCGTCAATAGAAGGATAATAACCCAGTCGAGTTATTGACTATTTTTATCATCTATATCATAATACCACCAACTTACTCACATTTCAACCCCCTTTTTGGTTTACGGAATTTTCACCCGCAAAAGGGAGGTCAACTTTCCCACAAGCATGCCCAGAAAACCTTTTTAGCCTCGTTGCACGAGAATGAGATATAATTAAACCAGTCAGGGGAAATTTCAACCTTTTTACTTTTTCCGCTAAAAGGTCTTACATCATGTCTCCATCAGATGGATTAAGATTCCTCTTTGCTCTTTTTGCGTTGCTGGTTTTATTTTGCGGCATCACGTGGATCATTACCATCCCCGCCTACCGCTACCGTAGCAAGCTTTGTGGGCATCCGCACGCCCTTACCGACTGGCTTCTCAGTCCCTTCTATCTCCTGGTGAAGATACTCTATCTTGTTCTTATGATCATGATTGCCCCGCTTGTCATTCTGATTGCCATACCCCTTCTGCCTTTCCTTGTTCTTTTCCGTAAAATTTCTAACTGGGTCAACCGCTTGCTGGAAGCGTTAACAAACCCCGAAAAGTATGTGATCTTCTTCCAGCGTATGATTCGCCTGGGATTATGGATTCAATTCATCCCGGACAGTGAATTTTCGCGATATGTCCATCACCTCGAAAAGCAATCCAAAACACGCGATAGATAAAACCCTGTGACGGCAAACAAGAAATATCTCAGCCCGGAAAACCCAACTTTTCCTCATGGTATAATCCATTCACAATCATTCAACCATAAAACCAGACTGTCATGTGATCCAGATGAAAAAAGTTCTCTTACTGGTATTTACGGGATTTCTGCTTTGGCTGCTCCCGCCTTCCCCTGTTCAGGCAAAAGCAACTTTTCAGCCGGAAGGACAGGCTTCAAACGGCAAGCCGCTCTGTCTGCCGGGGGTTTACCTGCAAGACCCGCAGGACTGCCTGCTGCTCGGCCCGGCGCAGCGTCTGAGCGAGCTGGCCCAGACTACCGCCTTACGCTATCCCGATGCGCCCCTGCCGGCCTACCGCCCTGCCCCGCATCTGACCCGCGCACCGGTCAACATTGCCCGCATCAACCTGCCGGAAAACGAGAAAGTACCTCTGTATGCCACTTTTGAGGACGCTGTCAACGGAAACAATCCAACCCGCTTTATTGACCCGGGTAAATTACGCTATGTCTCCTTCATCGCGGTGGAGTACTACAACAATAAGCCATGGGTACGCCTGCGTTCCGGCGAATGGTTGCGCGCTTCACCGGTGGCTTATTCATCCTTTCAAGGTTTGATCCTCAAGAAAACGCCCGACCATAACTTTGGCTGGATCATGGACACCGTTGAAGTGCGCGCCGCACCGGGATACAATGCGCCCAAAACCGGTAAGACCCTCTATCGCGAGAATGCGGTGCCCATTTATGCCGTTCAGTCGGCCGATAAAACCGACTGGTTCATGATCGGCGTGGATGAGTGGGTCGAACGGCGTTATATCCGCCAGGTGGTGATCAACACGACCCCGCCGGAGGGGGTGACCAACGACCGCTGGATCGAGATTAATCTCTACGAGCAGACTCTGGCAGTCTATGAAAACCGCCAGCTGGTGTTTGCCACGCTGGTTGCCAGCGGGGGAGAACCCTTCTTCACCCGCCCCGGCCTGCACCAGATCTATCAGAAAAAAGAACTGGAAACGATGAGCGGTGCCTTTGAAGCCGACCGCTCCGACTATTATTACCTGCAGGATGTACCCTGGACAATGTACTTTGATCAGGCACGCGCCCTGCATGGTGCCTACTGGCGTACCCTGTTCGGTTACGCCGGTACACATGGCTGTGTCAACCTGTCCATTGGCGATTCCAAATGGTTGTTTGACTGGGCCAAAGAAGGGGATTGGGTTTATGTCTGGGACCCGTCCGGGCAGACACCCACCGATCCCAACTTCTACGGCGCAGGCGGCGCATAACAGCCGATAAAGTGCCTTTATCCTACCGGCAAATTTAACCGGCAGGTTAACCTGCCTCCATGGCCGCCGGACGGTATAATTTAACGTGAGTTCGGGATAAGATCAAAACCTGGCAGGCGATGCCAATAACCCCCACCTGCGCCTCCCCCAAAATCGCCCCAGCGATTTTGGGGGAGGCGGGAGGGGGACGAAAATTCGAAAGTTGATGTGAAAATCATTTATCCCATATTGACGTTAATTTAGCCTGATGATGAATGAATATGGCTTGATTGCCGCCGCCGGCTTATTGTTGATCAGTGTATTGGTCAGTAAAATTTCGGATCGTTTTGGCGTGCCGGTTCTGTTGTTATTTTTGGGGCTGGGCATGCTGGCGGGTTCTGATGGTCCCGGCGGCATTTACTTTGACAACCCGGCTGTTGCCCAGTTTGTTGGGGTGATTGCGCTGGTGTTGATTTTGTTCGCCGGCGGTCTGGATACCGACATCACTCAGGTGCGGGCAGTCCTGAAAGAGGGCATCCTCCTCTCTACATTAGGTGTTTTGATCACCGCGCTGCTGACCGGTTGGGTTTCAATGCAAGTTTTGGGTTTACCGCTGGAAATCGGCTTGCTGCTGGGCGCAACCGTTTCTTCCACCGATGCAGCGGCGGTTTTCTCGGTGCTGCGCTCCAAAGGAATCAGCCTGAAGGGCAATCTCAAACCTGTGCTGGAGCTGGAATCCGGCAGCAACGACCCGATGGCCATCTTCCTGACCGTCGGCATCATTCAGTTGATTCAATTCCCCAACCGTTCCCCTCTCAACCTGATCGGCTTATTTGCGCTGCAAATGCTGGTTGGCGCGCTGATCGGCCTGCTCATGGGGCGGATCATGGTCTGGCTGATCAACCACATCCGCCTGGGGTACGAGGGGCTTTACCCGGTACTCACCCTCTCGCTGGTTTTCCTCACCTTTGGAATCACCACCATTCTCGGCGGCAGCGGCTTTCTGGCCGTTTATTTGACCGGCATTGTGCTGGGCAACCGCGAGTTCATTCACCGCCGCAGTTTGCTGCGCTTTCATGACGGGCTGGCCTGGTTGATGCAAATTGCCATGTTCCTCACCCTTGGTCTGCTCGTCTTTCCTTCGCGGCTGGTTTCGGTTACCGGCAGCGGATTGCTGATTGCCGCTGCTTTGATGCTGCTTGCCCGTCCGCTCAGCGTTTTAATCGCCCTGATCGGCAGCCAGTTTGCCTTTCGGGAAAAGTTGTTCATCTCATGGGTTGGACTGCGCGGTGCGGTACCCATTATTCTGGCAACTTTTCCACTGCTGGCACAAATCCCGCAGGCTGACTTGATTTTCAACATTGTCTTTTTTGTGGTGCTCACCTCGGTGCTGTTTCAGGGCACCACCATCACACCGGCGGCACGCTGGTTAAAACTGGATGCGCCGGCCGCCCCCAAACGGATTTATCCAATTGAATTCACCCCGGTCGGCGGTTTCAAAAGCGAATTGAAGGAACTGGCAGTACCGCCGAATTCGCCGATGGCGGGAAAAGCCATTGTAGAACTCGGCCTGCCGGATGATTTTCTGGTGGTTTTAATTGCCCGTCAAAACGATTTTGTGATGCCCAGCGGCGGCACAGTCATCGAGCCGGGTGATACCCTGCTGGCGCTGGCAGACGCCGCAACGTTTGAGGAAGTCTGCCGGCGATTATGCCCGCCGTCCTGAGGCAGAAAACACAATCGGCGATATAATACTCCTATCACTCTACCTTAATCAGGAGAAACGAATGGGGAACTTTGATTCCAGACAGGGCATTGGTACGCTGGTCAATCACTTCAACGAAGGGGAAAACCCCTACCACGCGCACGTGGCACCCATCTTCCAGACTTCAACCTTCGGCTTTCCGGATGTGGCTACGGGTGCCGCAATCTTCAAAGGAGAAGACAGCGGATTCACCTACACGCGCATCAAAAATCCAAATCAGGTTCAACTGGCGGGCAAAATTGCCGCCCTGGAAGGATTGGACCTCCTGCGCGCTCAACCGCAGCGCAGCCCTGACGAGGTTGTCGCCGGTCAGGTGTTTGCCACCGGTATGGCTGCCATCACCACCGCCATTCTGGCGCGGGTCAAAGCCGGTGATACGATTATCGCCCAGGAGGCCCTCTACGCCGCGACTTTCACTTTTCTTGATCAAATTTTGCCGCGTTACGGCGTAAAGGTTGTCTGGCTGCGTGATCTGCAGCCGCAGGCCTGGCAGCAGGCCTTTGAGCAAAACCCCAGCGCCGTGCTGGCCTATGTGGAAACCCCGGCCAACCCCACCATGGCGATTGTGGACCTCAAAGCCGTAGCCGAAATTGCCCACCACCACAACGCCTGGGTGATGGTGGATAACACCTTTGCCAGCCCATATGCTCAGCGCCCGCTCTCGTTGGGAGCCGATGTTGTCCTGCACTCCACCACCAAATACCTGTCCGGTCACGGCACCATCGTCGGTGGAGCAGCTGTCAGTCGCCATGTGGATTGGGTACACGGCCCCCTCACCAGCCTGCTCAAGACGCTTGGCGGAACGGCTGCCCCCTTCGACTGCTGGCTGACCAATTTGGGTTTGCGCACCTTTGAACTGCGCATGCAGCGCCATTGCGAAAATGCCATGCAGGTTGCCGGTTATCTGGAAGACCATCCCAAAGTTGCAAGGGTCTTTTATCCGGGACTGGAATCTCACCCCGATCACAAACTGGCAAAAAAGCAAATGTACGCCTTCGGTGGGATGATGTCCTTCGAACTGAAGGGCGGACTGGCAGCCGGTGAAGCTTTGCTCAACCACGTTAAAATGATGACCCTCGCCGTTTCGCTGGGCAACACCGACACCCTGATTCAACACCCGGCCAGCATGACTCACGCCAATGTGCCGCGCGAGGAACGCCTGAAAATCGGCCTTACCGATGGGTTGGTGCGCCTTTCGGTTGGCGTGGAAAATGTCGAAGACATCCTCCGCGATCTGGATCAGGCATTGGCATACGCCTGAGTTAAAGCCGTTTTAACCGACTAAAAGCCGCTGCGCAAACCTGCAGCGGCTTTTTAAGATGTTGACAAACCTGAAATTTATAGATTTTTTAAGGTAAATTTACCCTAAGCGTGTTATTGTTTAATAACGATTGGCATAGAAGGGAAAGAGTGAAAGGGCGGTCAGGTTTTATCTGGATTTTTGCAGTTTTGATTGCGCTGCTGAGCGGTTGGCTGGCCATTCCGCCTCAGGCCGATGCCGATTCGATTCTGCCAGCGGATCAACCCCCGGTGGATATCGAAGTCCTGCAGGAGATTCAGGAAGAGGGCAGCGCCGATTACTGGATCCTGTTCGACGCACCAGCGGACCTCACCCCCGCCACCCTGATGGATTGGGAGGAACGCGGCCGATATGTCTACGATCAATTGAGGCGCGCCGCCCAACTCACCCAGGCACGCGTTCAAACGGAGTTGCAGCGCCTGGGAGTTAATTACCAGTCCTTCTGGATTCAAAATGCCATTTATGTCGAATCTTCCGGGGAAGCAACATTACAACAGATGCTGAATTTCCCCGAAATTCAATCCATCCGCGCGCCGCGCCAAATTTACTTACATGATGTCCAGCGCCCGCTCTTCCCGGCCGTGACCGTTCAAGCCGTGGAGGAGAACCTGACTCACATTCAGGCGCCGCAGGTATGGCAGCGGGGTATTACCGGCCGCGGCCTGACCGTTGCCAGCATTGATACCGGTGTGCGCTACACCCATCGGGCGCTGATCAACGCCTACCGCGGCAATCTGGGCGGGGGCAATTTTTCTCACGACTATAACTGGTTCGATCCTTATCTGCAACAACCCGCTCCGCTGGATCTTCACGGTCACGGCACACACACCATGGGTATCATGGTCGGCAAGGACGGCAGCAACAATCAGATTGGCATCGCGCCGGGGGCAGACTGGATTGCCTGCCGCGGCTGCAAAGGCAACGTCTGCGGCGAAGCTCAATTGCTGGCCTGCGCCCAATTTGTGCTGGCGCCCACCCGCACCGACGGCAGCCAACCCAACCCCGACCTGCGCCCGCAGGTGGTCAACAACTCGTGGGGAGATTGCGGGAGTGATTACGATGGCTGGTTCCAAAGCGCTGTCAACGCCTGGCTGGCGGCCGGCATTTACCCGGTATTTTCGAACGGCAATGCCGGCGGGTGCGGTTATGATTTTCCACCCGGCTTGAACACGGTTGGCAACCCGGCGCGTTACGGCAGCGTAACCGGGGTGGGTTCCAGCGGCAACAGCGACGGGCAGTATGCAGCCCATTCCAACTGGGGGCCAACCGACAACCCCGATACCATCAACCCCCGCCAGGGGTTTGCCAGCCTCAAACCTCAGGTGCTGGCGCCGGGGGTCAACATCCGTTCGGCTTTCGCGGGTTCCGATAACGCCTACGAGCGGCTGTCAGGCACATCCATGTCGGCACCGCATGTAGCCGGTCTGGTGGCGCTGATCTGGCAGGCGGCCCCCTGTCTGGTGGGCAATTACGCCCTCACCGAAACGATCATCGAGCAAACTGCAACGCCGGTGTATTACGACGACGGCTCGCCCGCAACGCCGACCAACCTGCCCAATTATGCCGCTGGTTGGGGAGAAATCAACGCACTGGCAGCCGTGCAGGCAGCTCAGAACCACTGTGCCAACACAGCAACCCTGCAGGGACTGGTTCGCGGCAGTCAGGTCTGTGATGCTTTCCAATTTCTACCCGTGCAGGGCGCAACAATTACAGCCTACAGCGCTAATTCACCCGACCAGCCCGTTCGCATCACCACCACCGCCGCGGATGGAACTTACCTGCTGACTTTAAGCCCGGGCAGCTACCGTCTGACAGTTGCTGCGGAGGGGATGATTGAACAGGAAGTCTGGTTGACTTTACCCGCCAGTCAAACCACAGTGCAGAATTTCGACCTCCTCTCCGACCATCCCTGTCTGCAAGCAGAAAGCAGCTCTTTTCAGGTGGAATTACAAACCGGCGAAAGCACGACCCACAGCATCAGTCTTTCCAACCAGGGCTGGCAGGAAACCCCCTTTTCAATTGTCAAACGGACACTGCATCAACCGCCTCTGCTGGCAGATGGCGGCTTTGAGCTGGGCAACTCTTCCAGCAGCCCATGGCGGCAGTACTCGCTCTTGTTCGGAACGCCCCTGTGCAGCGTTTCAACCTGCGGCGGTTACGGTTCGGCTTTGCCCCACAGCGGACAGTGGTGGGCATGGTTCGGCGGAGCATCCAAAACCGAAGAAGGGTGGCTGGAACAATCCTTCAGGCTGCCGGCCGGAAAGGGGTTTTTACGCTTTTACCTGCAGGTGAAAGGCTGCGGCAACCCAGCCGATTTTATTCAAATACTGGTGGACGAAAACGAAATCTGGCGTCAAAATGTCAGCGGCATTCATTGCTGGCAAACCGATTACCGCCGTCATGAGGTGGATCTATCTGCCTTTGCAGATGGTAACAGCCACAATCTCAAGATTTACTCGCAGCAAACCACCTCCGCAACGACCAATTTTTTCCTCGATGACCTGACCCTCTGGCAGGAAACCGACTGGCTGCAAATTGAACCGGACAGCGGCAGTCTGCCAGGTGGCTCGACCATTCCCCTCCACCTCACCGTGAACAGTGAGGGTCTGCTGCCAGGAATGCACCGCGCCGTGCTGGAACTGCATAGCGGCGACGAAATCCTCACCCAAATTCTGGTCGAGGTAAAAATCAACGCTCCCTATCAATATTACTTCCCTCTCATCGGCAACGCTGGGCGGTAGCACATCAGCGCAGATATTTCAGCCCCGTGCCGGTATTGAGCAGTAAAATGCGTTCACGCGGCTGCAGCCAGCCGCTTTTAACCAGATGATGCAAAGCAGCCAGGTTGGCTGCCCCCTCCGGTGCGGCAAAAATTCCCTCACGGCGCGCCAGTTCCTGCTGAGCCTGCCGGATTTCATCATCGCTGACCGCCAGCGCCAACCCGCCGCTTTCGTACAGCGTTTGCAGGATAAGCCGGTCGCCAAAGCTTTTTGGCACGCGCAAGCCGGAAGCCAGCGTTTGGGCGTTCTGCCAGAATTCGCAGGTTGAGGCGCGCTTTTCAAATGCAGCCACTACCGGCGCGCAGCCGGCTGCCTGCACCGCCACCATGCGCGGCAGTTTTTCCCCGTCCAGCCAGCCCAGCTGACGCAATTCTCCAAGTCCCTTCCAGATGGCAACCAGCCCCATTCCCCCGCCGGCCGGATAGACAATCACATCCGGCAAGCTCCACGCAAAAGCCTCGGCAATTTCATACCCCATCGTCTTCTTGCCCTCCATGCGATAGGGCTCCTTGAAGGTCGAAACATCCAGCGCGCCGCTTTGACGGGCCGCCTCCACCGAAAGCCGCGCCGCATCGCTGATCAGTCCATCCACCAGCCTGACCTCGGCCCCGGTAATGCGCGTTTCCTCGATATTTGCAGGCGGCGTATCGGCTGGCATAAACACCTGAGCAGGCAGACCGGCACGAGCAGCATAGGCTGCCAGTGCACCGCCGGCATTTCCGGCGGTGGGAATGGTCAGACATTGCGCGCCCAGTTCGCGGGCGCGCGAAACGGCAGCCGACAAGCCGCGCGCTTTGAAGGTGCCGGTCGGGTTGAGGCTTTCATCCTTCAGGTAGAGGTGCGGCAGGTGCAGTTCACTGCCCAGCTGCGGCAAGTGCAGCATGGGGGTATCTCCCTCTCCCAGGGAAACAATTTGATCCTCACTTTGAACGGGCAGCAGTTCGTGCCAGCGCCACATCCCCCGCTGGCGGGTCTGAAACTGCTCGCGCTTCAACTGTTTTGCCACGCTCATCAGATCGTAACGTGCCAGCAGGGGTGTCTGGCAGTCCGGGCAGAAAGTTTGCAACCGTTGAGCATCAAAGGATGCACCACACTGGGAGCATTCAAGATGGGTCAGGAAGGAAAAGGGAGTTGAGGTGGACAAGGCAATCATCCTCGCGGGTAGAGTTGGAAAACGGAAAACCTGCTGGCGATATTATAATGCCGTAAGCCTTTTCAACCGGTTACTTAAGGGATAAGATAGGCGCGTTCAAATTAATTGGGGAGCAGACCTGAAAACCATGAAACCATTCCTGCATCTTCCGCCTGCGCTGCGCCACCGCAAATTTACCCTGCTGTGGGCTGGAATGCTCATCTCAGTCGCCGGTTCACAAATGCAATTGTGGGCTTTGTTCTGGCACATTCGCACCCTCAGCGATCAGCCGGTAGCCGTCAGCGGGGTGGGCGTAGCCCGCTTCATCCCCATTTTACTGCTTTCACTGTTTGCCGGCCTCATGGCTGACCGGCACAATCGCCGACGGCTGATGCTTACCACTCAATCGGTCATGATGCTGACCGCCCTCATCCTCGCCGGTCTGACCGCTTTCGGAATGATCCGCCTGTGGCATATTTATGTCCTGACTGCCCTGCAAGCTGCCGCGATTGCCTTCGATACCCCGGCGCGGCAGGCGTTGATTCCCAACTTGCTGCCCAAAGAAGACCTGCCCAGCGCTTTCAGCCTCAACTCTATTGCCATGACCACCGGCTCAATCGTCGGCCCGGCTTTGAGCGGTGTAGTCATTGCCTACTCTGGACAGGAATTTACCTATTTGTTGAATGGCATATCTTATCTGGCAGTCATTGCTGCGCTGATCGCCATGGGAGAAGTACCCCAGCAGGCTGCAGCCCGGCTCATCGCCAAACGTGGTATTGATTGGCCCGCCATCCGGCAGGGTATCCGCTTCATCCTCCATTCACCCATCATCCTTTCCTCGATGCTGCTGGACTTTTTAGCCACTTTCTTTTCCTCGGCCAACACGCTGCTGCCGTTCGTGGCACAGGATATTCTACGGGTTGGGCCGGTTGAATACGGCTGGTTGGCAGGGGCTCAATCCGTGGGCGGAATTATCGCCGGCCTGGCGCTCTCCCAACGCAGCAATCTCCACAGGCAGGGCATCATCCTGATGGATGCTGTACTGGTCTTCGGCGCTGCCACAGTGATCTTTGGTCTTTCGCGCTGGTTCTGGCTGACCTTCCTGGCGCTGATGCTGATTGGTGCAGCCGATGCGGTTTCAACCATCCTGCGCAATACCATCCGTCAGCTGCAAACACCGGATGCCCTGCGGGGACGCATGGTGAGCATCAATCAAATCTTCTTCATGGGCGGGCCGCAACTGGGTGAGATCGAAGCCGGTGTGGTGGCTCAGGCGTTTGGCGTGCCGGCTGCCATCATCACCGGCGGGTTGGGTTGCATTCTGGCGGTTGGTCTGGTGGGTTGGCGCTGGCCGGAGCTGCGCCGCTTCAACGGTGACGAACCCGTTCTGGCAGGTGCGCGCAGTAGCGCCGATTGATACCTCCCAACCCCAGGGATAGAGTTTACACAACCCTTTGTATTTGGGGCAATTTTCGGCTACCATTCAAGCGGAAAATGCCCATGCTGATCCAACTGCGCGAATTTTTACTGAATGGACTGACCGGCAGCCACCCCCAACGGGTGCTGAACAACCCGCCGGGGCAGGAAATTCCGCCTGCTCCCATGGAAAGACTGGATGAAGCCTTGCGGTTGCTGCTCAACCGCTTGATTGGGGATGCCATCTCGCCGGACGGCAAAGAGGTGGATTACCAGTGGCTGCGTTCCAGTTCCCTGTTTACCCGCGACTTCCGCAATTTGACCATTGCCCTGAACCGATTCGACCCACGGCAGCTTCGCAACCGCGCCGAGCAAATCTGCTTCTGGATTAACCTTTATAATGTGCTGGCGCTGCATGCGGTCATCGAGCTGAATGTGCACACCTCAGTCAGTGAACGCTGGGGAGGCCTGGCTTTCTTTCGGCAGGCAGCCTACTGCGTGGGCGGTCAGCGGCTGTCACTGGATGACATTGAACACGGCATTTTACGCGCCAACCGCGGTCACCCATTTTTACCCGGCCCGCAGTTTGCTAAAAATGACCCGCGTCTGGCATGGGTTTTGCCGCGCGTGGATGCGCGCATTCACTTTGCCCTGAATTGTGCCAGCCGTTCCTGCCCGCCAATTGGGGTTTACTGCCCAACGCACCTTGACCAGCAACTGGATTTGGCAACCGCTCATTTTGTCGAACAGGACATCGAACGGGTTGGAGAAACCGGCCTGCGATTTTCCAGCATCTTTCGCTGGTATCAGCAGGATTTTGGGGGTGTTGAGGGGGTGATTGATTTTTTGCTGCGCTTCTTACCCGCAGGCGATCCTCGCCGCGGCTGGCTTGTCGAAAATCGCCGGTCGGTGAACCTGCTCTACCGTCCGTATGACTGGCAATTAAATCGCCTTTGATTGACAAAGGGAACATCTTCCCCCGCCGTTCAAAGGTTGATTTTTCCCCTCTTTTGCCCCCCCAGAGGTTTATCATCATCTTGAAATAATATCCTCACAAAAATTTACAACTTTTTTAAGGTTTTTTCGTTAAAATGATAATGAACAATTGTGGGGGTTGACCATCCACCCCATAAAGGAGAACATCATGATAGAAAACTTAAAGTTTTGTCAATTTTGCGGCGCGCCGCTGGAAGCAGATATGAAAGTGTGCGCCGGCTGCGGGCAACCCGTTGGTGGAACTGGATCACCGATGGAATATGTGGAAGGGACATCCGAAACCGCTGCGTCATCCCCCCAACCGGAAACTCTGCCAGAAGAAGAACCGCCTGTCGAACCCCCCACCCAAGAACGTCCAGCATCCCCACCCCCTCCGCCGCCGGCTGCCCCACTCCCCCAACCGCCCGCCGGAAGCGGTAAGAGCAAATTCCCTACCTGGTTGATTGTGGTGCTGGTACTCGTCGTATTGTGCTGCTGTTTGACATTTGTAATCGGAGGTATTGCCCTCTTTCGATTTGTGAATGAAGCAAATACCTCACAGAACGGGGTAATCCCTCCAATCGTAGAGAATTTTGTGCCTTTCAATGCCACCGATGATCCTTTCCAGGTAGCCACTCAGCCATTTGAGCAACTGGAAACGGCCCTTGCTCCACTTGCGACCCTTGTACCGCAAGCCACACTGGCTGTCGTACCGCCTGTGCCCACCCAACCGGGCATTGGGCAAAGCCTGAGCGAAGACACCCTGATAGACGATTTTTCATCCAATCTATTCGAGTGGGCCGAGGAAGCCGATGACATCTCCGTCCACGGCTTCAGCGAGGGACGGTATTTCATTCAGATATTACAGCCGGAATACTTTGCCTGGTCGTTCATCCCCACCGACTTCAACCCCACCCTGATTCGCTTCAACGCCCAGATTAAAGACAACGCCGATGAAGGCACTTACGGCGTCATGTGCAATTTTCAGGATAGCAGCAATTACCACTATGTGGAAATTGATCTGGATACCCGCACCTATCAGATTGGTAAAGAAGAAAACGATGAATTCTTCCCCTTAACCTCGAGCAATTGGGTGGATGCGTTTTATCTCAAAGACAATCCTAATGATGTCAATCAAATCAGCATACGCTGTACCACAGAAACCATTCGGCTTGAAATCAACGGCAATCTGGAGGCGGAAGTCAATTTTACCCCTGCCGAACCGGATGGCTGGGTTGCTCTGTTTGCCTCCACATGGGACACGCTCTCAGCCGATGGCTTTACCGTGTATTTCGATGATTTGTACGCAACCACCCGCGAGTAATTTACAGGGTAGAACAGCGAGAATCACACCGGATTTATGGGTAAAATTTTGACAAGGGAGCAGGAATCCCCTATGATAACCGTAATTCATGATTGGGAATCGCTCAGGAGGGATTAGAATGCCCGGACCTTTTCAAATGCCGCCCTTACCCCAGTTGCCCTTTTACATTAACCCCGTTTTACTGTGGGGCATCATTTTGATCGCAGCCGTGCTGCTGGCATGGACTTTCTTCCGATTCATTTTTGCCGAGCCGGGCGAACGGGTCGGCGCCCTGGTGCCTTTCATGCTGGTCGTCATCGGGCTGTTTTTGCTTTATGTCATCGCCGATAATGCCCCGGCAATCACGGCTTTCTTCCGCCGTCTGACTGCACCGCTCTTCCGCTGGTAAACGTCCGTCGGGATTCAATCCTCTTCCGCCGGCGGCAGCACCGCATCCCCGTACGCCATGAGCAGGGCAAACTGAGTAATGGCATTGTAAACATCTTCCAGCTGGCTTTGCAAGGTCAAATCGGAGATAAAGTCCGGTTCACCAAGCCGTTTGAGCAATGGCTGGGGAATTTGTGGAGCGCGCACCTGCACCGAAAACTCACGTATCTTTTCTCCAATCTGCCAGAAATGCTCAATTTGCTCTTCCAGGGGGCTGAGTTCCTCCTTGGGGCGGACAGGCGGCTGCTCACTGACTTGCAGGGGCGGCGGTTCGCCGTTGGAACGCCGCGCACGCAGCGAGGTCAGGATTTGCTCCTGAGTACGCCCGCGCATTCGAAAGAGCAGAAACGGATCTTCGTCAAACCGTTCTCCCAAAATGTAGTGCACCGCGGCGATGTGCTTGCACGGGTTGGCTTTATCGGGGCAGGAGCAGGTGGTGATCAGGTCATGATGGGTCTGAGGAAACAGGCTGACCCCGGCGCTGGCAAAAGCTTCCTCGATGTTGGCGGGCATTTCACCCGCCAGCAGTTGCGCCGCAAAAATCGCCTGATCTGCAAGCACATTCAGCACTTTACTCCACTGGGCATTGGTCAGGTGGGTCAGACGGATGGTAACCCGATAAGGTTTCGGGCGTGAACCCTGTACCAGCGCAGTAATGCCCTCTTTGTCCTCATCAATCGAAATTACCTGACCCTGCCGGGCATAGTATTTGCCGCGCGCCAGCCGCGGAGCCGAAACGAGATTTTCCATCGCCGCAATCCAGCGGCGCGCCCACCAGTTTTTTCCAAAAGCACCCTTGCTGCTGTGCGCACGGATACCCCCGCGCACCTTGCGCGGTCTCGTCCCCCATCCCCAACCTTCCATTTCATCGTCCATAACTCAATTCCTCTTGCATCCCTCATTCCGGGCGGCGCAGCATGACCAGTTCGCGCAATTCATCGGTGGAAAGTTCAGTCAGCCATTCTTCACCGCTGCCGATGATGGATTGCGCCAGTCCTTTTTTGGATTCGATCATCTCGTCAATCCGTTCTTCGAGCGTGCCAACTGTAATGAATTTATGCACCTGCACATTGCGCGTCTGACCGATACGAAAGGCGCGGTCGGTTGCCTGGTCTTCCACCGCCGGATTCCACCAGCGGTCAAAATGAAAAACATGACTGGCACTGGTCAGGTTGAGCCCAAACCCGCCCGCCTTAAGGGAAAGGATGAAAACCGGCGGAGCGCTGGGATCTTCCTGAAAACGGCGCACCATCTGATCGCGCGCCGGCGGTGGTGTGCCGCCGTGCAGGTAGTAAACCGGGCAGCCCAGCATCTGCGGCAGGTACTGGCTGAGCAGGTGTCCCATTTCTGCAAACTGGGTGAACACCAGGGCGCGGTCTCCGCTTTCCAAAATTTCTTCCAGCATTTCTCCCAACCGGGTCAACTTGCCGCTGCGTCCGTTGGTGTGGTTGCCCAGCGGTTCGCGCTCGGCAGGCTGTTTGAGGAAGTGTGCCGGGTGATTGCAGACCTGTTTCAGCTGGGGCAACATGGTCAACACCAGCCCGCGCCGGGTGATGCCATCACTTTCTTCCACTTTTTTGAGCGCGTCTTTGACCACGGCTTCATACAGGGTTGCCTGTTCCTCGCTCAGGTAACAGTACTCTTTCATCTCGATTTTTTCCGGCAAATCCTGAATGACGCGCGGGTCGCTCTTCAACCGGCGCAGGATGAAAGGTCCAACCATTTGTTTGAGACGGGTGGTGGCTTCGCGGTCGCCAAACCGTTCGATGGGAATGGCAAATTCACGGCGGTACTTTTCCAGCGAACCGAGATAGCCGGGGTTGAGGAAATTCATGATCGACCACAACTCCGTCAAGCGGTTCTCCACTGGTGTACCGGTCAGGGCAAAGCGGAATTCTGATTTCAACTTGCGCGCCGCCTGGGTTTGTTTGGCAGAGGGATTCTTGATATTCTGGGCTTCATCGAGGATTACCCCGTACCAGTTGATCCCTTGCAGCGTTTCGCCGTCCATCCGCAGCAAAGCATAACTGGTCAACACCAGATCCACCTGCTGAACCGCCTGCTGAAAAGCCTGTTCACGCAGACGATTCGGGCCTTGATGCACCATCACCTTGAGGGAAGGCGCAAAGCGGCGGGTTTCGCGCTCCCAATTGGTGACGACCGAAGTCGGGCAAACCAGCAATGTAGGAGCAGGCAGTTTGCCCAGCGATTCTTTCTCGTACAACAGTAACGCCAGCGCCTGAATGGTTTTGCCAAGCCCCATGTCATCCGCCAGAATAGCCCCCAATCCCCAGCGGCGGTAGAAGGCCAGCCACGAAAACCCAAACCGTTGATACGGGCGCAGGCTGCCGTTGAGCGTGGCCGGTTGGGGTAACTCACTCAGGCGGTGATTGTCTGCAAGGCGGTCCAGCCACTCCGCAACCCAACCCTCGGCCTGGACTTCGTCCAGCGGCAGACCATGGGCGGTTTCGGCGCCCAGCGCCAGCTGGGCAGCTTCCAGCAACCCCATTTGACCGCGGCGCTGCTGTTTTTCCCAAAAGCGGATGGCCGCTTCCACCTGTTCGGCATCCAGCTGCACCCATTGACCGCGCAGCTGCACCAACGGCACTTTCAGCGCAGCCAGCTGCTCAAACTCCTCGCGGGAGAGGGTGGTATCCCCCAGCGAAAGCTCCCATTCATAATTGATGAGCGTCTGAAATGTAAAATGTGCCGGGATACCGTCCTGAACAGGTATATCCTTATGAGGTGAAAGTTTGACCCTCACCCCCAGGCGTGCACCACGCTGGTTCCACCAGGGCGGCACCAGAATGCCAAATCCGGATTGCTCCAACAGCGGCGCTGCCTCGCGCAGAAAGGTATAGGCTGAGATCGTATCCAGTTCCAGACCGGTGGGGTGTTTGGCCTGCAAACTGGTGCGAATCGGATTGAAAAATTTGGCGGCAAATCCCAGGCCGGCCAGCAGCAATTCCTGCGGATGCTTGAGGTTTGAAATGGCTTTCATATCTGCCGCACTGCGGAACCAGATATCCTCTGCCGGAATCAACAGGCTGGGGTCGCTGCGCGACTGAAGCAGAAATTCCAGACTCCAGCGCGGGTTGGGAGAAGCATCGTCCGTCGGCGGAGCCGTGAGGCGCAAAGCTACCCGAAAGTGCTCATCTCCTGCGGCTTCCAGATTGCGCATCCATGCGCGCAGACTGCTGTAAAGCGCCTTTAACTGCGCCGGACTGGCTTTGACACGCGCGTCCGGGCTGAACAATGCTGCCAGCCAGATATCCAGCGTGTTGTCTTTTTCCGGCAGCAGCAGGGGTGCCCTGGAGCGCCCCCATGAGCGCGCCAGCGCATCACAGGTCATTTTCAGAAAACTATCCAGCAGACTGCGTGAGGTATGGCTGACCTGCTTGATGGTTTTACCAATGGCAACCGCGCTGCTGACTTCGGCCCGGCAAATGGGCGGCATGGCACGTTCCAACAGAGCAAGACGAATCCCGTCTTCCTGCCCGTCCAGCACCGGCCGCCAGCGCGCCAGGTAGATTTCCGGCTGGCCTTCCACAATCACCTGTTCCAGGGTCGGCAAAATGCGCTGGCCGGCAAGAATTTCCAGCACCAATCCACACACGGTCTGCCAGTAGCGCGCATCCGGCCCGAGCATGAATCCGCTGGTACGGCTTTCGCCGGGCAGGTTGACCAGCACGCTGAACGCTTTACTGGCAGGCAGCCACAACCCGCGCACCAGCCAGGGAAGCAGCTTCGGATGAGAAATCTCATCCGGCTGCCACTCGGGATTCAGATCGGGTGAGGGTAACGGAAAGTTCTGGTTGGAAGGCAGCCGCAGGCGCACCGCACCAATTTGCGCATCATCCAGGGGTGTACCGCTGCCAATTTGCAGGCGGATGGTATCCGGTTCAAGGCAGAAAGGATGATCGCGCACCTGGGTGCGTTTTGCCGCAAAACCTCGACCGCGAGGTTCCGGTTTTTGTTCCGGGCTTTCTGCCCAAAACAAGACCCCTCCACTCTCGGTGGGACGGCGCGGCGGCTGCCAGTGAGCGTGTAAAACCCACATAATGGCTTATGAATTAACCTGCGGATTCAAAGATGGTTCTTTCCTCAATGCACTCTTAAAGTAATCAGCGTACGCCGCTTTGGACGGCGAAGCGCGGCTCAGTCACTCATTCATTCTTCACACCCGGCGGGTGTGACCCAAAGCCAGCTTTCCCCTCGCATTCAAATGAACAGTTTCAAAGGTTCAAAACCCATATAAGTAGTTTGATCATCCATCGAGATTGCTTTTGAAGCGGCCGGAAATCACTCTGGCGCCCGGCCTCGTCCCCCTTCATCAAGTGACTTGCCAGTCCGCTTCGGTTTAGCATAGATTAGCATATTAATTATAACCGAACTCCTGAAAATGCAAGGTTTTTTGAACCAATTCAGTAAAATCTGAACAACAAACAGGGTCATTGCTGCCAATAACCCTGTTTGAACGGCTTATCCCGAACCGATATGTTCAGGCAGATACACCCAAAGATACGTGAGTTCGGGATAAGATCAAAACCTGGCTGGCGATGCCAATAACCCCCACCTGCACCTCCCCCAAAATCGCCCCTGCGATTTTGGGGGAGGCGGGAGGGGG
>NZ_DAOUBL010000372.1:0-5186 GCF_034432615.1 Bellilinea sp. | reverse complement strand
CCAGCGGCATGGCAGCCATCACCACCACCCTGCTGGCCTGTCTGCGCAGCGGCGACCACCTGGTGATGACCGACGACTGTTACCGCCGCACGCGTCAGTTCTGTCTGGAATTTCTGCCGCGTTTCAACATCGAAACCAGCGTGGTTGCCATGGGGGATTACGCCGCGCTGGAAGCTGCCATCCGTCCGAATACCCGTCTGCTGCTTTCCGAAACGCCCACCAATCCCTACCTGCGCGTGCTGGATTTGGAACGCTTTGCCGAAGTTGCCCGCCGCCACGGGGTGATCAGCGTGGTGGATACCACCTTTGCCACACCGCTCAATCAGCGCCCGCTGGATTGGGGTGTGGATATCGTCATCCACTCGGCTACCAAGTATCTGGGCGGCCACAACGACCTGTTGGCCGGTTTCGCCGCCGGGAGCAATACGGTGCTGACCCCCGTGCGTGAACTGCACAACATCCTCGGCGCCACCCCCGACCCGCACAATGCCTATCTGTTGCTGCGCGGCATCAAGACCCTCAGCTTGCGGATGGCACACCATAACCGCAGCGGGCAGGAAGTGGCCGAGTTTCTGGAGGGACACCCGGCGGTAGAACAGGTCTGGTATCCCGGTCTGCCCTCCCATCCCGATCACGCAGTTGCCCGCGCGCAAATGAAAGGATTTGGCGGGGTAGTGTCCTTTACGGTGCGCGGCAGCCTGCAAGACACCGCCCGCTTCATTGACCGCCTGCAAATCCCTTATATTTCCCCCTCGCTGGGCGGCACGGAGAGTCTGGTGATTCAACCGGCGCTGATGTCTTATTACGATGTACCACCCGAAAAGCGGCAGGCGCTGGGTATTCGCGATAATCTGGTGCGCCTATCGCTGGGACTGGAGGACCCTGCAGATTTGATAGCCGACTTGAATCAGGCACTGGAAATTCTGTAAAATTTGATCAATGTTGTCTCATAAGTATTACGGGTATGGGTTATTGGTATTTTCACTGCTGATCAGCCTGGCAGCAGCCACGTCTGCTGGACTTGCGCGACCGGCATCGGCGCAGACGCCGCAAACCTCGCTGCGTTTCTTCGGCACCGGCAGCGGCGATGTCGACCGCGTCAAAATTCCGCTGGATAACCCGCACCGCCCGGTAGATGTCGGCGGAGATTTCACACTGGAATTTTGGATCAACGCTTCGCCGGGCAGCAACACTTCAGCACCCTGTCAGGAAAGCTCATCTTCTGATACATGGACGAACGGTAATATCATCCTCGACCGCGATATTTTTGGGGACGGCGATTACGGCGACTATGGCGTTTCGCTGTACGGTGGACGAATTGCCTTTGGAACAGCAGTAGTCAGCAGCCGCCGCACCCTTTGCGGCAGCAGCGACCTGCGCGACGGGCAATGGCATCACGTCGCCGTTACCCGCCGAAGCAGTGATGGGCAGATGCGTATTTTTGTGGATGGTCAGTTACAGAAAACAGCAAACGGCCCGGTTGGCAACCTGTCCTACAGGGATGGACGCAGCACCTCTTACCCGAACAGTGATCCGTTTCTGGTCATCGCCGCCGAAAAACACGATTATGACCCCAGTACTTACCCTTCCTTTAACGGTTGGGTGGATGAGGTGCGCATCTCGAACAACATCCGCTATACCGGTAGTTTCACGCCTCCCACACAGCCGTTTACGCCGGACGCTAATACGGTTGCCCTGTATCACTTTGACAGCGCTCCCGGCGCCTGCAACGGTCAGGTGAGCGATTCGCGCGATTCATCCGGCCAAAACAATCACGGTCAATGTAAATATGGCGGTAATCCTCCCAATCAAGGTCCGCAGTTTGTTGCAGACAGTCCATTTTTCAGTAACATCATTTACAATTACAGAGTCTACTTACCGCTGGTCCGCCGTTGAATGAATTTCAGCATGGTTTAACCAAGTGCCCGACTGTTTTTCCTGGCATTGAGCCCTAAAAATCGCGGCGGTTTCTTTTGCGGTCATTTACAAGCAGCTGCCAGAGGGTTTGGCAGGGAGAAAGGTCTTAACATCAATTCGGGATAAATCATTTTTAGATCAACTTTCGAATTTTCGTCCCCCTCCCGCCTCCGCCAAAATCGCAGGGGCGATTTTGGGGGAGGTGCAGGTGGGGGTAATGCTCACTGCTTGCCATGTTCTGATCTTATCCCGAACTCACGTTTTTTACAAAACACCCGCCCTTGCCTTGTTGGCGAGGGCGGATTATTCCATGGGGTCGGTCTGGCCGACGGCGATTCAGAGTTGTACAAAAAACGTATAAGGTTAAGGTCGGATTTATCCGTTTTCTGATCAGGGTCGTGATATAGTATTCTTAGATGCAGGTGGGAAATTACATACAAAGAAGTTAGCCACCCCATCAAAAACAGGCAGCCAAAATGTGAATTTTTCGGAGTTGAAATCATCTTCGTCAGGCTGCCTCATTTTAGAACAGGAGAAATTAATATGGCTATGGAAACAAATGCACCACTCAACACCGCCGGCCCTGACCTTAAGAAATTTCAGGGGCTGCGTCGTTTTAACCTGATCATGGGTTTTCTGCACCTGATTCAGGGAATTTTCATGTGGGTAGTCAGCAATGACCGAACCTACCCGATCTTCACCAACTACCTCACCTTCGACCGTGCCACCTTTACCCTGAAACCCGACCCGCAACTGCTCTATGAGCTGCCCTTCGGCCCGGCCGTGGCGCTGTTTCTGCTCATCTCGGCTGTAGCCCACTTCTACCTTTCCACCATCGGCTACCGGCCGTATGTCGAGAACCTGAAGAAGGGCATGAACCCCATCCGCTTTTACGAATACGCTCTCAGCTCCTCGTTGATGGTCGTGCTGATCGGCATGCTGGTGGGTATCTGGGATTTGGGGACCATGATCGCCATTTTCGGCATCAATGCGATGATGAATCTTTTTGGCATCATGATGGAGGAGCACAACCAGAACACCACGCGGACGAGCTGGCTGGCATTCATCTACGGCTCTCTGGCCGGCATTGTGCCGTGGATCGTGATTTTCCTGTACTTCATGGGAGCGGTCAATTCCGGAGAGGCTAAACCGCCGGCTTTTGTGTACGCGATCGTACCCACCCTTTTCGTGATGTTCAACATCTTTGCCGTCAACATGGTGCTGCAATATAAAAAAGTCGGCCCATGGCGTGACTACCTCTACGGCGAACGGGTCTATATCATCCTCAGTCTGGTGGCCAAAACCGTCCTGGCATGGCTGATCTGGTTTGGCACACTGGCGCCGGTTTAGAAACGACCCGCCCAACATAAGCCCGAACTACAGGCGTGCCCGAGGTTTGAATGGATTATCCGTGAAGGAATCCAACCAGCACCGGGTGCGCCTGTATGGCTTTCTCAAAGTTCCTTGACAATCTTTAAACTTTTTATCGAAACTTGAATTGTGGCAAAACGAACCCCCACCCACCTCCCCCAATATCGCTTTAGCGATATTGGGGGAGGCGCAGGAGGGGGCAAAATCGCTCGATTGAATGCATCAGTGGACTATTCCGAATAGACATCGGTCAGCACCCGCCGGCTGCTGTTTGCCCGTTTTCGACTTTGAGAGAGCCATGGGTGCGCCTGTAAGAGATATACGGGATATATGGGGCGGTTGGATTGTGCCAAACGCTGAACCACTAGCGGGAATAGTCCTGAACAGGCCTATAAACGTGTTGTTGAAAAAATCTTAATATTTTGTTAGCCGTGAGGCTATTGACAATTGCGACCAAACCGCTATAATTTGAAACATCATGAGTTTGGAACTGCGCGTGCGTAAGGATCGTCGTCCATTCCTCCCCTGTGACGGGGCAGGACGGCTTTGCGCACGTCAGCGTGGTTGAGTTAAACCCCAGCCACAGTGAGTCGGCAAATCAAGCCCTCCGCCCCGCGGAGGGCAATTTTTATTAACAACGGAGGTTCTCATGTCCCTAACATCCTGTCCTGAATGCGAAGCCGCCCTTGAATTGGAAAACGTGCTGGTCGGCGAGATTGTGGTCTGCCCGGATTGCGGCGTGGACCTGGAAGTAATCAGCCTCAAACCGCTGCAGGTGGAACTGGCGCCGATGGAAGAAGAAGACTGGGGCGAGTAAGCCCTGCCAGAGGAGAAACAGCGATGAAGATTGGTGTCCTGCTTTCACGGGTGCGGGTCGAGGAAAAGTGGATCCTCGAAGCGCTGGAAAAACGAGGCATTCCCCACGAGCGGATTGACGACCGCGAAGCGGTGTTTGATTTTGCCCATCCCGAAGCCTGGCTGTCCTATTCGGCGGTGCTGGAGCGCAGCATTTCGTTTGCGCGCGGATTGTACGCAACCCAGATGCTCAACGCCTGGGGCATTCCGACGGTCAACATGGCGCATGTTGCCGCTACCTGCGGCGATAAACTGGCCACCTCGGCTGCTCTGGCGCGCGCCGGCATCCCCCAGCCGCGCATCAAGGTAGCCTTCACCCCCGAATCGGCCCTGCAAGCCATTGAAGAACTGGGCTACCCGGTGGTGCTGAAACCGGTGGTCGGTTCGTGGGGCCGGCTGCTCGCCAAAATCAACGACCGCGACGCCGCCGAAGCAATTTTAGAGCATAAAGAAACGCTCGGCTCTTACCAGCACTCGATTTACTACCTGCAGGAATACATCCAGAAACCGGGCCGCGACATCCGCGCCTTTGTGGTCGGGGATCAGACGGTCTGCGCCATATACCGCACTTCCTCGCACTGGATCACCAACACCGCCCGCGACGGCAAAGGCGAGGTTTGCGCGGTGACGCCCGAATTGAACGCCTTGTGCGTTGCGGCGGCGCAGGCAGTCGGCGGCGGTGTGCTGGCGGTGGATGTGCTGGAAGACCCACAGCGCGGTTATCTGGTCAACGAAATCAACCACACCAGTGAGTTTCACACCCTCGCCCCGACCACCGGGGTGGATGTTGCCGGTCTGATTGTCGAATATACCGTTGCGGTTGCTGAGGGTCAGATTCAACCCCCATTTCCGGCGGTGAGCGCGCCGCAAGCGCCGCTGGGCGTGCTGCATTCGACGCCCCTCGGCATTCCCCTGTGGAGGGCGGCAGCCCAATGAGCCGATTGCGCGTTTCGATCATTGGTGCAGCCGGTTATGTCGGCGGTGAACTGCTGCGCCTGCTGCTCGATCACCCCTTCGTGCAGGTGCAGCAGGTGACTTCCGCC
>NZ_DAOUBL010000371.1:0-3864 GCF_034432615.1 Bellilinea sp. | reverse complement strand
CGTCGGACGTGAACTGCTGCTGCAAAGTGACTTCGTCCTGCTCGACCAGCCCACCCGCGGGTTGGACGTCGGTTCAATGGAGTACATCCATGACCAGATTTTGCGAATTCGCGCTGAAGGACGCGCCATTCTGATGATTTCAGCCGATTTAGAGGAAATCTTCCTGCTTTCGGATCGCATTCTGGTACTGTACCGCGGCAAACTGGTGGGCAATTTGCCGGTTGAACAAACCAACCCACAGGAAGTAGGCCAGTTGATGCTGGAAGGGCGGGAAGCAAGCCTATGAGACAAAAACTGCTCAACGCCCTGATTGGTATCCTGATTGCCTTGCTGCTGGGAGCATTCCTGTTGTTGTTGCAGGGCTACGACCCGCTGGCAACCTATGAGTCACTGTTCCGCTATTCGCTGTTTGGGTATTATCCCTTTGCTACCACACTGCGCAATGCCGTTCCGCTGGTACTGCCCGGCCTTTCGGCAGCCATTGCGTTTGCTTCCGGCGTAGTTAACCTTGGTCAGCCCGGCCAGCTGGTGATGGGCGCCCTGTTCGCCACCGTTGGCGGCCTTTACCTTGACCTGCCGCCTGCGCTGATGATTCCCGTTCTTGCCCTGCTGGCCATGCTGGGAGGGATGTTGTGGGCGGGCATTGCTGCTCTGCTGCGGCGCTTCTTTGACATGAGCGAGTTCATCGTCACCCTCATGTTGAATATGATTGCCGATTACTTCACCGCCTGGGCAATCACTGCGCCGTTCAAAGACCCGGCAGCATTTTCGCCGATGACCCCGCAAATCAACCCCAACGGCTGGCTGCCAAAGTGGGGTGAATTTAACACCATGATTCTGTTCATGTTTGCCGCAGTCGTTCTGGCCTGGTTCATCTTCAACCGCTGGAAAGCCGGCTACGAATGGCGCATCACCGGCCAGAATGCGTTGTTTGCGCGGCTGGGCGGCTGCAACATCAACCGCAATTTTGTGGCAGTGATGCTGGTAACCGGGGCACTGGCCGGGCTGGCAGGCGGTCTGGTGGTGATGGGCGGGCCGCACCGCTTCATTCGCGGGCTGGGCGCCAACTACGCATGGGATGGGGTGATGATTGCCATTGTCGCCAACAATGGGCTGATTGCCACCTTCCTGTATGGTTTGTTCTTCAGCGCCATTCAAACCGGCGCATTGGGTATGGAATTAATCACCAATGTCCCCAATGAAATCTCACAGGTACTGCAAGCCCTTCTGGTGCTGGTCATCGTCGCCAGCCGCGAGTACCTGAACACTGCCCTGGAACAACTGGCAGCCCGCCGGCGGGCAAGGGAGGTGCGCACATGAAAATCCTCCTCGGCTTGATTAACGGCATGATTTCCGGGGCAACCCCCATTTTACTGGCGGCGTTGGGCGGCGCCTACACCTATTACGCAGGTGTGTTCAACATTGCCATGGAAGGTATGCTGCTGACCGGCGCTTTCTTTGCCGTGCTGGGTTCCTATTACACCGGCTCATGGCTGGTGGGTGTGCTACTGGCGGTGGCAGGGGCTTTGCTCCTTTCTCTGATATTTATTCTCTTTGCGGTGGTATTGAAAACCGATGAGTTTGTAACCGGCATCGCCCTGAACTTGTTTGCCGTGGGGGCAACCACCTACATGCTGCGCAAAATTTTCAGCGTCAAGGGTGTCTTTTCCAACCCGGCCATCCAACCCATTCCCTCCATCCGTTTGCCGCTGATCGAAAACATTCCGCTGGTTGGTGAGATTCTGTCAGGGCAGAATTTGATGGTCTGGGTAGCGGTAATCGCCACCATTTTGACTTACTACCTGATCTTTCAAACCCGCTTTGGCCTGCGTCTGCGCGCAGCCGGTTATAACCCGGCCCGCCTGGATTCAAGCGGCGTGCCTTCCAACCGTATGCGCGCCCTTTCTTTGCTGGCTTGCGGGGTGCTGTGCGGGTTGGGCGGGGCATTCCTCTCGCTCGGTTATGTCAACCTGTTTGCCGAAAACATGTCCGCCGGGCGGGGCTGGATTTCGCTGGCAGCCATTATTCTGGTCAACGGCAACCCGCTGGGCATCGCCCTCATTTCGCTGTTGTTTGGTTTTTCGGATGGGCTGGGCTTATTGCTGCAGGGTTACCGTGTCCCTGCCCAGTTCACGGCCATGGTGCCCTATGTGGCAACTCTGATCGCCCTCTACTTCTACGCTGCCCGTAAACGGAGGTTGAAAAACGCATGATTGAATTACCCCATCCTCTGCCCGCCCGCGCCTGGCAAATTGACCGCGCCATCCGCCTGAATGCCGTCCCGCTCGACCGGCGCGTTCATTCCAGCCAGTGGTATGACAGCAATACCGTCTTTCCGCATGGAGATGACCTGATCGCTCTGTTCTGGAATGCGCGTGTACCCGGTTCCGGCGCGCCGGAAATCCCTTATGTGGAAATGGTACAGTCGCGCTACAATCAGGGCTTTGATGTTAGCGAAGCGGAGGCTCTGCTGCCGGAAGGGCTGCAACTGGCAGCCGAAAACCGCCGCGATGACCTGCGTGCCCACACCGCCCGCCTGTTGAGTGCCTTGCACAATGCCCCCCGCATTCCCACCCATTCTTACTGGCAATATCAACGCCCGATGGATTGGGAAAGTATCTTCTCCAACATGAAGAATCCCGCAACTCAGCCAGAAAAGCTGCCTTCCAAAGAAGTGCCGGAGCGAATCCTGCATGGCTGGTTGGGGCAGCTGGCCGGCGGCAGTTTTGGCACCGCCATCGAGGGCTATCATTCCAGCCAGATTCAAAAAGTGTACGGCGTGATTGAGGGCTACCTGACCGAACCCGAAACGGTCAACGATGATGTGGTTTATGAACTGGTCTTTCTGGATGTGTTTGAAAAACACGGCAGGAACCTCACCTCGATAGACCTCGGTCTGGAATGGCTGCGCCAGATCCCGTTTGGCTGGTCAGCCGAGTGGGTTGCGCTGAACAATCTGAGCATGGGATTTATGCCGCCGCTTTCGGGTGCTTTTCGCAATCCGTACAATGACTGGATTGGCGCGCAAATGCGCGGGATGGTCTGCGGGATGCTTGCGCCTGGCTGGCCTGTGGAAGCCGCCCGGCTGGCCTTTTTGGATGGCTGCGTTTCCCATGCCGCCAACGGCGTTTACGGCGGCATGTATGCGGCTGTGTTAACCGCGCTTGCCTTTGTACGCAATGACTTGCGCGCCATGTTGGAAGAAGGTCTGAATTACCTGCCGCAGCGCAGTGAATATGTGGCAATTGCCCGTGAGGTGTTGCAAACGCTCTCCGCAACACCCGACCCGCTGGAAGCCTGGCACAAACTGGACACCCGCTTTGAGGAGTACAACTGGATCCACGCCTACCCCAACCTGGCCGCTGATTTATTTGCTCTGTGGCACTGCAACGGCGAGATGACGGCTGCCTTCCGCTGGCTTGCTCACGCCGGGCTGGATGTGGACTGCAACGCCGGTCTGGTTGGCACACTGCTGGGAATCATGAGCGGCACACCCGCCCAATGGGCCGATCCGCTGCACGACACGCTGGAAACCTACCTGCGCGGCAAAGAACATCTCTCCATCCGCAGCCTTGCCGAGCGGACATGGCGATTAATAAAATCCAGTTAAATCAAACCGCAATGGGTGCGCTTTCGAGGTAAATCGTCTCGCTTTTATCGTCATAACCCAGCACCTCAGCGTAACGGCCCCAATCCACCACCGTTTCGAGCTGCTTTTCGGCTTCTTCGGGCGGAAATTCCAGTTCCAGCGCTGTTTGAATCACATTCCATTTCAGTTGCTGATTATCCGCCGAACGCAGCAGGTTGAAAATCCAGCGGCAAATCGGCAGGCGGCGGATGCGGGTGGCAAAAATTTCCTTACGC
>NZ_DAOUBL010000370.1:0-15131 GCF_034432615.1 Bellilinea sp. | reverse complement strand
GCCTGATTTTGACGCTCTCCCCGGCGGTCAGACTGCATACCTTTCAGGTTGAGTACCGCTGGCTGCACTGGATTGGCTGGGCAGGCTGGCTGGCGCTTTTCAGCCTGGCTTATCGCTTTCTTAACCGCCAGTTAGAAGAGCACGACCCTTACCTCCTGCCAGTCACCGGCCTGTTGAGCGGTTGGGGATTGCTCACCATTTACCGGCTGGATAGCCAATTAGGCAACCGCCAAACCCTTTGGCTGACCGTCGGGATGATTGCCCTGATTCTCACAAACCGCTATCCACAGGTGTTCAGCTGGCTGCGCCGCTATAAATATCTCTGGCTGACGGTTGGTTTACTGCTGACCGCGCTCACTTTTTTACTGGGCACTTATCCGCCCGGCGAAGGCCCGCGTCTGTGGCTGGGCTGCTGTGGTCTTTACTTGCAACCATCCGAGCCGTTAAAGTTGCTGCTGGTGATTTATCTGGCAGCCTATCTGGCAGATCGCATCCCCTTCCATTTTGGGCTGCCCACCCTGCTTGCCCCCACCCTGATCATGACCGGTTCGGCTGCCCTGATGCTTGTGCTTCAGCGCGATCTTGGCGCTGCCACTCTCATCATCGGAATTTATACGCTTGTGATTTTCCTGGCTGCCGGTCGCAGAAGGATTTTAATCATCAGTGGATTGTTTTTGCTGGCTGCGACAGTGGCAGGCAGCCTGGTTTTCGACATCATCCGCCTGCGCATTGAAGCCTGGCTTGACCCATGGGCTGATCCTGCCAACCGTTCCTTTCAAATCGTCCAGTCCCTGATTTCAGTTGCCGCCGGGCGATTACTGGGCAGCGGGATAGGACTTGGCAGCCCTGCGCTCGTGCCGGTAGCCCATTCCGATTTTATCGCCGCCGCAATTGCCGAAGAAAGCGGGCTGGCGGGTATGCTGGCAATCATCTCCCTGTTTGCGCTGTTGACTTACCGCTGTTTTTCTATCTCGCTGGCCGCCCGTACCACCTTCCAGCGTTTTCTGGCTGCCGGGATTGGTGTGTATTTTGCCATTCAAGCCATTTTGATCATGGGCGGCAACCTGCGTCTGCTGCCACTGACCGGGGTCACACTACCGTTTGTGTCCTATGGCGGCTCTTCACTGGTTACCTGTTTCATTGCCGTTGGGATGCTGCTGTGGATCAGTACCCCCCACAATGATCCACCCCTGCCCGTTCAACAGCCGCGGGCCTACACGTGGGTATCGGCGCTTTTTCTGATCGGTTTTAGCGCGCTGGCAATTCTGGCCGGCTGGTGGAGCATTGTCCGCGCCGATGCCTTACTTTCACGCCCTGACAATATTCGTTGGATGGTCAATTTGCGGTTTGTCCCACGGGGTGATTTGCTGGACCGGCGCAACGAAGTGATTGCCACCACCAGCGGAGAACGCGGCAGTCTGAACCGCGAACTGCTCTATCCTCCGCTCGGCAACACGGTCGGTTACATCAACCCGCGTTTTGGGAAAGCCGGGTTGGAAGCCACGCTGGATGGATATCTAAGCGGTTTACAGGGCAACCCTGCTTCGCAAATCTGGCTGGCAGAGCTGCTATATTCTCAGCCGCCGGAAGGTTTGGATGTGCGCCTCAGCCTCGATCTTGGTTTGCAGCGGATTGCCGACGGCCTTATGGAAAATCATCGCGGCGCCATTGTCCTGCTCAATGCCCGCAGCGGGGAGATACTGGCAATTGCCTCTCATCCCTATTACGATCCCAACCAGCTCAATGAACGCTACGCCGAATGGCTGAACGATCCCGCTGCTCCGTTTGTCAATCGGGTTACCCAGGGTCAATACCCCACCGCTACCGTGCTGGGACCTTTTTTCTATGCCTACCTGAGCGAGAAGGGCAGCCTGCCTGTTTTACCACTCAATCTTTCCTACAACTATGAAAATCAGACCCTCACCTGCGCCCGTCCACCGCGCGTCCCGCTCAGTCTTGAAACGGCCATTGAAGCCGGCTGCCCGGCTGCTTTGGTAGAGATGAGCCGCTCCATAACCATCGCTCAGATGAAACAACTGTTCAATGACCTGGGTTTTTTCACCGCGCCGGATATTCGGCTGGATGTGGCCCCCCCCGCCCAAACCGGTCAACTGACCAGCAGCCGGAACGCAGCAATTGGGAAAAGCGAGGTTAAAGTAACCCCTTTGCAAATGGCACAGGCGGCCGCCGCATTGACCAATGCCGGAACGCGCCCCAGCCCGCGGCTGGCTGTTTCGGTACTGACACCCCATCAGGGGGCGGTCATTTTGCCGGCCGGCTCACCGGTTTCTGTTTTCGGCAACAGTGCCGCCATCACCGCAGCGGTGAGCAAACTGGCATCTGAAGATATCCCCATCTGGCAGTCGCTTTCAGCTCAACACTACGATTCAAGCGCATATACCTGGTTTATTGGCGGAACGCTGCCTCAGTGGGGTGGAACACCGCTGGCCATTGCGGTTCTGCTGGAAGAAAACAATCCTCAACTGGCTCAGATCATCGGTGAAACGATCCTGCAGAGCGCACTCCAACCAATCAGCCCTTGATTAACAGGTCGCGCAATGCCGCTTCGTGTTCCACAAAGCGGAAGACATACCCGGCTTCCAGCAGCCGCTTTGGGATGGCGCGTTGGCCTTCCAATACCAGTTTACTCATCTCTCCCAAAACCAGTTTCAAGGCAAAGGCCGGCACTGGAATCCAGTATGGGCGATGTAAAATGCGCGCCAGCGTTTTCCCAAAAGTAGCGTTCTGAACCGGCTGGGGTGCGCTCAAATTGAAGATGCCATCGAAGTTCGAATTTTCCACCAGATAATCCACTGCTCCCACCACATCCGCCATGTGAATCCACGGCAGCCACTGCCTGCCGCTGCCCAAAGGTCCACCAACAAACAAACGGAACGGCAAAATCAAACGGTTCAACACCTCCGCCCCCTCTGCCAGCACAACACCGGTGCGTAAAACAATCCGCCGCACGCCCATGAACTCAGCCTCGCGGGTCGATTCCTCCCAATCCACACACAAACGGGCTAGAAAATCCTTGCCCGGCGGACTGGATTCCTCCAGCACCTGATCACCGCCATCTCCATAATAACCAACCGCCGAAGACTGCACCAGCACCGCCGGTTTTCGGGCAGCCTGGCGCATGGCTTCAATTAACGCTTTGCCGGATTGGATGCGGCTGGTGTAAAACCGTTGCTTGCGCTCCTCTGTCCACCGCCCCGCCCCCAGGTTTTCTCCGGTCAGGTTGATGACCACATCCATTTCATTCATCAGGTCGCCCCACCCCCCGGCCGATTGGGCATCCCATTCCACACCTTTGGCGCCTGCCGGCAAGCCCGCGGTTGAACCACGCCGGCTCAGGATGTAAACTTCCTGTCCCTTTTCCATATAATGACGGGTCAAAGCAGAGCCAATCAGACCCGAACCGCCCGCAATTAAGATTTTCACCGTTCACCTCCGAAAGCGTATCTTTGTACAATATTAACACTTCTTAACCCATTTCTCATAGCGATTGTAGAAAGGTGGTGCTATAATTTTGCAGGTGAGGTCGCAATGGCGGATAATGTGCTGGTACTCAACGCCAATTTCGAGCCAATCAATGTCTGCGACTTACGCCGTGCGGTTGGTTTGATTTTGACACATAAAGCATCCATGGTGATGAACGGACGAGGCGAAATTCACACCGCTGGATCTTCATTCCCGCGTCCCTCGATCATCCGCCTGCAACACATGGTGCATCGTCCCCGCCCCAGGGTCAAATTGACCCGGCGAGAGGTCTTCCGGCGCGACAACTACACCTGCCAGTACTGCGGTAAACGCAGCGGCGATCTGACCATTGATCACGTCATTCCGCGCCACTTAGGGGGTCAACACATCTGGACTAATGTGGTGACTGCCTGCCCGCAGTGCAACCATCGCAAAGGCGGGCGCACACTGACTGAGGCCGGTATGCAGCTGATGCGCACTCCCTCCGAACCGCCTGCTTCCGCTTTGTATATATTCGGCCGTCATCTGACCGAATATATCGAGTGGGAACCTTTCCTGCTTGGCTGGTAATTCACGCGCCCGTTGTCAGATCAATCCCCATAAAATCCTCGCAAACAAACACCGGACCGTCAAAAGCAGCCTGTGCCTCTTGAATCAGTGCTTGTTTGGTTACATGAGCCGGATAGTGAATCAGATAAAGACTTTTCACACCGGCTTTGCTTGCCACTTCTCCGGCCTGCTGCGCCGAAGAATGACCGATGGTGCTCCCCGCCGATTCGTGGATCAGGATATCAGCACCTTTCGCCAGACGCTCAACCTCTTCGCATGGTTCGGTATCGCTGGAATAGGCCGCCGTTTTTTGAATATCCTCAAATGAAACCCGAATGCCTATCGTCGGTAACAGATGCCGGACCGGCGATGCAACAATTTCCAGACCCCTTAACTTCAGCAGTGCTGTCCCCTCCACGACTGGAATTATGCAATATTCGATTGGGAAGAAGCCCGGCCAGGAGCGCCAGTCATATAATTCCATCATGGCTTGCAGCCGGCTGAGGGTATGTTCCAGCCCGTAAATAAACAAGGGCTTCTTCCGCCCCAAAAGCCACAAATCCATCAAAAACAGCGGAGCGCCGGAAACATGGTCCGGGTGAAAATGAGTCAAAATCAAATGATTGATTTGGTCAAAGTTGACCCCAGCGCGCTGCAGGTGAACAATTGGGTTGGCGGCGCAATCCACCAGAATCGCTTCCTCACCGTGGCGGATTAATAAATGCGTATTTTCCCGACCGATGGCGGGAATGGCGTTTGCGGTGCCCAGAAAGATGATTTGATCCATGCCGTTCCCTTTCCATAAACAATTTTTTGGTACCGAATCAGCCGAAAAAGCGAACCAGAATCAGCGGCGTGATCCACGATTCAATCAGTGCTGCCAGGAGCATTAAAGGCGTTACCACTCCGACCATCACTTGCAACCAACCGGCTAACGCCATTAAGAAGACCTCACCGATCGTCCTGTCCTTCATCGGTGTTGCCAGTAAAAAACCGATTCGCAAAACTGCCGCCGTTGACAGCAGAATTGCCGGCACTTCAATAATGCCGTGCGGCACAACCCCCGCAAGAATCAGTTGAGCAGCCGGCAATTGGTTGATTTCCATAATTCGGGTGAGGTAACCCAGCAAACCAAGCGTTGCAACCAGGGGCAGGGTACCCAACACACCGAAAGAAAACAATCCCAACAGTAATCCAATCATCAGCGCACGCATGTTCTGAAAAAAGATGTTTGTAAAGTTCCCCATTGCGCCACCTGGAACCTCAAGACCCAACTCCTGTACACGTTCTTGAAATTGACCTTCCGGCAAGATGAAGACAAAGCGGTCAGCCTGCTGAGCGCCGAGAATAATCACAATTACGGCGAGCACCACGGCTGCCAAAAAACTGCCGCGCAGCTCAAGCAAAGTCTTACCCAGCACATTCCGATACCAATCCAGCAGATTGCGAGCGCCGCCGCGGAAGCTGCCCCAGAAGATGCGCCATATCCAGCGGAAATTGAGCACGTCAATTTCTCTGCCCAATAATTCTTCGCGCTGAAAATGCGCCAGTCCCACGCGAATCAGCAGGATTGCCAGCACCAACAGACCAAACACAATCCACCAGAGGGAGAGCGTTTCTCGCCCCCAAAACATCACCACCGCCTCAGCCTGAATCAACAGGGCCATCGGAATAATGATGAAACTTGCCAGTAGATTGGCAGCCCGTACTGAGGTGGCCTGGGTGGATACAACCACCGCACCGCTGACCATCACCACCGCCTGCATAATGGTCAGGACGATGATTTGCAGCATGGTTTCTGCATCCGGTAAGGGAATACGATTGATGAGCAATCCGCCAACATAGACCGCCATCCCCAAAAAGCTGCCCACCAGCGGCGGCACAGTGGAGGAAAGCAATTTACCGAGGTAAAGCTGCCAGTCAGCAAGCGGTGAGGTTAACAGCGGTTCAATACTGCCACGCTCTTTTTCACCCACAAAACTTTCCAGCGCAATGACCAGTGAAACACTGATGGGGAAAAAGCCCGTAATCAGCAACAAAAACGGAATCAACCGCTCGCCAACCAGCCCTGCACCGTATTGATTGACAAAATTGAGCAGTTGTCGGGCGGTGAAATTCATCAGAAAAGGGAAAAACAGCGTTAAGAACACAATCGGGAAGATAATTCGCCAATCGCGGAACTGGTCGCGTACCTCCCGCTGCGCGATGATCAGGGCTGGACGAAGATCAATTGCTCTCATTGCGGTTTTCCTCGTTCAGGCTGACTGCCCGTAAATAAGCTTCTTCCAGACTGCGCGGCACAGGTGCGCAGGACAGCACCGGCAGGTTGTGATCCAACAGGCTCTTCAACAACACCGGGATGGTTGCCTGCGGCTGGTCAATTTGAAATACAAAGCGGCCATTTTCCTGTCGGCTGAGGGTAACTCCATGCGGCAGAATTTCGGCAGTGATTACCGCGCCGTTCCGCATAACTACCTCATATTCCTCCGGTCCCAGCAAGACTCGTTTGAGCCGTTCGGGCACATCATTCAAAATAATCCGTCCACGGCGAATGATGGCAATTTGATCGGCAAGCTGCTCCGCTTCTGCAAGGTTGTGGGTACAAAGGATGACCGCCCGCTGGTCAGAACGCAGGGCAAGGATGGCATCCCGCACAATTCTTGCGCTCTCCGGATCCATGGCAGAAGTCGGCTCGTCCAGCAACAGCACTGGCGGGTTATGCAGCAAGGCGCGCACCAGCGCTAGCTTTTGCCGCATGCCTTTGGAGTATTCGCCAAGTTTCTTTTTGCGCGCATCTGAAAGACCAAACTGTTCCAATAATTCACTCTTACGCTGCTCAATGACCGGGTCTGGCATCCGATACAGGCGTCCATAAAAAGTCAGATATTCATCGGCATTCATTCGAGCATACAGACCATGATGCTCGGTCAAAACCCCTACTGAAGCACGCACTTTTTCCGCTTCTTGAACCACATCGTAACCGGCAATCTTTGCGCTCCCGCTGGTCGGGCGCAGCACGGAGGTCAACATGCGTACGGTAGTCGTTTTACCGGCGCCGTTCGGTCCGAGCAAGGCCAGCACCTGCCCGGCCGGCACATCCAGATTAATGCCTTGCACGGCAACGAAATCGGCAAAGTGCTTGGTCAAATTTTCTGCGTAAATCATTTTTCATCCCCTCAAATTCGTTCTATCCATCCGATAAAATTTCAGCCGCTAATCGTTTGCGATGGATTGCTTCCCTTGCGGTGCCGCCACAACAACCCAACCGCTGAACTGATCGCAATCACCGCCATTAGTGTTTGGTTGACATTCAGACCCGCCAAAGGCGAAGGGTCTAATCGTAGAAATTCCAGGAAAAAACGCCCAACCGGGTAAATGATCAAATACATTAAAAAGATGTCGCCTTTCTTCAACCGGTTGCTGAATTTTCGCCCTGCCCAAAGCAGAAAGGCCATGTTGAGAAGGTTGTAAATGGATTCATATAAGAACAGCGGATGATAGTAGGCGATGTCCTTGAACTCAGGCAGGCGGTGAACCGGATCAATGAAAATTGCCCATGGCAGATTGGTTGGTGCCCCGTATAATTCCTGATTCACAAAATTGCCCCATCGCCCAATTGCCTGCGCCAGTGCCAATCCGGGGGCAATGATGTCCGTCCATTCGGCAAAGATCAGCCCCTTTTTACGGCAGTAAAGGTACAACGCCAGCGCCCCGCCCATCACAGCGCCGGGAATGCCAAGCCCGCCGTTCCAGATGGCAATGGCATCCAGTGGATGGGTCAGGTAATACCAGGTTGTAATTCCGCGTTCGACCATAGAAGCCGGGGGAGTTAAGATGTGCCAGACACGCGCACCAATGACACCCGCAATTAATAACCAGGGCAGCATATCCCACACCAGATCAGGGCTCAGGTTGCGCTGTTTTACCTGACAGGCAGACAGCCAGGCAGCCATGATCGCCCCAAACATGATAATCACGCCATATAAGTGAATGGTAATTGGGCCTATACTGAAACTATTCGGCATCCTCACACCTCATTGTAAATTTATGCCTTTGGCAAGTCTTCTCCCTGGCGGCTTTGCTGATACACCAGCCAGATACGCTGTAAAGCCGTGAAATTCCCTAAAATTGCCAGAATCCACAATGCAATCAACGGCTGACTGAGCAGGAGCAACGGGATGAGAACCAGAAATCGCTCCACACGAGTCAACAAGCCACCTTTTACTGAAAAGTGGGCCGCTTCGGCACGCGCCTTGACGTATGAAACCATCAAAGAACCGCTGGCCGCAGCATAACCAAGCAGCACAGGCAGACCCTCGCCTTGTTGCAGGTAATAAATCATCAATCCGCCAATCAAGATAATTTCCGCAAAGCGGTCAACCACGGAATCAAGCACGCCTCCAAAGCGGGTGGGGTTTCCCTGCAGGCGCGCCATGGTGCCGTCCAGCGCATCCAGCGGCGCCATGATCAGCACCACCAGCCCGCCCCAAAAAAAATGCCCGCGGGCCAGCAATACTGACGCAGCAAAAATTCCCAGCAGTCCTAACAGAGTAACGCTATTTGGCGTCAACCCCAATCGAATGAAGAAAGCCCCAATTGGGTCAAGCACTCCCTTGAAACGGGCGCGTAAGAAGTCGGTAAATGTCCCTTTTGGGGGTTGTTTTTCTGTCCGAACCACGCTTCACCATGATAAAAGAGATGCAGTTGCGGAAGTTCACCGCAGATTTTCTGGTTTGTATCCTATCTTACCTGATGCAAACTGTCAAGCAATCCCCCCGTTTAAAGATTAATCATCATCCTCAGAGGAGTCATCATCCAGTGGATCTATCAACACTTCGCGGTCTTTTCCGCCTCCCTGCGCCGGGCCGACAATCCCTCTTTCTTCCAATTCATCCAACAAGCGCGCAGCCCGCGGAAAACCGATTCGCAGGCGGCGCTGCAGCAGACTGGCGCTGGCGCGTTGGGTACGGCGCACCAGTTCAATGGCTTTCTCAATCAAATCGTCCCCCTCGTCATCCTGATTGATCAAATCTTCCCACGGCGCTGTTTGTTCGGTCTGATCGGTCAATCTCTGCTGCCAGAATTCAATCACCCGCTCGATTTCCTGATCTTGAAGCAGAACCCCCTGCGCCCGCTGTGGTGTACCGGATTCCGGGTTCAAGAACAGCATATCCCCTCTGCCAAGCAGCGACTCGGCTCCGTTGACATCCAGAATAACCCGTGAATCGATCGAAGATGCCACACTGAAGGCAATTCGCGCCGGAAAATTGGCCTTAATCAGGCCGGTTACCACATCCGTGCTCGGCCGCTGCGTCGCGATGACAAGGTGAATGCCGGTTGCCCGCGCCATCTGGGCCAGCCTGACCAGACTGTGCTCGGTCTGATCCGGCGCCGACATCATCAGGTCGGCCAGTTCGTCAATCAGCACCACGATGCGAGGCAGGGGTATCATGCCGCGCCGTTCGGCTTTGCGGTTGTAAGCGTTCAAATCGCGCGCTGCGTTGGCTTCAAACAAGCGATAGCGCTGTTCCATTTCAACCAGGGTCCAGCGCAGCACCGCCAGCATGCGTTCAATATCGGTTTCCACCTTGCCCAAAATGTGCGGCAGACCGGAAAAACGGGCCAGTTCGACCATCTTTGGATCCAGCACCACCAGCCGTAATGTGGCTGGTGAATTATTCATCACCAGACAGGTGATGATCGAAGCCAGACAGACCGATTTACCCGAACCGGTGGTCCCTGCCACCAACAGGTGCGGCATGCGCGCCAGGTCCGCCACCACTGGCTGACCGGACACATCCCTGCCCAGTGCAATCGCCAGTGGCGATTGCAACTTCAAGAATTCCGGCGATTCGAGAATTGGGCGTAGCCTGACCAGTGTGGTGCTGCTGTTCGGCACTTCCACCCCAACATAAGAATGGCCCGGCACGGGCGCTTCGATGCGCAATCGCTCAGCAGCCAACGCCAGCGCCAGGTCGCGTGTCAACGCCGAAATTTGGGCTACGCGCACTTTCTGGCGAATCATTTTTCCATCCGCGGCCGGTTTTTCGACATAGCCGGGTTCCACCGCAAATTGAGTGACGGTTGGCCCTTTGCGGTATCCAACCACCCGTGAAGGAACCCCAAATTCTGCCAAAGTTTTTTCGATCTGACGGGCAATCGCCAGAATCCGCTCTTCATCGAGACCGTTGCTCTCTTCCTTTGCCAGTAATGAAAGCGGCGGCAGATTTTCCTCGCGCTGATAGGCAACCACCGGGACGGGAATGCCTTCCTCCCGCTGAATTTTGGGGTGATTTTCATCCATGCCGGTTGGTTGCGAGTGAGTTACGGCTGGCATTTCCACCGGCAAAGAGTCAATCCACGCCTGAACACGCTGACCAGCCCAGTGATGAAAACCGGTCGCACTGGATAAAAACCAGATCCCCAGCAAAACCAGCAAAAGGCTGCTCCAGGGCAAAGGCAAGAACTGGCCGAGCAGGTACGCCAACCCCCAGCCAATTACACCCCCATCCAGACCCGCCTCTGCCCGCTCCACCGAAGCCCCCCCCAGCAACGCCAGAAATGCCATGGTGGTAAAAATCAACCCTTCCCAGGCAAGAATACGCCCTAAGGGGAAGCGGCGATTTTGCGCCGGGTTACTGCGCAGCAGAGAAACACCCGCAAGGGTGGTTAAAACTGCCAAAGGATAACTGGCAACCCCCAGCCAGCGCTTCAACCAGTATCCGAAAGGAGAAATAAAAGAGCCGCTGGTCAACCCCAGCAGTACCAACAGGGTTAACAAACTCAGCACCAGCAGTAAAATACCTGCCATATCCCGTCCATACCGTTCAAGACGCACCATCGCCCGCCCCACCCCCTCTAAAAGGGATGAAGCCTTCAATTGATTTTCTGAAAATCTTTTTTGGACGGACTTGCCGGCCTTCTTTTTGGAAGGGCTCATTCGGTTTGTACTAATCCCAGTCCCAGTCGGCGGCGCTCCGTATCCAGATGCAGAATGCGAACGTTCACTTCCTGCCCGACACTCAAATAATGATGAATGCTTTTACACTGCGGGGGCAGCCGGATCGAGGAAACGTGTATAAGACCTTCCACGCCTTCCTCCAGTCGCGCAAAAGCCCCGAATCGAGTCAGAGAAGTGATCCAACCACGCACCACATCGCCGGGTTTGTAACGCACCGCCATGGTTTCCCACGGATTTGGCTGCAGCCGCTTGAGGCTGAGTGCAATTCGTGAAGTGTCCTCATTCACTTGCAGCACAAGCACCTGAACTTCTTGATTGACGCTCAACAGATCAGCCGGATCCTGCACCCGTCCCCACGAAATCTCCGAAACGTGAATCAATCCTTCCACACCGCCCAGATCCACAAACACCCCAAAGTTGGTGATGTTGGTAATGCGTCCATTGACCACCGCCCCTTCTTTGAGGGTGGAAAATAAGGCTCGCCGCTGACCTTCACCTGCCAGCGCAGCCCGTTCCGAAAGGACAACTCGTTCGCAGCGCGGTTCACATTCAATGACCTTCAGGCGGATGACGCGGTTGACATATCCGGCTAAAATACTCCGGCGTTCTTCCTCACTTGCATCGGTCGGCATTTCCACAAGATGGGAAACCGGCACGAATCCCTGAATGCCTTTGCCCTGCACCAGGACCCCCCCGCGATTGAAACCATGCACCTTGAGGGGAACAATTTCGTCCTCTTCAAAAATTCGCTGAACATACCCCCAATCGGTGGGAATAACTGTTCCCTCATTTGCTCCGCTTGAATTTGCTCCTTTGCGGGGAGGCGCATATAACTCCTCATCCGCAAGAACTGCCGCCCACCACCCCTCATCAATTGGATCTGCTTGCTGTTCCCCCAGATCCGTACCTGTTTTTTTGGCAACCATCCTGTTAACCTCCCTGCAATAAGTACAAATAAGGTTTATTTATTGTATATCAATCACTCCGATTTTGGCAATTCGTTCGTGTGCCCATTTTGGGTTTCCATTTCCAGAATTGCTTTGGCAACCGCCTCAATTGCCACCCGCTGTTTACGGTACAGGTCGGCTTCCGACATCGCCAGACGCATGGCAATTTCTCTCACCTTCTTCCCCTCCAAAAATTTCATTTCCAGGATATTATACAATACCCATTCACCGGTGAAGCGCCGTTCTCCCTCCGGACGGACTCGTTCAATCGCTTCTCTCAAAATTGCCCGCAGCGCATTGGAAGTATTGCCGTCATAGCGGCTCAGCATGGCCTGCACAATTTTCAACTTCGTCAACGGGCTCTCGGTCAACTTGGGGCCGCCCCAGTAATGCGAAAGAGCGTCCTTTACCCACTGGGAAAAATCAGCGGCAGCCAAGGGAATTTCATCACTTAACAGTCCCGATTGATCATATCGGCCAGCGGCTTGTAATTGCTGGATATAAGCTGCTTTGGTAGCCAGTTCGCTGATTGACCGGAAAACCCCCTCCTGCAGACGGCGATCCTTAAGGGCCAGCAAGACCCGTTCGCTAAAATTGTTGATCACCTGAATTTGATCCTCATCCAAACGCATTCCGGCTGCGCCAGTGATTCCAAGTAACCCAATCAAGTCAGGAGCGCCCTCCTCGTCTTGATCCACCAGCGGAATGAGAATATCATCACCCCAGTTGAACATTTCCAGCGAAAGATGATTGGCACGGATCACACTTTCCAGGTCAACAGGGTTCTGATCCTCATCAAAAAAGGTCTTCCCAACCCGTACGACAATCTCAAGCCCTTCGGAGTTAAGGGCAGCCACATAAGCGCCTCTCACCTGCAGTCGGTCACACACTGCCGCAAGAATCATCTCCAAAAACTGGCGCAAATCGTTGCGGGTAATTAACCGTTGCTCCAGGTTGCGCAGGACTTCGATTTCATCTTTATCCTTTCCGTAAAACAGCCAGCGCTCCAGCATGGGAAAGGTCAAAGTAACCAGATATTGTCCGGTCAAAATGGTTGCCACCATGACAATGGGGACCAGCGCGTTATATGGAAGGCCGTATAATTCACCTGCGCGGCGGAGAATGGTCGTCAAGGCCAGCGTAATTGAGGCGGTCACCGGCCCGCGCAAAATCCACTTAAAGAGCCGGCTCTTGATGGTACGGTCTGGCAGGGCAACCCCGAAAAACGCCACCGAATATGCCATCATCACCACCAACCCGCCCACCAGGAAGTTTGTCAGCACCGAAAACACCCAAAAGGTCAGCCGGTGTTGGGCGGCAAAATTGGATGAAAACAGCAAAAACGGAAATGACCCCAGCACGGGGGCAATCGAACCAACCAGCAGGTAGCCAATCCGCCTTTTGCTGGTACCGGTTGCCGAGCGTCTGAATGCCCGCACAAAGTTGTACCATGCCATGCCAATTGAAACAAAATACACCAGCATGAATAAATCGGTACCCAATACCGGTTTGAGATATGGCGCAGGTTGTGAATCTGCCGCCAGTTCGCCCACCAGCAAACCCAGCGGCAGCATTGCCAGAAACAAAACAGCCAAAACATATGAAAGGCGGATAGCCCAGCGGCGTTTACCCCGGCTGGGTTTTCCAGTGGTCGCCAGCAGCGCATCCGAAAAATGCAGGTAGGCCGAGGGCAAAAATACGATCCCAACCCACTGCAACCGCAACCATAATTCCAATTCCTCCCGGCGGGGAGCAACACTGGCGAGCGATTCAGCCGAGTATATGACCACCAAACAAAAAAGGATCATCGCAAACGAGCGGGCAACTCGTTCCCGCAAGTTGAAGGTTAACGAATACAGCAGCAGCGAAAAGGCTGTAATCGCCACTCCTGCCATGAGAATCTGGTTAATGGTGATCAAGACTCCCATTCAATCACCTTTGATGGATTACCTCAACATACTGCTGAAAAATAACGCAATATCCTGATTTGCGTAGTACTGATCATTGTAACCGCTAAATTCAAAACCCAGTTTCAACGCCATGCGGATAGCAGGGGCATTTTTAGAATGCGTTTCCAGAATCATCCGCCGCAAACCACGCCGGCTGGCCCATCCTTGCGCTGCCAGCAATAAAGCACTGGCAATTCCTTCTCTGCGGCAGTGTGCCGCCACTGCCAGATGCGCCACCCAGGCTGTCCGCGTCCCCACCCGCTCTTCCACGCCAACGTATCCAACGATGTCTCCTTTCAACACAGCTGCCAGCAGAATGGTCTGTTGCCGCAGACGATCCGGCAAGCTCTCCATGCTGTAGGGGTACTCCACCTTGACCGAGCGCGGCAAACGCACCTCACGGAAGGTAACCGAAAGCTGAGTTTCCTCAACCAGGCGCTCCATTTGCCACACATAATCGCTTTTACCGTAATGTTCAAGCGAAATCAATACCGGAATTTCACCTAATTGAGCAGGTCTTACTTCAATTTCAGGCATATTCCTCCATAAAATTATGGCGCAGAAATTCTGACCGGAATGACACAGGCAGGAAAAACATTGTTCACATTATCCGTCACAACCAGGCGTAAACGATAGTCGCCGGGGGTGAGCGTGGTGGTGTCCCACTGGCCGCTGCCCTCACCGCCCAGCGGTTGATCCACAATCACCCGATCGCCAGCCGCAATGGTAACCCACAGATTGGATGACGGCTCGTTGTATTCATATTTATAAAAACCGAGATTCGGCACACTCACCGTTCCGCGCAGGGTAACCAGTCCCTTCAAGGTTTCACCCGCCTTCGGAAAAGTCCACTCAATGACTCCCGGTATGCACCCATCCTGAGCGGAAACATCCAGGGTAGGGATACCAATCGCTTCGGCTTGAGGGGTTTCCACTGAAACGGGGGGCAGGGTAGCGGTTGGGGTCGCCAGCAGATCGGCAGTAGGGGTTGCCATGGCCTGAACATTGGGAAAATCGGGGAAAACAATGGTGGTCAACACAAACTCCGAAGCCCCCAGCATCAGAACAAACAAGAAAACCGAGAGGGATGAGCGGAAGCGACGCTGGGCGCTCTCCTTTTCCAGTCCAAACACCGCGGTTCGCAATTCCTGCAAGGCTGCCAGCATACGGCGCATGGCAAACAGGCCCGTCCCTACCAGCACCAGATAAATCCAGGGTTCGTAAGTTTTTAAAAAGCGGAGA
>NZ_DAOUBL010000369.1:0-2834 GCF_034432615.1 Bellilinea sp. | reverse complement strand
AAAAACGACCGGCATGCCCCGCGGCGACGCTGCTCAAAGCGGTGAGCCTCTTTGAAGAAAAAGGCAACGTCCGCTGGAATTGTCGGGGGCTCTACCAGAATATCCTGGTGAAAAGCAAGGCAGGGACGACCGCTCAACTCAAAAAACAGGTTAATCAACTCCACCCGCGGACGGTGCAGGTCGTAAGCATGATAGCGGGTGGAAGGGGGTAGTTTCATCCACGGCAGGGCAAAGGGCTGCATACCACAGGCCAGGTCAAGGACGCTTTGGGGAAGGCCAGTTATCTCCCACAGGCGTGTGTAGAAATTATCCAGCCAAGCAATCCGCTCGCGGGTGGAGGCGTGGCTTGCCAGCATGGACAGGCAAAAATCCCGAATGGACTGTGGATCACCACTGGCAAAGGCGGCCTGCATGGCGGTTTGTGATGCGAAATAATCCGGATCGCCAAGATAGGGGGCGACAATATTGTGAAGCTTCTCGCGTACGGATTGCAAGGCCTTGTCTGGATTTGACTGCCGGGCAAATTCCTCAACAATCAAATCACGCAGCAGGGCTTCTGGTAAATCCAGCGTGTGGTATTTCCGCATTGAACGCAACTTTGCAATCCAGACTTGAATATTCTCTTCCGAAAGCGGGGTTGGATTATTCATCCCGTCTGACGATCCCCTGATTCCATGCGTACACGGCTGCCTGAGTACGGTCTGCCAGGTGTAGTTTGGAAAGAATGTTGCTGACATGGCTCTTGACCGTTTTTTCACTGATGAACAAGGTTTCGGCAATCTCGCGGTTTGATATTCCGCTGGCAATCAGACGCAGGATTTCCATTTCGCGGTCACTTAATTCGGAAAATGGGTTGAGCGTTTCGCGGCGCGCACCTTGAACTTCCTGTACCAGTCGAGCAGCAACGCGCGGATGAAGGACTGCCTCACCTCGCGAAGCTTTACGAATTGCATCGGCCAGCTCATCGGGTTTTGAATCCTTAAGAATATAGGATAGTGCGCCTGCCCGGACAGCCGGAAAAATATGTTCATCCTTGTAGTAAGAAGTGAAAATGATGACCTGGGTATGAGGACTAATGGTTTTTACCCGCCGGGTTGCCTCCACGCCGTCCATGTCCGGCATGATCAAATCCATTAGAAGGACATCGGGCACGCTATGGGGGAGAAGTTCGAGCAATTGGACGCCATTTTCTGCCTCACCAATCACTTCAATGTCATCCTGGGTTTGCAGAAAAGCGATTAAGCCCTGCCGCACAACGGCGTGGTCGTCCACAATGATCACCGTAATCGGATTGTGTGGTTCACTCATGCGTATTAACCTCGTTTCGCGGTTCAAACCTGAGCGGCAAATGAGCGGAAAGACGGGTACCTTGTCCGGGTGAACTTTCGATCTCAAGCCTTCCACCGATTTCTTCAAGCCGGTCTTGCATACTTTTCAAGCCAAAACCGGGGGAATTTAACCCATGCGGATCAAATCCGCGACCATTGTCCTGCACTGCCAGAATTACCTCCCGACTATCCCCCCAGAGAGCAACATTGACCTGATTTGCCCCGCTATGGCGGCTCACATTGGCAAGCGCTTCCTGCACGATTCTGAAGAGGGTCAATTCCTGACTGAAGGAAAGTTTCAGGTTTTCGGAATGAGAAAATTCAATAGCAAGATGATTTTGTTGCTGCCATTGTTGCAGGTAATCTTTCAGTGCGGCGGTCAGTTCCTTCTCATGCAGAGCAGCCGGACGCAGTTCCAGTATCACATTGGTCAGTTCTTGCTGGCTCTGGAGTGCGAGATTCTCAGCCTGATGGAGCGCCAGTTTGGCACCGTCAGGCCTGGTTTCGATCAAATTTCGAGCAGCGCTGATTTGAAGAATAGCTGCTGCCAGATTTTGCTTGACCGAATCGTGGAGATCTCGAGCCAGTTGATTGCGTTCTTCCATGGCAGCCAGCTGCTGCCGGGTCATCAACAGGGTTTCTAATTCGGAAGCCATCTGATTGAGCTGCCTGCCGAAGCGGGCAATCTCATCTTGTGCCGGATCATGAATGCGCGGTTTAAAGTTGCCATTGGCCCAGGCGTTGGTTGTTTCGCGCAAATGGTCAAGGCGATTTTCTAACCAACGAGCAGTGAAAAAACCAAATAAAGTTCCAACCAGCACAGCCGGGATAATCAAAACCAAAAGAGCAGGTCCTGCCAGACGAATCGCAGTCATCAGGAGTTCACCACTCATCTCATTTACAAAAATGTCTGGCAGGAGACGAGAAAGATATAGATTGAACGCCAGAAAGAACCACCAGGCTGCCATTAAGATTGCCCCCAGGGTGACCAGCGTAAAACTCAGGGTAAGCCGCCAGCGCAGCCGGTTGAAAAAGCGGTTAATGAGATCTTTCCAGTGTTTCGGAGCGTCCATTTCCGCTCAGTACCGGGGAATTGACTGGGTCGGGATTGGGATGAAGAAAAGGAACGCCAACAGCGCGAGGATACAGACCAACGAACCCAGTGCTACCCCGATCCACCCCATCACAATCCCGGCGCGGGCAATGTTTTCACCGGTGAAGATATCCGGTTTTTCTGAAATTTCTTTTTGCGCCATTTTGCCGGCGATGATTGCCCCAATCGAGCCAACCAGGGGTAAAACTCCCAACCCCAGGATGCCCAGCACCAGTCCGACAATCGCGAGCGGATGATACGATACAATTTGAGATTGCGAGGTTCTGTTCATGAAATTTGTTCTCTTTTTTGGTAAGTCATCAAGATTATTTTAACGCCAATTCGGGATAAATCATTTTTACATCAACTTTCGAGTTTCGTCCCCCTCCCGCCTCCCCCAAAATCGCAGGCGC
>NZ_DAOUBL010000368.1:0-4398 GCF_034432615.1 Bellilinea sp. | reverse complement strand
AGTCGGTTGAAAACCGCTTCAAGGGTGTTTAACACCCCCTCGCGGCGGGCTTTGTCCAGCACCTGACGCACAAGATCGGGACGGGAACGCGCTTTTCCTACCAGACTTTTTCCGGCAAAATCCACCACCATGCGTTCTGTGCCGGCAGAAATCAAAGAAGCTGCATTGCGCACCAGCACCATTCCCGGTTTGGGAGTCGGTGCCGGCACATCCACCACAAGGGCTTTTCCATCCCGCAAGTTTTGCAGTAACTGCTTCATGGGCAGCCGGTTCAGCGGGCGTAGTCCACAGCCCGGGTTTCGCGAATGACGGTCACTTTAATCTGTCCCGGATACTGCATGGTTTCTTCAATCTTTTTGGCAATATCCCTTGCCAGCCGTGTGGCCGCCAGATCGTCAATATCTTCTGGACGGACGATGATGCGCACTTCACGCCCAGCCTGAATGGCGTAACTCTGGCTGACGCCCTTGAAGGAATTGGCAATTTCTTCCAGTGCGCGCAGGCGTTTGATGTACTGCTCCAAATCTTCGCGGCGGGCACCGGGTCGGGCGCCAGAGATGGCATCGGCGGCTTCCACGATAATGGCTTCCACCGTTTCCTGTTCCACTTCGTGATGATGAGAGGCAATGATATTGACGACCTTTGCCGGAACGCCGTACCGTTTGGCAAATTCCGCGCCGATCATGGCGTGTGTGCCGTCGGTGTTATGATCCATGGCCTTGCCTAAATCGTGCAGCAGGCCACCCATACGGCACAAATCCACATCTGCGCCCAGCTCGGCCGCCAGCACTGCCGAAAGTTTGGCCACCTCCACAGCATGCGCCAGTTGATTCTGTCCGTAGGAAGTGCGGTACTTCAAACGACCTAAAACTTTGGTGACTTCGGGGTGCAGACCGGTCACCCCAGCGTCATACGCCGCTTGCTCGCCGGCTTCGATGATGCTTTTATCCACTTCTTTTTGTTCTTCGTTGAGAATTTTTTCGATATGCGCCGGGTGAATACGTCCATCCACAATCAAGCGTTCCAGCGCCCGGCGGGCAACTTCGCGCCGCACCGGGTCAAAACAGGAGATGGTAACCGCCTCAGGAGTATCATCTACAATCACATCTACACCGGCGGCCTGCTCAAAGGCGCGGATGTTTCGCCCATTCCGTCCAACGATACGCCCTTTCATCTCCTCGTTGGGCAGAGAAATGACCGAGGTGGTCACGCTGACCACATGATCCGAAGCCACCCGCTGGATGGATTCGGCAATCAACTCGCGGGCGCGCTTTTCACCTTCGGCTCGCGCTTCTGCCTCAATTTGGCGGATGATTCGTGCCATGTCGGCGCGGGCTTCTTTTTCGGCTTCCTGGAGTAAAACCGCTCGGGCTTCCTCGACGGTCATTTGCGCAATCCGCTGCAATTCCGCCATATGCTGCTCGTACATTTTTTCAACTTCGTTCAGGCGTTTGTCCACAGCCGACTGACGCTTGTTGACCGCCTGTTCACGCTGTTCCAGCCGCTCAAAGCGCTGATCCAGCTCTGCCCGCCGTTTCTGTAAACGGTCTTCTTCGCGGTTGATTTCCATGCGGCGGCGGTTGATTTCCGCCTCTGCTTCCTGCAAGGTTTTCAGTGCTCGATCTTTGGCTTCCAGTTCGATCTCACGTGCTTTTTCGTTCGCTTGCAGTAAAACTGCATCTGCTTTATTTTGTTGATCCTTTTTGAATTTTTCGGCAAAGTAGCGGGTCAAAAAATACACCGCCGCAGCCAGAACCAGCACATCCACCAACAAAATGACTACCAATGTTTCAAATCCAAATTGTCCCATGTTCCAATTCCTCTTTCCAGAGTCAGGTTTCGGGCTGCTCAATCTCTCTTTCGGAACAGATGCGGCGCACAACCGGAGCAATCGTTCCGTAAGAAAAGCCGCGGCGTGCTAAAAACGCCATCAGCCGCTTGCGAAACACATCCGGTTGCAGGCTGGTCAATTTTCGCGCATAACGAATACCAGCCTGATACGCCAGTTCACTCTCTTCCGCCAAAGGATTGAGCGCCTCCTCAATATGATCTTCCGAAACTCCCTTTTGCCTTAGCTCATAACGCAGTAATCGGCGGCTGCGGGGTCGAAAAGTGGTGCGATTTTCCGTCCACAAGCGCGCAAACTCCGCATCACCCAGCCAACGTTCGGCCTTCAAGCGTTCAATGATCTCCTCGATCAATGGCTGGTTAAACCCTTTTTCCAGCAGTTTGCGGCGAACTTCGGCTTCTGAACGCGGGCGGAAACTCAGGTAATGCAAACCACGTTGATAGGCGACTTCGCGGGTCTCTTCTTCCTGGAGTGAACGAATTTTATCTTCACTCAGGGTTTGTCCAACCCGCAGCCAGGCAGCTACAATTCGCGAAAGTCCGAAAGCAAATTCCCCATCGAGGTAAACATTCACTCGATTTGGGTTACGCCTTTGTACCTTTAATGCTGTGATCTTACGCTCCGCGTCCAATCAACACCAGCCTGCCCGGAGCAGCCCGAGAAGAACCAGTTTGTGCGGGGTGAAAATGCAGATAATACCGGGAGCGAAGATTAAAGCAGATTCAAATAATTTTGAATCCTTTGTGAGGCTCTGGTAAATCCCACCACAGGTACATTATCTGTATACTTCACCGACAGCCTCCGGTTTAATTGCACTGTCCACGCGCGTACTCACCTAAAAAAGTACACGCCTTGAATTCAGAGCCGTTTCACTCTCCGGCTAATCTACTGATCCCATAATCTCTCCCCAATGGAGAGAGAAAATCCAAACACAAACGGTTTCTCCCTGCCACTGCAATGCTTTTCCAACGCTTTGATCATTCCGGGCTGAGGGAGTTTCAAATTTCTTAACACATTATACATGATTTTTTAATATTGAAAACATTTTAGGAGTTGAAAATTTACCAAATCCCGCCAAAATCAGTTTTTTCCGGGTAAGAATTCCAATTTCTCCCCTTCCCTTTTGCAGCTGAATGAATGGCAAACACCATTTCTTAAGTTGTTTGGACTAATACTTTTCCTTAAACCAGCATTTTCCTACTCAAATTGCAGCAAATACAGAATATCTGTCAGGGCTGCATCGAATAATTCCTGCATAATTTCCGGTCGGGCAGCATATTCACCGCCAAAACTGCCATCCCCGTACAGCTGCCGCATTTCCTCGGCATTGGGCAAACCCTGATAGGAAGGGGGAATTTTTGAACCCTGAGGCAATTCGCTCACCTGTACAAACGAAAAGGCTTCTAACCAGTTGGCATGCGCCGGTTTTAGTGCATGCTTTTCTGCCACCGCTTCAACGCTGTGGGATTTCCACCACGCATACCATCCAACTTTCAACCCCGGCAGTTCATTGGCCAGCTCTACCAGCACATTCCGCGCCCCATCGTTGCCGCCATGGCCGTTCAGAACCAGTAAACGCCGAAACCCCTGGCGGTAAACCGATCTGACCATGTCCTCCACCACCTGAATCAGTGTGCTGGAGCGCAGGCTGATCGTGCCGGGGTAAGCCAGAAAGTAGGGTGAAACGCCAAAGTTCAAAGGAGGGGCAACCAGCACACCGCTCCTTTCGCTGGCAGCGTCCGCCAGCGCCAGAGGAATGCGCACATCCGTCAAAAGGCTGAGATAACCGTGCTGCTCACATGCGCCTAAAACCAGCATCAGACGGTCATCCTGTTTGAGGTAGATTTCAACATCCATCCAGTTCAATTCTTCGAGTCGCATAAAATCTTCCTTTTTTGAAGAAAAAAAATCCTCACTCAGTATACCGCTTTTTCAAAAGGGACTGGATTAAACGCGGCGGCGAAGCGGATGCTTCGCCGCCGCAATTCAAAAAGGCTCTCCTCCTTCGGCCGATGTGGTCAAAACACGACGTTTACCAGTCTGCCACGCACATAGATAATCTGGCGCGGGCTGCGTCCTTCCAGATGGCGTTGGACACCTTCGGTAGCCAGAGCCATGGCTTTGGCTTCCTCTTCCGAGATATTGACCGGCACCTGAATCCGGTCACGCACTTTTCCATTTACCTGCACAACCAGCGTAATTTCTTCCTCGCGGGCAGCCTCTTCATCCACTACAGGCCAGGATTGAGTGTGAACCGAGTAGGGTTTTCCCAATCTTTCCCACAACTCTTCGCTGATGTGCGGCGCAACCGGCGCCAGCATCCGCAGGTAGATATCCACCGCTTCTTCCCAGGCGGGGGTGCCATACGCCCCACCCTGCTTGGCTTTGTTCATTTCGTTCAGCAGTTCCATTAAAGCCGAAACAATGGTGTTGAATTCGAATTCGCGGAAATCGCGGGTGACCGCCCGCAGGGTTTGATGAACCTTGCGGCGCAAATTGCGGATGAGGCTTTCATCTGCCGCTTTTGCAGCAGCCGGTTCAAGCACCAG
>NZ_DAOUBL010000367.1:0-3113 GCF_034432615.1 Bellilinea sp. | reverse complement strand
TGAGGCAGGATGGGCACGCGCTGCTCACCTACAAAGGCGCCGGGCAAGCCGGCGCCGAGGTAGCCGTTCGTCAGGGAGTGGAGGTGGAAGTCAGCGATGCAGATGCCTGCCGCCGTCTGCTGGAAGCGCTGGGCTTCGAGGTCAGCATGATTTATGAAAAGTACCGCACCACCTACCGCCTGGGCGAAGCCGAGATCGTACTGGATGAAATGCCGTTTGGCAGCTTTTGTGAAATTGAAGCGCCGGATGCGGATACGATTCACCATCTGGCACAGCAACTTCAACTGGACTGGGAAGCGCGTATCGCGATGGGGTATTACACCCTGTTCGATCACCTCAAATCTGCCACCGGCTGGGAAATGCGTGACCTGACCTTTGAAAACTTCCGCAATAAGCCGCTGGATATGGGAGTTATCGGGCTGGCTTACGCGGATGGGTAGCAACTCCAAAAGTCACCCACGTTCGTCCAGACGATCAGATTGTCTTGATCATTAAAATAATTTTTACCTGATCTTAATCCATTTTTTGTGGATTGCTAATCTTCAAACGATAAGATAAGATCAGCCTTCTTTTCCGTCAGGGGAACGGAACACGGCGCAACTTTTACCGGGAGGAAATTCATGCACATACTGGTTACCAACGATGACGGCATTCATGCGCCCGGCTTGCTGGCGCTGGCGCAGGCGGTCAAACCGCTTGGCAAGGTCAGCGTACTGGCCCCCGACCGCAACTGGTCGGCTTCCGGGCATGTCAAGACGCTCGACCGGCCGCTGAGGGTCAAGGAAATGCCGTTGGATGACGGCACCCCCGCCTTTGCCACCGACGGCGCGCCATCCGACTGTGTGGCGCTGGCGATTTGCAATTTTCTGGGTGAAAAGGTAGATCTGGTCGTGTCGGGCATCAACCCGTATGCCAACCTCGGTCATGATGTTACCTATTCCGGTACGGTTACGGCGGCAATGGAAGCGGCCATCTGGGGGCTGCCGGCGATTGCCTTTTCGCTGGACTCACCCAAAAACCACCTCGTTCTGGCAGATTTTGAAGCAGCCCTGCAGGTTGCCCGCCGCGTTACCCGCGCCGTCATTCAGAACGGCCTGCCGGAAGGCAACCTGCTGAATGTCAACATCCCGTTTTTGCCTTTGGAGCAGATTAAGGGATACCGCCTGACGCGGATGGGATTGCGCGTCTATCACGATAAACTCGATTCGCGGGTGGACCCGCGCGGCCGCCCGTATTACTGGATCAGCGGCGATTCACCGACCGGCATTCCCGAACGCGGCAGCGACATCGGTACCGTGGCGGATGGTTTTGTTTCCATCACACCGCTCAAACTTGACCTGACGGCTTACGCATTGTTCCCCGAACTCAATCAGTGGGAGTGGGAAAACGAGGAAAACGCTTCCGCGTCATAATCCGTCTGCCGGGGTTCATGAGGTGCTGGACAAACTTACTTACACCTCAGGCAGATTGGGTAATATGCAGTAGTGAAGCGAAACATCCACAATTTGATTACATCCCAGCGCAGAGGATCAAAGGACTGCAGCCGCCATCTCCCTGCGGCAGCAACAGTCCTTTTTTGATTCCTCACTCAGGTTCAGCCGCCCTCATAAACCCGCTGCAGAGCGGCAATGTCAAATTTTTTCATCTGAAGAAAGGCCTCGGTCACCCGTGCCAGGCGGTCGGCATCTTTGGTCTGCTGCATTTCATACATGATTGTTGGAACAATCTGCCAGGATACACCAAAACGATCTTTCAGCCAGCCGCACATTTCTGCCTCAGGATCAGCGGAGAGTTTTTCCCAATAATAATCAATTTCCTCTTGTGTTTCGCAATTCACCACAAAAGAAATGGCTTCATTGAAAGTAAAACCATGATCATAGGCACTATCCATTGCAGCAAACGACTGCCCATACAACTTGAATTCGGAATACTTCACACTCCCCGGTTGATCCGGTTCTTCCCCTTTTTGATAGCGCTGGATATCTTCCACACCACTGTTCGGAAAGATTGAAGTGTAGAATTGAATGGCTTCTTCTGCGCGGCCGCATTGCGCCCCGGTAAACATCAAAAACGGAATCATTCGCTGGGGGATAGGTTGCTGGCCAGTAAACATGATCTGCCACGAAACGCCGAATTTATCCTGAAGCCAGCCAAACCGTTCGCTAAAGGGATAACTACCCAATTCCATCAACACAGAGCCACCCGGCACAAGTTGCTGCCAGATAGTGTCAACCTCTGCTGCGCTGCTGCAGGCGACCAGAAATGAAATGGCGGGGGTGAATTTAAACTCCGGCCCTGCGCTCATCAAATTGAATTCACTGTCCAAAAGATCAACAGCAAAAATCTCTACCACACCCGAGGGTGTTTCTGGTAAAGTTGTAGCCCTGCGGAGGGATGAAGACGGGAAGGCAGAAAGATAATGATTGACTGCTTCGTCACTTACCTTATCAAACCACAGAAATGGCACGATTTTACGGTTTACAACGGTCATGATTTTGCTCCTCTCATGATATTCAGAAAAACAATGGGCGATTCATCCACTCAGTCAGGAGGGAAACGATGAATCCAAAATATGATATTCTTTATCTATAATATCAGAAATTATGTTCTAGTCAAGAGGCAATTTCAATTATTCCTCATTCTTTATAAGAAATTTTTTTGTTCCGCACTTGTACTGGCCTTTTACAACAACCTTTTTCTCAAGAGGTGAGGCAGAAGAGAAGAATTCTCGACGGAATTAGTTTTTATGGGCTTTATACACTTTGTTAATCAAAAATTGATACTTGCTCACCAATATAGTAATATAAGGGTAACCCCTATTGGGACAGACTGGTTATTCGTGGATTGAGTGAGTGAGGCGTAAAAATGAAATGGTCTTTGAAAATTGCACGGGTGGCGGGAATTGACATTCAAATTCACGCAACTTTTTTGCTGATTTTGGGCTGGGTTGCATTCAGTTACTATCTGGTCGGGCGTTCGGTGAACGCGGTCATTACCGGCGTGGGTTTTCTGCTGGCTCTGTTTTTGTGTGTGGTACTGCATGAACTGGGACATGCCCTGGCTGCGCGTAAGTTCGGCATTCAGACCAAAGATATCACCCTGCTGCCCATCGG
>NZ_DAOUBL010000366.1:0-5058 GCF_034432615.1 Bellilinea sp. | reverse complement strand
TTCTACTTTGCCATGGATTACGATTTATGGGTGCGGCTGGCGCGTGAAGCGCCAATTGTCTACCTCCCGCGCGTGTGGGCTAACTTCCGCCTGCATTCGGATGCCAAAACCATTGCTGCCGATGATCGCTGCTGGCCGGAGATGCTGCGGGTGCATTACCGCGATGGCGGTTCGCCGTTTTCGATGATTGTGCTTAAGTACTGGATTAGAAAATTGGCTGCACCTTATATCAACTGGCGAAGACGGCGCATGTTCCGGCTATAATGGTAAGTGGAGGTGGCCCATGGCTCGAAAAACCTCGTCCCCGTCAGGCCGTTACTCGCCCGGCTTTTTTGGCGAAATTGCGCTGCGCATCAAACTGGTGTTGCGTTTACTGGCTGATCCGCGCGTCAACATCTTTGTCAAGCTGATCCCCTTTGCTTCCTTCATCTACTTTTTTCTGCCGGATCTGGTGATCGGGCCGCTGGATGATGCGGCGGTGCTGGGGATTGCCTTCAGTCTGTTTGTTGAGCTGTGTCCGCCGGAGGTGGTTGAAGAACACCTGCAGCAACTGCGGGCGGAAGCACAACGGCGGTCTTCCTCTCCGACAGACCGCAAAGCCATCGAGGAGGACATCATCGAAGGTGAGTATTACGAGATTAAGGATGTAAACATTCACGAAAACGGACACAAAGAGGAGAAAGAGAAGCGATGAAGGTTCGTTCCCTGCTGGTGTTACGGCTGAGTCTGGCCGTAACGCTGTTCAGTTTAATCGCAGCGGCCTGCAGCCCAGGCCCGCAGATCACCCCACCCGCTACATTAATGCCCACTTCTCCACCGCTACAGCCGAGCATTCCACCCGAAGCGGCCTCTTCACCAGCACCGGAAGAAGCTCCAGCCGTCGAGGATACGGCAGTCCTTTCCCCAACCGCAACCGCTGCTTTGGTCAGCGTTACGGCCTTTCCGCCTGCTGCGGCTTTTGATTGGAAGTTGATCGCCGGCGGTTTGCGCCGCCCGACCGATTTAGCCGATCCAAATGATGGCAGCGGCCGATTACTGGTGCTGGAACAGCCCGGCTTGATCCGCGTGATTGCGGACGGGCAGCTGCAGGAGCGCGCTTTTCTGGATCTGACCGATCGGGTTGGCGCAAATTCTTCTGAACAGGGTTTGCTGGGGATTGCTCTCGACCCGGATTACGCCGAGAACGGCATTTTTTATCTGAATTACACCGACAAAAACGGCAACACGGTGGTTTCCCGCTTTCAGCGCGCGGCGGATGGTCAGCGCGGCGACCCGCAATCCGAGCAGGTGCTGCTTTATGTGGAGCAACCTTACGCCAATCACAACGGGGGTGATCTGGAATTTGGCCCGGATGGTTTTCTCTACATTGGGCTGGGGGACGGTGGTTCAGCCGGAGACCCGCAGCGCCGTGCGCAGAACAACCAGACTCTCTTGGGTAAGATGCTGCGCGTTGATGTGCGCGGTCAGGCTGCTTACGCCATCCCTGCCGATAATCCGTTTGCCACTGGCAGCAATGGACGGCAGGAAATCTGGGCAAACGGCCTGCGCAACCCGTGGCGCTACACCTTCGACCGCCTGACCGGCGACCTGTACATTGCCGATGTGGGGCAGAACAAGTACGAGGAAATCAACTTTGTGCCGGCGGGCAGCCCGCCGGGGTTGAATTTTGGCTGGCACTACCGCGAGGCTACCCACCCGTTTGCCGATACACCCCCGGCCAGTTTGCAGTTGTACGATCCGGTGCATGAATACGGGCGCAATGACGGCTGCTCGGTGACCGGCGGGTATGTCTATCGCGGCAATCAGTTGCCGGAGTTTTACGGGGTTTACCTGTTCGGCGATTACTGTAACGGCTTTGTGTGGGGAATGCTGCGAGACTCGGGCGGTAACTGGCTGGTCGAGCGTCTCTTCCAACTGGGCGCCAACATCAGTTCATTTGGTGAGGACGCGCAGGGTGAGTTGTATTTGCTGGACCACCGTTCCGGCAGTGTGTATCAGCTGGTGCGGCGGTAAAAGAAGGATGAAAATCCAACCGAATGGGTAAAAATCATCCTGTTCAAATGACCTGTTTTGCGCTATGCTAAATAAAAGGATTATCGGAGGTGTGTGATGGCTGATAAGCGTTGGGAGACAATTCGTGTGCAGTTTTGCGACCATGCCGGATGCGAGGTGCGGCTGGAAGCCGAGCTGGTGTACCCGGCTGAATTTTTGCCCGATCAACCGCCGCGCCTGGTTTCCAAACGCTGTTCGCGCGGTCTGGAATGCAATATGTGGAACAACATGACCTGCGTTTGGGCGGGCACCAACCCAATGTACGATCCGTTTGAGAAGTGAACCCCCTTTGAAGTTTTGAAGCGGGGCAGACTTGTGATTTGAAAAATCTCATCCAGTTTCACTCAGCGGGGTAAAAACCCCGCTGTTTTTTATTCATCTGCCCAAGGCTCAGAAATATTTTAATCAAGTATAATTTCAGTATCATGACAAATCGTTCCAGCGATTGGTTCAAACAAGCCGAGAGCGATCTGCCTGGTTATCCGAACGGACATCCGAGCGGCGCCCCGTTTGAACATTATGGTTCTCTCCAAAGTTCGCAGGCAATCGAATATGCCCGTGAGATCCTTGAATTCGTCCGTACTCAAATGGCCTGATGCTCAAACGGTTCTCGCCGCAGTGCGGGAGTGGGCCGAAACGCTTGCCAGCCGGCATCCCTCGATCCAAAAGATTGGCTGTTTCGGCTCCTATGCGCGAGGTGACTGGGGGGTTGGCAGTGATTTGGACCTTTTGATGGTGGTTACTCACACCGACTTGCCTTTTGAACAACGCGCCCTTTCGTTCGATGCAACCGCTTTGCCGGTAGCGGCGGATGTGGTGGTTTATACGCTGGATGAGTGGCAAAATTTGCAGAAAAAGTCGGCTTCGGTTCGGAAAATTGCTGCTGAAGTTTACTGGGTATTCCAAAGATCTGAGGAAACAATCGAATAAAGCATGGATCTCTCAACATCGCTGACATTACCGGCATTAATTTTTCTGGCTGCAATTTTATATGCTTCCGTTGGACATGGAGGCGCATCGGGCTATCTGGCGGTGATGGCGCTGTTCGGGGTTGCCCCGGCGGTGATGAAACCGACTGCGCTGACGCTGAACATCCTCGTTTCGCTGATTGCGCTGATTAAATTTTACCGGGCGGGGTGTTTCTCGTGGCGGTTGTTCCTTCCGTTCGCCTTGACTTCGGTGCCGCTGGCTTTTGTGGGAGGCAGCATTGTACTGCCGACTACTCTGTATAAACCAATTGTGGGGGTTGTGTTGATTTATGCAGCGGTACGGCTCTTCTTCAGCGCAGGCAAACCTCAGGCAGCCGAACCGCGCGCGATCAACATCCCCCTTGCGGTGTTCTTTGGGGCTGTGATTGGTCTGCTTTCCGGCCTGACCGGCGTGGGCGGGGGAATTTTTCTCAGTCCATTGCTGGTGTTTCTGCGCTGGGCAGATGTGCGCCAGACCGGCGGGGTGGCGGCAGCGTTTATTCTGGTCAACTCGATTTCCGGGCTGCTCGGTCACTTTTCCGCCGTTTCGGAACTTCCTTCGTTTATCCCGGTGTGGGCGGTGGCGGCTGTGGCGGGCGGCTGGCTTGGAGCTGAGTTCGGCAGCCGCCGGCTGGGTAACCCGGCTCTGCGCCGTTTACTGGCTGCGGTACTGGTCATCGCCGGCTTGAAAATGATTTTGGGTTGAGGAATAATTGCCGAACCCTATACGATGGGTATTGCCCCGCCCTGCTTTTCGATAGAATGAAATCAGGTCATTCCAATTCGAGGAGCAAATGAAATGAAAACGGTGCGGCGGATATTGGTTGCAGTGTTGGGTATTGTGGTTGGGTTTGCGGCCCTGCTGGTCGGGTCGGTGCTGGTGGATATGGCGCTTGGCGCAAACCGGCTGGAAGCCGTTACCAATACTACCATTCCCGCTGCCGGCACGGGGCCGGATGTACGCGCCTATGTCGCAGCTCCGCCGGGCGAGGGCCCGTTTCCGGCAGTGATCATGATTCACGAGTTCTACGGCTTGAATCAGAGCATTGTCGGAAAAGCTCAGGGACTGGCTGAAGAGGGATATGTGGTGGTTGCGCCGGATACCTTCCGCGGCTCGACTACCAGCTGGATTCCACGCGCCATCTTCCAGGTGATTACCACTCCGCCGGAACAGGTCAACCAGGATTTGGATAGTGTGTTTGCGTGGCTGGCGGCCCAGCCCAACGTCCGCGCTGACCGGATTGCCATCATGGGCTTTTGCTACGGCGGGAGAACTTCGCTGCTGTACAGCCTGCACAACCCCAATTTGGCTGCCACAGCCATCTTTTACGGGTCGCTGGTTACCGATACAAACGTGCTCAAACAACTGCCCGGCCCGGTTTTGGGTATTTTCGGCGGGGCCGATCAATCCATTCCGCTGGAAGAAGTACGCGCCTTTGAGTCGGCCTTGCAGCAAGCCGGCGTGCCGCACGAAATCACCATTTACGAGGGCCAGCCGCATGCTTTTGTGACCGACATAGAATCCATCCGCGCCGGGGGTGTGCAGGGCCAGGCCTGGGCGCAGCTGCTGAGCTTTCTGGATCGCAGTCTGCGCGGCGAGAGTGCCTATCAGCCACTGGCTGCCGACCTACCGGTCAAAGCCGGATTCGACTGGCATTATTACTGGATGCTGGTCTATGAACACGCTTTTGGTTCGGCAGCACACCATCATTAGAAGAGCGGCCAGAACAGCGGCAGGAAAATTAAAATGGCGATCAGAAGAACCAGGTTGAGGGGAGCGCCGACTTTGGTGTAATCGGTGAAGCGATAACCGCCCGGTTCCATGACCAGAATGTTGGATTGATGTCCAACCGGGGTGAGGAAGCTGGTTGAAGCACCAATCACAACCGTCAGAACAAAGGGACGCGGGTCTGCGCCAAGGCTTAATGCTACGTCAATGCTGATTGGCGCAATCAGCACGGTGGCGGCAGCGTTGGACATGGGTTCGGTAATTAAGGATGCCAGGATGTAAATGCCGGCCAGCACAGCCAGCGGGCCG
>NZ_DAOUBL010000365.1:0-5011 GCF_034432615.1 Bellilinea sp. | reverse complement strand
CCATGAGGGGATGATATTCGAGTACCGGGTGAGTCACCTGAAATTTACATGGGGAAAAACGCCGTTATCCCTCATGCCCGCCGAAAGTGGCGTGCTTTTAATTGGGTTCAGCGTCCCCATGAGGGGATGATATTCGAGTACCGGGTGAGTCACCTGAAAACCGCAAGGGGAAAAACGCCGTTATCCCTCATGCCCGCCGAAGATGGCGGGCTTTTGTTTGGGTTCCGCGTCCCCAGAAGGGGATGATATTCGAGTCCCTGGTGAGTCACCTTACATTCACATGGGGAAAGACGCCGTTATCCCTTGTGCCCGCCGAAGATGGCGGGCTTTTGTTTGGGTTCCGCGTCCCCGGAAGGGGATGATATTCGAGTCCCTGGTGAGTCACCAGACCGGGTTCAACATCTCTGGCAAGAATGCTGAACCCGGTCTGGAGGAGCAATTTCTTAATTTCCGGCTTGAATGGCAGTCACCAGATTTTGAATGTAAAACAAATCGCCGCGGATAAATGCCGGCACATCAATGTACGGGGTTAACTGGGCTTTGGTTTGGCGTAAGATCAGAGCCCTTGCCTGAAAGAGGGCGTTGATGCTGTAAAGGTTTGCCATCACGCCTTCGCCAAGGCTGGATTCAAAGCGCGCAACGAACCAGTAAGGCGCCACGGCTTCGTATTCCTGCACGGCGGCCTGCACATCATTCAGCCGATTCTGACGCAGGTAATCGGCAACTTCCGGCACCAGCCAGAGGAAGTTTGCCGAAACATCCAGATGCTTTTTGTGATAACGGTCGTTGACCCAGTACGAATCTTTACTGAACAATTGTGCCCGCAAGGAGAGCAGGCGGTTGTATTCATTGGTTACCTGCGTGCGTAATTGAGCATCTTGTGTGGTACGGCCGGCCATCTCCTGTAACCTTAAGAAGCCGATGTAACCTGCCAGGTAAGCATTGTGCTCAAAGGGGCGTTGACGGAAGTAGTCGTTGGTTTGCGAGGAGGAAAAAGAGGTATTGATTTTTGAACGAGCCAGATCGTAGATGCGGCCGGCATCATTTGGAAAAATTTGAGCGTATTTCCACATCGCGTAGAAGTTGAAGGGCGGATATTCCCATGAAAAACCTCTGGCGCGGGTGCGAGGCGGGTGATTTACCAAATCAGCCTGAACCTCAGGGGGGAGAATCATCTCTTCGCGAGGGGCGCCGCTATTCCACCCAATGGTTGCATACATGTTCGGGTCAAAATAGGTGGTGAAGTGTAACTGCAGATAGGGCCGCAACCGGGATTGCAATGCGGGTGAGAGATGGGGATATGCAATGCTGAGTACATACAGCGTTTCGCCCGGGTTGGCAAAGTAATCCACGAATTCGGAATTATTGGCAGCAAACTGGCCAGGGTTGTAATAACCCGGCCGCAAAAGACCCGCGTCAATCATCTTGTTGATCTCTTGCTCCAAACGGGCGGTCAGCTGGGCGTTATCCAGTGAGGCGTTGGCGGGCGGAGCCGGGTTGATGCGGATCATGGGAAGCGAGCCGGGGCCGCTGCCCGTCCCGTAAGCGATGATGGTATTGCTGCGGTGAACGAACAGGCGACCCTGATGCGGAACAATGGGGTTTTGGTCTCCGTGGTTATGATAAGCCGCATTGATACTGTTGGTAGCCCCACGATACCAGCCCTGCAAGCGCGGCCATCCCGGCCAGATGACCCAGGTGGGGTCATAACCGGGGGCCTGCTGTTCCAGATTGTACGACCACAATTGCCGGCTTTGCCCGGGAGCAGTGGCGGAAAAGTAATCACCAAGGCGGTCGCAACACAGATTGCGGTAAATGGTGTTGCCGCCGCCGGAAATAGCCTGCGGTTCGGCCAATGCTCCAGCGCCGCCAATCACCCTCAGGAACGAATCACCCGCATACCAGCCCATCACCCTCCCTTTGGAGTCCGAACAACACTGGTAGAGCGTGCCGGCATAGAGCATACCATTGGGGCCGACAATTGGCGGGTAGCGGTTGCCGGAATTGGTACCCCACCATGCAAAAGGAGCATATTCCATGTAGCCATCGCCATCCGTATCGAAACGGTACTCCTCACCGTTGCTCTGGTTCAAAATGACGAAGACCCGCCGCCACGGCTTGTGCTTGAAGGCATCCGCAGCAGGATCATCTTCAAGATATTCCAGTACACTGCTGGAATCGACCTTGGGAAAATCATTCGAACCCGGCTGCGGGCCGTAAATCGCGCCAACAATTTCCCCTTCCGGGTAGCCCTCGAAGATCCCTTCCAGCTGTAATTCGCGGTAGGTGCCAAAGGTGTTGCCGGACTGATTGGTCACACTGTTCAGGCCGGGGCGGGAACTGGTGCGGTATCCCTGGGCAACCGAAAAGATCACTTTGTCTTGATAAATGACCGGCCAGTAGGACTGGTATTGTTCGCCGGGCAGGATATTGGAACGCCACACCAGCGCGCCGTTGGTAGCGTTGAGCGCATAGGCGCGATTATCGTTGGCGGCAAAATACACCCTCCCGTTGCTGAATGCAGCGCTGAGGTAGATCGGGCCGCCGGCAGTAAATGACCAGAGCAGTTGTCCCCGTTGCGGGGTATGATGAGCGCCGATGGCATACATTTTCCCATCACGATTGCCGATGATGACCTTGCCATCCACTACCAGTGGATTGGCGCTGTAGCCGGCCCCAGCCCCGGCAAACGACCAGAGCAGTTGCCCGGTGCGGGCATCCAGAGCGTGTAGTTTCCTGTCGTAGCCGCCAACGTAGACCACCCCGCTATCTACGGTTGGAGAATTACCAAGCGGTAATTCGGTATCGAAACGCCACGCCAGCGAGCCGTCATTGGCGTTGAGAACCACCAATCCTTTTGCGGTCGAGATATACAGCAACCCGTCCACCGCGATGATTTGCACATTCTGGGGAATGTACGCTTCGAGGGGTCGGTACCACTGCAAGGTCAGGTTTCCGGTCACCTCATGGCTGATCCAGGAAGTGCGTTGCGGATTTCCAGCAACGGTTGACCAGTTTTCGGTACTGGCAGGGCGGCTGACCATGGGAAGGTAAATCACACCTCCATCGTCGTTGGGTACGACTTGATTGGAGATGTTTTTGAAATTTGCCTGAAGGAATTCCCCATTAATGGGAAGTGAGGGGGTGAGGCTGGTTGTGGAAGCAATTACTGGTTTGGAGGTGCCTGCCAGAATAGAGGTAGCTAGTGTAATGAACAGAATCAGGTGAACAATTTTTTTGATTTTTAGCCGTAGTGTTTCAGATTGAACAAACGGTCTGATTGCTTTTTTAGGGGGCATCATGTAGTGTTCCTCTCCATTATGGTTTCCTGGTTGGGTTTATACATTGCACAGGTTGCCCCCTTGCATTCAGGAATCCGTTATCGTCGAGTATATAAGTCATCTATTCGGGTTGTCAAGGAATATCCCCTCAAGATTACAATATTGTTAATTGACAAACTAATCAATCTCAATTCGGGATAAATCATTTCTACATCAACTTTCGCATTTTCGTCCCCCTCCCGCCTCCCCCAAAATCGCCCCTGCGATTTTGGGGGAGGTGCAGGTGGGGGCATTGGCATCGCATGCCGGGTTTTGATCTTATCCCGAACTCACGTTAATCATTTTAACTTCGGGATTATTTTGATAATGCCCGGTTAAGGATAAAGCAGCTCATTTTTCGAAACACCAAATCTGAAATATTCGGTATACTTCTTTTTGACTCATCCGGTAGATCATGAGGGGTTAAGAGGAGTTGCAAAGGCAATGAATGAAACAATCCGCGATCGGCTTCGAGGAGTGGTGGTTGGGGCGGCGGTGGGGGATGCGCTGGGGATGCCGCTGGAGTTCGGCAGTGCAGCGCCGGTTGAGCGCTTGATTCGCACCATGCGTCCCGGCCGTTTACCGGCCGGCTCTTTCACCGATGATACCGAATTGGCGCTGGCGCTTGCCGAAAGTCTGCTGCACGATTTCGATTTGAACCCGGATGATCTGGTGCAGCGCTTTTCTGCCTGGTACCGCAGTAATCCACCCGATGTAGGCATCCACACGGCCAATGTACTGCAGCGCATCAGCAGCGGCATGCCGTGGCAGCAAGCCGTTGAAGAAGTGCAGCAGGCAAACCCGCACAACGCCGGCAACGGATCTTTGATGCGTTGCTACCCGGTTGCGGTTGCCTGCTGGCAGGATCTGCAACGATTGGTTCACCAGTCCCGCCTGCAAAGTCAGGTAACCCATCCGCACCCGGACTGTCTGGATGCGTGTGCTTTCGTCAATGTGATGATTTATCATCTGGTCCACGGCAATTCCCCCCAACAAGCCTACCGGCACGCCCTCGATCAGGTTGCGCTTTCGGAGAGTTTTCGCAACACCTTATTACTGGCGCCGCACCGCAAACGCGATGAATTACGGAACACCGGCTGGGTGCGCCACACGCTGGAAAGCGCGGTTTGGGGGCTGCTGAACACCAGTTCGTTTGAAGATGCCCTGGTTCAGGTGATCAATCTTGGCGCAGATACCGATACCACCGGTGCGGTTACCGGTGCGCTGGCGGGAGCGGTCTACGGCCTCAGTTCGATTCCGGTGGATTGGAAAAACGCTCTGCGGGGTGAATACCCGATTAAGTCTGGCAAAATCTGGCGGCTGGAGGATTTTATTGGACTTGCCGACCAGCTGATGGCCAAGTACCAGATTGCCCAATAAATAAAAATCCCCCGGCAGTTGCGTCCGGGGGAATGAGATTTTGCCTGAACTTATCCCAAAAAGCCGAGGGTTAAGGCTAGCAGCAAGCCGCCAGCAATCACACTCCCCAACTGACCAGCAGTGTTGGCGCCCATGGCGTGCATGAGGATGAAGTTGTCGAAATCTTCCTCCTTGGCTACCTGTGCAGCCAGGCGTCCGGCCATTGGGAAGGCGCTGATACCGCAGGCGCCGATCAGCGGGTTGATCTTGCCGCCAGTAAGGAATGACATGAACTTGCCAAACATCAAGCCGGCAACCGTATCCACCACAAA
>NZ_DAOUBL010000364.1:0-2246 GCF_034432615.1 Bellilinea sp. | reverse complement strand
AGGGTCATTTTCTCAATGAACTGGAAATTGCCAACACCTACGACCTCTCACCTTATTTCAACCTGCGCCTGAATGCCAGCGAAAATCCGCCCATGCCGCCGCGCTGTGAGCAGGTGGCATACCAGGCGATGGAGCAGCCATGAGCGGCGCCAACGGTTCAGGCGGGGCGCGGGTGGCGCTGGTGTGCGGCGCGGCCCGTCCGCCCGGCCGGCAAATTGCGCTGGGGCTGGCAGCCGCCGGGTGGCGGATTGCCGCCCACGATTTGCAGCCCCTGCATCTGGAGGATTTGCGTACCCAAATTGAAGCCGGCGGTTCACTTTGCCGCACGTATGTGGGGGATACCGGCAAGGGCCTGGCAGCCCGCGCGCTGATTGAGGATGTCCTCAATGATTGGGAACGCCTGGATGTGTTGATGTACTGCCTGCAGGCTGCCCCCTCCGCCGATTTGCTGATGCTGGACGAGTGGGACTGGCAGCGTTCGCTGGAAATCAACCTGAGCGCGCCGTTTTTGCTGGCGCAGGCTGCCGCTGCCGTAATGCGTGAACAGCCCGGCGGCGGGGGCATTTTTTTCGTCACCCAGCCGCAGCTGGCACAATCCTCGCTGGCGCTGGCCGCCGCTCAGGCCGGAATCAACGGGCTGGTAGAGGCTGTCGCTTCTTCTCTGCTGGCGTATAATATTCATAGTGCCGTGTTTACCGCCGCTCAGGATGAGATAGAACCGATTGTCGCCCAGGTGCTCCGCCGCCTCTCGGCTGCCTGAGGGTGGATGCACGGCCAATCCCACCGAACGGGGGAGGCTGCCATGCCGTTATCTTTTCGCGAGTTGGTGCAGGGTTTGCAGCGGCTGGGCCTGCCAGCCGGTAAGCCGGTGATTGCCCATGCCTCATTGAAGGCTTTTGGTGAGGTGCGCGGCGGCGCCGAAACGCTGCTCGGCGCGCTGTTGAGCGTCTTTCCGCATCTGATGATGCCCACCCACACCTACCAGACCATGCTGATTCCGGAAGAAGGCCCGGCCGACAATGCCATTCGGTACGGCAGCGGCCGTGACCAAAACGCCATGGCGGTTTTCTTCACTCCCGACCTGCCGGCCGATGCGCTGATGGGCATCCTGCCGGAGGTGCTGCGTAAACACCCGCTGGCAAAACGCTCGGCACACCCCATTCTCTCGTTTGCCGGTATAGGGGTGGAAGAAGCCCTGACAGCCCAAACCCTGGCCGAACCCCTGGCGCCGATTCGCCACCTGAACGAGCAGGAAGGCTGGGTGTTGCTGCTGGGGGTGGATCACACCGTCAACACCAGCATTCACTATGCCGAAAAACTGGCCGGCCGGCGGCAGTTTGTGCGCTGGGCGCTGACCCCCGGCGGGGTGGTGGAATGTCCGGGCTTTCCGGGCTGTTCGCTGGGTTTTGAGAAAGCCGCCCCGCTGCTGCAAGCCGTCACCCGCGAAACGTTCATCGGAGAAGCCCGCATCCGTGCCCTGCCGCTGGCGGAGATGACCGGCTTGCTGGTCGGCGCGCTGCAGGATGACCCGCTGGCTTTTTTGTGCGATGACCCGACTTGCGAACGCTGCACGGCAACCCGGCAGGCTGTGGTGGGAGGGTAGGTTCTAATGGAGTTGGGGATGATTTGCTGACCCGACTGAGAGCGTTGCAGCCTTACCTCCAAAAACAATTTCATGTGAAAACGCTGGAGGTGTTTGGATCCTACGTGCGCGGGGAGGAAAATTCGGAAAGCGATCTTGATCTGCTTGTGACTTTTGAAGTGGATCCTTCCTTGTTCAGGTTCTTATCTCTGGAACTATTCTTGAGGAATCAACTGGGAGTAAAAGTTGATCTCATCATAAAGGATAACCTCAAACCCGACTTGGCGCCCATGATTCTGAAAGAAGCAAAACCGGTATGACCTATCCTCGTGATGCAGTGGTTTATATTCGTGATATGTTGGAGAATTCCAAAAAAGCCTTATTATTTGCTGAAGGGGCCGATTTTGACAGTTTTGCCAATGATGAAAAGACACAGTATGCGATCATTCGGGCAATTGAGGTAATTGGTGAGGCGGCGAAAAAAGTACCCTTGGAATTTAGAGACACTTATCCTCAAATACCGTGGCGGGAAATTACTGCTACCCGAGATAAATTAACGTGAGTTCGGGATAAGATCAAAACGTGGCATGCAGTGAGCATTACCCCCACCTGCACCTCCCCCAAAATCGCCCCTGCGATTTTGGGGGAGGCGGGAGGGGGACGA
>NZ_DAOUBL010000363.1:0-6760 GCF_034432615.1 Bellilinea sp. | reverse complement strand
GGGACCGTCAAGTGGTTCAACCCCGCCAAGGGGTACGGCTTTATCGGCCGTGACAATGGGGAGGATGTCTTCGTACATTTCTCCGCAATCGATATGCAGGGCTACAAGCAGTTAAAGGAAGGCCAGAAAGTGGAGTTTTCTATCGAAAAAGGTCCCAAAGGTCTCCAAGCCGCGCAAGTTGTCCCACTGCAGTAACCCCCACAACCATCTTTCAATCGTCATACAGAGCCGCGAAAAGCGGCTCTGTTGTTTGTTTACCTTCCAGCGCCAAACACGTAACCCAGTACTTTGGCCAGTTCCAGGAGGGTAACTTCCCAACCTTCTCGGCTAAACATCCAGGTGGTCGCTTTGTACCAGTGCCCTCTCACCGCGTGGATTTGTACTTTGACCGGGCTTCCTTGAAAAGTGTCGTGAAAGATCAGGCGGGTGCGAAAAGTGTGATAGGGATCCGTGACCACAATGCAGGAGGTATGCCCCCAATATTCCATGTAATCCCGCACACTTTTCGCTTCCTCCACCGTTGAACGCGAAACTTCCGGGATAATGCGGATATTATCCATCGGAACGCCCATTGCCGAAAGATTATTGCGCACCAGCAGACTGTAGCGGGTGCCAATTTCGTTAATGGTGTCGCCAGTTTCCGTAATTAAAATAATTCTTGAGGGTTGATCCTTGTAAAGCCTGACCGCCTCCTGCCAGCGCTGGCGGTCACCACCGCCCAACAACACAATCATATCGGCATCCTTCATCGCATCCGAAGTGATCAATAGGGCACCGATGGCATATAACAGTGCGTAGATTCCAATCGGGAGCAAAAAAAGAAATCCCAATACCCCCATCCCCCTTAAAAAGCAGCCTCCACAGCCCCTGCTGTTATCTGGGGTTTGAGCGGTTTGATTCATGTTATCCTCTTTGGTTTTTCTCTAACGCTGCAATCATGCGATTGACGCCTTCTTCCAGCAAACTGCGCGGACAGCCGAAATTCAGGCGGACATGCCCTTCACCGCCTTTGCCAAAGGCACAACCATCGTTCAATCCCACTTTTGCTTCTTTCAGGAAAAATGTAAAAGGATCATTTCCGACTGGGGTAGATTGAAAATTCAGCCACGCCAGGTAGGTTCCCTGCGGAAGCGGCATTTGAACACCTTTCATACGCTCGCCCACCGTCTGATATAACCAGTCCCGGTTGGATTTCAAATAAGCCAGAAGTTGCTCCAGCCACACTTCTCCATACTGATAGGCAGCCTGCGCTGCGACCATCCCCATCAAATTGACACCCCCCACCAGCCCGCGCCGTGCCTGATGAATCCTTTGCCGCAATTCGGGATTCTGCACCACGGCAAAGGAAAATTCCAGCCCCGGAATGTTGAAAGTTTTGCTGGGAGCCATCAGCGTAACCGTTTTTTGAGCTATTTCGTCATCCAGCGAAGCCAGCGGAATGTGATGGCTGCCTTCGTACACCAAATCACAATGAATCTCATCGGCACAAATCATCACATCCCGCCGAAGACAATTTTCAGCCATCTGCTCCAGTTCGAAACGAGTGAAAACCCGCCCAACCGGATTATGCGGATTACACAGTAAAAACATGCCGGCATTTTGATCGAGGGAATGGTTGAATGAATCAAAATCCACCTCGTAACGATCATTCTTGCCCTTGATCAGTTTGGAAGACAACAGCGGTACGCCCGCGTTTTTTCCGACATTCAAAAAAGGCGGGTAAACCGGCGTCTGAATGACGACACCGCGCTGATCGGCGCAGATTGCCTGGGTTACGAGATTAAATCCCACCACCACCCCGGGCAGGAAAATTAATTCTTCCGCCTGGATTTTCCAGGCATAACGTTTTTCCAACCATGCCATGATGGATTCTTTCAAACCTTTTAATTCGGCCGGATACCCAAAAACCCCGTGCGAAATGCGCTGCTGCAAGGCTTCAATGATATCCGGCGCAGCTGCAAAATCCATGTCTGCGACCCACATGGGCAGGACATCTTCCGCAAAGGCATGCCATTTGATGCTTTCCGAACTTCGACGATCAATCACATGGTCAAAATCAAATGCCTGCATCAGCGTTACCTCATCGAACATCAGGTGATAATTTCCAAAACGTTGAGGATTATAACGCCCAATGCCGTTCCTGTCGAACAGCGCTGCATGGTTTTGAGACCGGTTGAGAATCCTGATTTTTGCGCTCAATCCCCTGTCAAGCCGGGGGACTTGTTCAGGTCAAAATCTGATATACTCGCTTTCATAAAAGGTATGTTCTCCAAACAAACCCTGCCAATCCCCTATTGCATCCTGACTTCTCCCGACTGGAAGGATTATGAGTTGCTGGACAGCGGCAACGGTTGGAAACTGGAACGATTCGGGCAATTCCAACTGATTCGTCCTGAGGCTGAAGCCGTCTGGTCGCCGGCTTTGCCGGAGAGTAGGTGGTCAGCTGCTCACGCCCGCTTTGTACCTAGCCCCGAAGAAAACGGCGGTCACTGGCAGCACCATAAACCGCTCCCCGAACGGTGGAAGATGCGCTATAAAAAGCTCTCGTTTTATGTGCAAACCAGCGCATCCCGGCATGTAGGGGTTTTCCCTGAACAGGCGTGCCAGTGGGATTGGATCTCAGAACAAATCTCAGCCGCCGGTAAACCGGTCAAGGTGTTGAACCTGTTTGGTTATACCGGTCTTGCCACTCTAGCAGCGGCACAGGCCGGAGCGCAGGTAACCCATGTGGATGCTTCCCGTAAAGTTCTCAACTGGGCACGCGAAAATCAAACTCTTTCCGGGTTGGATTCTGCACCCATCCGCTGGATTCTGGATGATGCGGTCAAATTCGTCCAGCGGGAGGCACGCCGCGGGGTAAAATATGAAGGATTAATCCTCGATCCTCCAAAATTCGGTCGCGGACCAAAAGGTGAGGTGTGGGAATTCTTCCGGCTTTTGCCCAATTTGCTCGATTCTTGTCAACAAGTGCTGGCTGATCAGCCCCTTTTTGTCGTCCTCACAGCCTATGCAGTCAAAGCCTCAGCGCTGACTTTACAATACGCCCTGCAGGAATTAATCCAACACACCGACGGCGACTGGACATGTGGTGAGGTTGCTTTACAGGAAAAGAGCGTGGGACGGCTGCTCTCCATGGCAATTTTTGCGCGTTGGTCGCGGTTTACAACCGCTCCATCCAGATCATGACAAGGTGGAAATAATCTTATGATGAATTCACAAACCCTTTCAATCATTGGTCCGGGCGTGATGGCAGAAGCCATCATCGCCGGCTTGATTCGCAATCAGGTACTGCCGGCACAGAAGATCATCGCCGCCGGTCCTCGCCCGGAGCGCGGCAGCGAACTCATTGAACATTATGGTATACGTTTTACCACAGACAACGCTGAAGCCGTCAGCAACGCTGATATTGTCATTTTGGCGGTCAAACCGCAAAAATTGCGGGCTGTTCTTGCCGGCTTGCGCGGAAAAATTGATTCCCGGGCTTTGGTTTTGTCCATCATCGCCGGTGCTTCTATTCAAACCATCAGCAGCGGATTGGAACATCCCGCCGTCATCCGCGCAATGCCAAACACACCGGCACAAATTGGACAGGGCATCACCGTGTGGACCGCCTCACCCGCTGTAACAGAGCCTCAGTTAGAAGCCGCCCGTCTGATCTTATCGGCGCTGGGGCAGGAAATATTTGTCGAGGAAGAAAACTACCTGGATATGGCAACCGCCCTTTCGGGCACCGGGCCGGCGTATGTCTTTCTTTTCATGGAAGCCCTGATTGATGCCGGAGTCCATCTGGGTTTTCCGCGCCGCATTGCTGAACAGCTGGTCACACAAACCCTCCGCGGGTCAGTGGAATACTACGCCCTCAAAAAAGACCACCCTGCCCATTTACGCAATCAGGTGACCTCCCCGGGCGGCACATCCGCTGCGGCCCTGTATTATCTGGAAAAAGCCGGTTTTCGCACCGCGCTCAGCCGGGCTATTTGGGCCGCTTATGAACGCTCTCAAGAGTTGGGACGGGGCAAAAACAGCCAGCCGCCGGAGAAGAGCGCCGACTAGCTCCAAAATGCAACCTTTCAGGGTTTTTGTCGTAATTACTTGTGGAGGTGGACACCATGGAAAAGTTACGCAACAGCTGGGAATTGGTCAAAGCCAGTTTTCGGGTATTGTTGGCCGATAAGGAACTGGTTGTCTTTCCAATCGTTTCTGCCATTGGCACTCTGATCGTTACACTCACTTTTGCGCTGCCAATGTTTCTGAGCGGCCTGGTAGATAGCCTGTTTTCAGACAACATTCAAATCCTTGGATTTCTGGTCATTTTCCTGTTTTACATTGTTCAATATACGGTCATCTTCTTCGCCAATACCGCTCTGGTTGGGGCGGCGGTCATCCGCCTGCGGGGCGGCAACCCAACGGTGGGGCAGGGCTTCCAAATTGCCTTCAGTCGCCTTTTGAATATCATCGGCTATGCTTTGATTGCCGCCACCGTAGGGATGATTCTGCGCGCTGTTTCCGAACGCAGCCGTGGGCTGGGCAGATTTGCCATCTCGCTGATCGGTTTTGCCTGGAATGTGGCAACCTTCCTGGTCGTGCCCGTTCTTGCGGTTGAAGGGGTAGGGCCAATTGAGGCCATCAAGCGCAGTGTGTACTTGTTGCGAAAGACCTGGGGAGAACAAATTGCCGGCAATATCGGAATCGGCACCGTCTTCGGTCTGATTTCCTTCGGCATCATCATGTTGGGTATGGTCTTCGCCGGTCTGGCGTTCATTGCACTGGAATCGGCAGCCCTGGCAATAGGCATCTTCGTGCTCATGGTCATTGCCTTGATCCTGATCGGGTTGATCAATTCGACCCTGAGCGGGGTTTATGCCGCAGCAGTTTATCAATATGCTGAAACCGGTCACACAGGCGGCTTCTTCGACGACAGCATGGTTCAGCGAACCTTCACCTCAAAAACCAGTTCCTTCTAAACCTGTTGAAGCAAATCCAAATGGATCCTCTTTATGACGAAAGGATCCATTTGGACTATATTCCCAACCCGCGTTGATAAATTAACATCATACCCAAAATAAAAGTTAAAATCAAAACAGCCGCATCCAGTTCCAGAAAGAACAGGGCTCGCCGGCGAATGATGGATTGATTGCCGATTAACGCCATTGCATTCATAATCAGCCCTAAAAAACCCACCAGCACAAATTCGGGTGAAATACTGCCAATAAACCGCCCTTTGGTGAAAATAAAATCTACCAGCCCCAGCGCAAACATATTGAACATATTGCTACCGAATAAATTGCCAATCGCCAGATCATAAACTTTCATCCGCACAGCCGTGATGGTGGCTACCAGTTCGGGCATGGTTGATACAAATCCCATCAATGCCACACCTACAAACCCCTCTCCCAATCCGGTCATTTCAGCGATGTTATTGGCTACGCGAACAAGCCAGGGCATGACCAGCACCAGTATCAGCGCTGCCCCACCAAACCACAATAACGCCCTTCTCAAAGTTGGTAATCCATCATCGCTTTCCTGAGTCTCTTCTTCACTGATGGTATTTGAAGTGTGCAGCAGCCTTACCAGAATAAGATAGGACGCAATCAATAACAGGCTGTCTATACCCACCCAGCCTATTTTTATATCCAGGTTAAGGTAAACAAAAAATGTTGCCAGTAAAATCATTAAGATGGCACCACCGCCGGTTAAGCCATGTCTGCGCACTACCAGCCGCAGTGCCCGTTCTCTCCATCCGAGGATACTAATGAATGCCAGCAGCAGCATATTGTACATGTTGGCGCCAAAAATATTGCCACCCGAAAGGTCGGGTATCCCCAAACGAATCGAATTGATGGCCGTCAAGAATTCGGGCAACGAGGTTGCGGAAGCCATTAGGATAACCCCGATGAACGCTCTACCCAGGCCGGTACGGATGGCAATAATATCCCCATATTCAGCCAGTTTTACCGCGGCAATTACTACCAGAGCCGAGCTGACGATAAACTCAATCCAGATCATGGGGTCTTTTTCCCTTCTTCCGAGTGTTTGTGCAATCCTTTAGCGCTGCTCAACGGCCACGACATAAACACCCCGCTGTGTGGCTTTTCTAAATCCCCCACAATTTGTTCGGTCTTTTGTAAACACCGCTCTACCAGCGCTTGATCCTCTACTGCAGTGAAGAGGGTAATGTTACCTTCCTCCAGAATGCTCGATGGCGGTTCTACCAGAAAAGTGAGATGGAGTTTTGATCGCTTTATTTGCCTCCGGTAGAAACCGGTGCTTTCGATGATCGTTACCCCCTGAATACCAATTTCAGACCAGCCTTCCAGCACTTCATCTAAGCGGCTGGGTTCATCCAGTACAAATAAAATCATAAACATCGAAACATCTCCTTTCTGAGAAATAGGGGGATGATGGGGATTATACCCTGACAAGATCTTCGCTCTTGATTAAAACAAACAACTGGATGCCATTTTTCATTTTACCGGTTTATTAATCAAATCCCCTAACCGTTTGGGGCAGTTTTCCTCTATAATAAATACAGGTGCTTCAATCAATTGTGAGATCGGAGGGGTAACATGGAAAGCACAGTTCGGCAGATTCTACAAACCAAGGGGACACAAGTCTGGTCGGTGTTGCCGGAATCGACTGTCATGGAAGCGTTGGAACTGATGGCTGAAAAAGATATTGGGGCGGTTCCGGTAGTCAAAGAAGGCAAACTGGTCGGCATTTTTTCAGAGCGGGATTATGCCCGTCAGGCTGTCCGTCAGCG
>NZ_DAOUBL010000362.1:0-8595 GCF_034432615.1 Bellilinea sp. | reverse complement strand
AGGGTCCCCGGAAGGGGATGCTATTCGAGCCCCTGCACGCTCACTGATTTGGTTCAGGGTCCCCGGAAGGGGATGGTATTCGAGCCCCTGTCATAAAACCAACCTGGATGGCAACCTGCTGGAATTTACTTCTTCTTCCGCGAGAAGAAAACCGCCAGTGCCGTTCCGGTAAGACCAAGCCCGACAAAAAGGAACAACAGGGTCGGAGAATTTTCAGAAGTTTCGCTTTCTGCCGGGGTCGGGGTAGCCAATACCAGAGTAGCCGTCGGGCTGAGCGTTGGCGTGGGGGGAATGGGAGTGTCCGTTGGGGGGATGGTTGGGCTGGGTGTCAAGGTTGGAGGCATTGGCGGGGTGACCTGCAAAAGAATCTGGTCACCCGGATGGATAATCGAAGAGCCGTTTAGACCATTCCAGGCCATCAAGTCGTTCAGGCTGACCTCGTACAGTTTGGCAATCCAAACCAGCGTTTCTCCGCTTTGAACCGTGTGGTAGTATTTGCCATCACTGGCGGGGGTGAGTTTTTCGATTGGCGTGAGCGGACGGGGGGTGGGGCTGGGGGTGATATTACCGGGATAAATGATCAATTTTTGCCCAATTTGGAGAGGCCAGTCGGCCTGGATGCCATTGTATTTCAATATGGTATCTATGGTTACACCGTAGGCACTTGCTATGGTGATAAGGGTATTGTAAGGCTCAACGATATGAATGATCTTCCCGTCCGCGTCGGGGGTGGCAACCTTGACCATCCCTACCGGTGTGGGTGTGGCGTACCCTTCTGTATTGCTGGAGGGGATAAACAACTTCTGTCCCACTTGAAGGGGTTTTGACCGTGAAAGATTATTCCAAACTTCTAAATCGCGGATGGTCACCTTATAAGCAACGGCGATTGCCCAAAGCGACTGCCCGGTTTGAACAACATGGAAAACCTTGCCTTCCTCATCGGGGGTGGCAACCTTGACTGGCACGATGATTTGAGGAACGATGGGGTTGGGGTTGCTGCCGGGTTGCGGGGTAAAATTGGCCGGCGGGCGGTATTCTCCACAACTCTTGCCCGAAACATAGGCAGCCTGGAGGACGTAATAGGTCATCCCGTTGGCGGATTTGGCAACACCTGCTCCCACATGACAGTAAGCCGGGTTCACCGCCGGAAGCATGTGATCCGGGTCCGCCCATGCCAGCATGATCTGGTCAATGGTGAAACTTGTTCCAACCGCAAAATTCTCGGTTGCCCATACCTTGGCGCCCCCGCCGTAACCGGCTGCCTGCAACCGTCCGGAAACATTGCCGATGTGCCAGGACATTTGATTGGCTGCCATGATTTCGGCAGTAGATTGAGCAACGGCGTTGATAATGGGGTCTTCAATCAAGGCAGGCAGGCCGTTTGAAACGCGCAGCGTGTTCATGGCCAGGATGAGATCGTAAGCGGTTACTTCGCCGTTATAAAGATTTCCTGACAAGGCAGCTGCTTTGACGGGAGTAACGGGCTGCATGCCTGCCAGAAAAATCAGCAAGAGGAGAAACACCTTAAGTTTTTGGGATAGCATGGGGTAATTATAAGGGGAAAATCCGTGATTGGAGGTGGTGATCGTGTATGTTGTCTGGTTCTTCACCTAAAGGATCAGTCTTAATTTTCCTGACGCTGGGCTGATTGATTGGGTTGGAGGAAGGAATTCCATATTTATTTTGCGCCGTTTTCGGAGAAAATCCGGGCTCGCTTTTAGATTGACTTACTGCAGAGCACGCTGTTGTGTTTCCGGGTGTTTTTCGAGTAAAATTAGAGTAACAGCAAAATCATGAAAACGAAAACTTTTTGGCTATTACTACTTTATCCCATCGTTGGTTATGGGCTGGATCAGGTAGTCAGAGTTTCGCGTCTCTCGATGGCGAGGGATTTTGCCATCTTTCCCAATCTCGTGATTTTGGCGTTCAGCAGTCTGGTTTTTATGGGAATAAGCCTCGTTGTTTGTGTTCATCTCACCCGAAAAAAAGCAGAGTCGGGGTTTTTGCTTTTCTTTTTCATTTTGGGGTTACTTGCATGGTTTTACCCGCTTTTGCCGCCGCAATTCAGCTTTGGCCTGGTTTCTTACGGGTTCAATTCCTACGTTAGCCTGAGCGGAGCATTGATGATCCTGTTGTCCGGCTGGAAATTTTTTTTGAGATTTTCTGGTCGGGAAAACAAGAATTGAAATGTTCCGAACTTGGAGTGAACTCCAGGTTTTTTATGCTGTGGGCGGAAGTGCAAGCGGTGGATCCTTTGCGCCCATCCCGCAAGGTTATGAAGACTTTGCGCAAGAATTCAAAAATCTCTTTATCACCGCTTGGATAGGCGCTTTCCCATTAATCTTTTTTTCATACTACAAATCACCCCTTTGTTCTATATACAGGGGGTTTATTTTAAAATAGGGCGTATTATAATAAGGATTGTGACAAGGTTCACTACACCAAAGGAGGATTATATGAAAAAAGTTGTTCCAATGATTGTGTTGGTATTTGTGCTCAGCGCGCTCATTCTGGCAGCCTGCGGTGGAGGCGGACAAACCACCTCGGAGAAACCCGCTGTTCCGGCTGAATATGCCGGCAAGACCAACCCGCTTGGCAGCGACGCTGCTGCAGCCGGAAAAACCATATACGAAGAACGCTGTGCATCCTGCCATGGGCCGAGCGGCGCCGGAGATGGCCCGGCAGCAGCTGGTTTGGACCCCAAACCTGCCCATCTCAATGAGGTAGTCGGTACGGCCGGCGATGATTACCTCTTCTGGCGGATTGCCGAGGGTGGTTCCATGGCGCCCTTCAATTCTTCCATGCCTGCCCAAAAGGGCATCCTCACCGATGAGCAAATCTGGCAGGTGGTTACCTACATCAAGACCTTCAAGTAAAATTGTTTGTCTGAGCGCAAGAGATGGGCAAAAGAAAAAAAATTTGCCCATCTTTTTTTGTTAACGAAATTTCATAAAGAAGACAAAATATTCCGATAAAGTTATACGAAATATGGCAGGCTGGTATTTTCAGGGTAAAATTTGTTTTGATGAATAAGCGTCTCAAATCGGTGGATCTGGTTGTTGTAATCATTCTGATTGCTGGTTTCATCTTTGTGCTGGGGTTGGAATTGATCCTGAAGAACCAGCCGTCTGATTGGGCGTTTTGGATACCTGCAGCGCTGCTTGCGGGGGCTATTTCGTTGCTGTTAGCAGATTGGTGGAGGCGGCGGAAACAGCAGAAGATTCTGGAGTTTTCTCTGCAAGATACCCGACAGGCTGGCAACGCTTTGCAACGCCGCTTGCACGGAATGCTGCGATTGAATCAAATTTGGTTAGAGGCGCAAACCGAAAAGGAACTGATCGAACGCTCACTCTCCATCATCAGCGAGATGACCGGCGCAGTAGGTGTTTCCTTTATGCCGTTTGATGAATGGGGCCAACCGCTGAACGCTTTGACTCATGGGGCTTACCCTGCGCCGGTGCTGAAAGCCTGGGCAGAACATTTGAGCGAGCCGCGTGTTCGCAATCGCTGCCGCGTCTGCCAGAAATTGGAAACAACCGTCGGCGAATCGTGTCCCCTGTTGGAAGCGCCTTTTGATCAATCGGTGCGAATTTACTGCCTGCCCCTGCAGCGCGAAGCGCAAACACTGGCGATGTTAAACATTTACCTGCCGCCCACTCAGCAGTTGGATGGTGAAATGCACGAATTTCTCACCACCTTGCTGCGCGAAATGCTCTCGGCCCTGGAAGTCATTCGTCTGAAAACCCAGGAACAGGCCGCTTTACGTCAATTGCATTCTCCGCAGGAAGTGCAATCCCCCACCGAAAACTACGCTCAAAACTTGCTGGATCGTCTTTGCGCTGTTTTCGGTTTCAGCGCGGCGCGTCTGGAAATCAAGCCCTCCCTGCCTCACTTCCGTGGAATTCAAATGATCGCGGGCGAAGAGGCGTGGATAAAATCTCAGGCGGCAGACGAAATAATGAGGGAACTGCTGAACAACCTGCATCCAAGCCAGTGTGAACTCCAGGATATTTCGACTTCAAAGGAAATGAATGTTCTGGCCTTACCTTGCTGTTTGCCGGGGAATGTGCCGATTGGGGCGATCCTTTGTGTAAACCGCTCAGCCCAGCCTTTGCCGGAGGAGAGCCGCAAATTACTTCCCATCATCGCCAGTCAACTGGCGATGCTGGTGGAAAGTGAACGGGTTCAGCAGGAGCGGGAATACCGGATTGTGTTACAAGAGCGCATCCGGCTTGCGCGAGAAATTCATGATAGTCTGGCTCAAACGCTGGCTTATCTCAAATTGACGGTTGCTCAAATGCAAACTCAACTGGCGCATGGCGAATTACAGCGCCTTGAACAGATGATTCACCAGTCTCATCAGGCTCTGGCGGATGCCTATCTGGAAACCCGCCAGGTAATTGACAGTTTGAGATTAAGTCCGGGCGAAGATATGAACCTCTGGCTGGAACCGCTTTGCCGCGAATTTGAGAAGAATAGCGGTATGCGGGTCGAACGCATTATCTCGGCTGAATTGCCGAAAATTGAGCCCGAAATTCAGGCCCAATTGTTAAGAATTGTTCAGGAAGCTCTCAGTAATGTGCGCAAGCATTCGCAGGCAAGCCAGGTTCGCGTTGAAGTGCGCAACTGGAAAGGTATGCTGATTCTGGAAATCTGCGATAACGGGGTGGGATTCAGCGCCGAGGATGTGCCGGAGTTTTCGCGGCACGGTTTGCGCGGCATGCGCGAGCGCGCGGAATTGATCGGGGCAGATTTTCAGGTGATCAGTAAGCCTCAGGCAGGGACGACCATCCGGGTTCATTTACCTTTAAAGCAAGAGGAAGCTCCAGTATGACTGCTTTTCCCGTTCGACTGGTTGTCGTGGATGATCATGCTCTTTTCCGCCGCGGTCTGATTGGGCTGATCAATGACCTGCCTGGTCTACAGGTGGTCGGTGAAGCCGGCAACGGGCGCGAGGCATTGCAGGTCATTCAGCAGGAGAAACCCGATGTTGTCCTGCTGGATGTGAACATGCCGGATATGGACGGCATTCAGACGGTGGATCAAATCCGGCGGATGAATCTTGCGGTGCGCGTCTTGATGTTAACCATTTCTGAGGAAGAAGAAGATTTACTTTCTGCCATCCGTCTGGGAGCGGATGGCTACTTGCTGAAAAATATCGAGCCGGAAGACTTGCGGAAAGCCATTTTGCGGGTTGCACAAGGGGATGGCGCACTATCTCCGGAGGTGACGGGCATTGTGCTGCGCGCACTGGCGCAGCAGGGGGAAATCAAATCTCAACCGTTACTCAGTGACCGTGAACTGGAAGTGCTGGATTGTCTGGCTGCCGGGCAAACGACCAGCCAGATTGCGGCTCATTTGTTCATTTCGGAAAATACCGTCAAAACTCACGTCCGCCACATCCTTGAAAAGCTGGAAGCCTCCAACCGTACCGAAGCCGTCAGTAAAGGCCTGCAATTGGGGTTAATCCACAAAAGAGAATGATGAGCGGGTGAGCTGAAAATCACCCCATCAGAAAATTGAATTTAACCTGTAAAAAATTGTCCGAGGATAGAAAATCGGACAATTTTTGTGTAAATTATACATGGGTATTTTCGGGAGTTAAATTTCAGGGAATTTATATGAGTCCGAAAACAAGTGCGCCTTATCAGCGGGTATTGATTGCCTCAGCCAATCCTTTGTTTGGACAGGGATTGGAAAAAATGATTCAGCGCCAGTGGAAAAACCCACAGCTGGAAATCCGCCGGGTGGCCTCCAATGAAGCCGTGCTGAGTGAAATGCAAAGCTGGTCACCGGATTTAATCATTCTGGATTATGACGACAAGGCAATTTCCCGCGTCGAATTTTTACAGGAATTCGTTACCGGCGAGCAGCCAATGCAGGTCATGCTGGTGTCGCTGAAGTCCAGCGGGGCGGTAGTGGTATATGACCGACGCACGATGACACCTGCACAGGCAGAAGATTGGTTGAATTTACCCAAATTTTCGCAAACCACAAGCGAGCATTTCCCCCTTCAGAGGAGATCATCTATGAAGCATTTTGTCATTGTGGGTGTTTTGATTGCAGCTTTCACAGGCTTGATTTATTTCTTGTTGAGCAATATCCCCTTGCTGCCGATTGCCGCCAGTGTCCAGGCTCAGCCAATTGATCGGCTGTTCAACCTGCATTTCTTCATGATCTCGTTGTTGTTTTCCCTGATCGTTGTCTTTCTTGGTTACAGTCTGGTGGTGTTCCGTCAAAAAGCGGGAGATGATGAAGAAGACGGCGTCTATATCAAAGGTAACAATCCACTGGAAATTATCTGGACGATCATCCCTCTGGGGATTGTGATTTATTTTGCCTATCTGGGTTCGGTTTCACTGGCGGAAACCCGCCGGGCTGATCCGCAGGCGTTGGAGATCAAAGTGGTGGCCGGGCAGTGGTTCTGGCGGTTTGAATATCCGGATTACGGGATTGTGTCCAATGCTATGGTAATGCCGGTCAACAAGCAGGCCTTGCTGAAACTGACATCGCTGGATGTCATCCATTCGTTCTGGGTACCAGAATTTCGGGTCAAGCAGGATACCCTGCCGGGTGAAAATCTGGTGCGCGAGTTACGGGTAACCCCCACCGAATTGGGAGAATTTAAAGTGCGCTGTGCTGAAATGTGCGGTACCTCCCACGCCTACATGGAGTCGCCGGTCAAAGTGGTTACCCAGGCCGAATTTGATCAATGGGTGCAGGATCAACTGGCGGCACTTGGCACGGACCCGGTTGCACGCGGAGAAGTGTGGGCGCGTAACAACGGTTGTCTTTCCTGCCACTCGGTAGATGGATCGCCCAATGTTGGTCCAACCTGGAAAGGTTTGTATGGGTTGACCCATGAACTGACGGACGGCTCGGTGGTCACGGTGGATGATGCGTATTTGTTGACGGCGATCATCAATCCCAATGCTCAAGTGCCCAAGGGTTTTGTACCGGGGGTCATGCCGCAGATTTATAAGGACACCATTCCAGAACAACAAATTCTGGAAATCATCGAATACATCAAGTCGCTCAAATAATCATTGAGGAGAGGCAGACTTATGAAAGGTATTTTTTCTTACGGAATGGTTCGTGGACTGGTTGGCCAAATCATCGGCTGGGCAGCCGGGATTGGGGTGGTGACCGGCATTCGTGCGTTGATGGGCCTGGCCTACAAAGCCGAACCGGCCTGGGTTTTGGGGGCTGCGTTTGGGGTTATCGGTTTCTTGATTGGGATTGGGGCATTCCGCGACTGGTTTGCCTGGGCGAAGGGGGAAGAAACTCCTGAGCCGGAGGAGATTCAGGAAGAGCCGGGTATAAAACGCTACTTTGGGTTCAGTCTGGATCATAAAGTCATCGGCGTTCAGTATGCCTTTCTTTCCCTTTTTCTGCTGGTGGTGGGCGGTTCGTTCGCGTTGATCTTTCGCGTTGAGCTGGTACAGACCGGCATGCAGTGGGTTACGCTGAACTTCTTTAACACGCTGATCGGAATGCACGGCATGACCCTGATCGTTTCCATCTTGATGGGCATCTCCGCCATGTCCAATTACGCCGTGCCGTTGTTGATTGGCGCAAAGGACATGGCTTTCCCGCGTCTGAATGCTTTTTCCTTCTGGCTGGCGGTACCGGCATCCATCGTGCTGGTTTCCGCCATTTTTACCGGCGGGTTCGATACCGGCTGGACGGGGTATCCGCCTTTGAGCATTCGTGCACCAATGGGCATGCAAATGTTCTTCGTGGCGGTTTTCTTTGCCGGCTGGTCCTCAATTTTAGGGGCATTGAACCTGATCGTAACCATTTTGCGGATGCGCGCGCCGGGAATGAAGATGTTCCGCATGCCAATATTTGCCTGGGCAACGCTGGCGACTTCCATCATCGCATTGACGGCAACTCAGTTGATTGGCACTTCCTTCCAGATGGTCAGTTTTGAGCGTTTGTTTGGGATGGGCTTTTTTGATGGTACCAAAGGTGGCAACCCCATTCTCTTCCAGCATCTCTTCTGGTTCTATTCTCATCCGGCGGTTTACATTTTTGTTTTGCCCGGTTTGGGAATTATCAGCGAGCTGCTGCCGGTTTTTGTCCGCAAGCCCTTATTTGGTTATAAGTGGGTGGCAATGTCCTCTCTGGGTATTGCCCTGGTGGGCTTTCTGGTATGGGCGCATCACATGTTCACTTCCGGCATGGAAGAATACCTGCGCGTGCCGTTCATGTACTCCACTTTGCTGGTGGCCGTCCCAACCGGGATTAAGTTCTTTTCCTGGGTGGCAACAATTTGGATGGGGCGCATTCGTTTTGCAACCCCGATGCTCTTTTTGATCGGCGCCATCGTCGTATTCCTGATTGGCGGCATCACCGGCCCGCCTTTAGGTACCATTTCGACCAATCTGCACATGCACGATACTTATTTTGTAGTCGGTCACTTCCACGCGACCATGTTCGGCGGTTTCATCTTCCCGCTGTTTGCGGCAGTTTATTACTGGTATCCCAAAGTTACCGGTAGGAAGATGAATGAGACGCTTGGCAAAATCCATTTTTATCTCCTGACGCCCGGTTTCCTGAGCATGTCCTTTGGACAGATGATGATTGGTTTAT
>NZ_DAOUBL010000361.1:0-5153 GCF_034432615.1 Bellilinea sp. | reverse complement strand
ATGTCTATTCGGAATAATCCACTGATACGTCAAATCGAGCGATTTTGCCCCCTCCTGCGCCTCCCCCAATATCGCGAAAGCGATATTGGGGGAGGTGGGTGGGGGTCGTTTCGCCACAATTCGAGTTTCGATACAAAGTTTTAGGATTGTCAAGGAACTTTGAGAAAGCCATTACGGTTTGGGTTCAACGGAATTTAAGAGCATTTTCCTGCCATTTGTCTGAATTAAGACAACTGAAATGTCTGATATTTTTGCATATAATAAGCAGCAAGCTGTCCCCTTCTCATCAAAAATGGTTTTCTCCCAAACTTTTATCCCCTGAGGTGTCCAACATGCTTTATCTGTGGATTGTTTCTCTCCTGTGGGCGTTCTCCTTCGGTTTGATTAAAGGTCAATTGACCGGTTTGGATGCCAGTTTTGTGGCGTTTGCCCGCCTGCTGCTGGCCGGGCTGGCATTTCTGCCGTTTCTGCGCCTGCGCGGGGTTGACCGCCGGCTGGCCGTGCGGCTGGCGCTGATTGGCGCGGTGCAGTATGGATTGATGTATGTGACCTACATCTATTCGTTTCGTTTTCTCAAAGCCTATGAGGTAGCCCTGTTTACCATTTTTACGCCGTTGTATGTTACCCTGATCAACGACGCTTATCACCGCCGTTTGAACTGGTTCAGTTTGCTGGCTACCGTTTTGGCGGTGGCAGGGACGGCCATCGTCCAGCAGGCCAACCTGCTCAGCCCCGACCTGACGCGCGGTTTTCTGATTGTGCAGATCAGCAACCTGTGCTTTGCGCTGGGGCAGGTGGCCTACCGCGAGGTGATGCGTCCTCACTCTCAAATCAGGGATGGGCAGATTTTTGGGCTGCTTTACTTTGGCGGCACGCTGGCAGCCGGTTTCCCCGCCTTGTTCACCACGCCGTGGGCCAGCCTCAACCTGCTGCCCAATCAGGCGCTGACGCTGCTGTATCTGGGGGTAGTCGCTTCGGCGGTGGGTTTCTTCCTGTGGAATGTTGGGGCGCGCAAGGTCAACGCCGGTACGCTGGCAATTTTCAACGACCTGAAAATTCCGCTGGCGGTGGCGGTTTCACTGGTCTTCTTCGGCGAGCAGGCCGACCTGCCGCGCCTGCTGATCGGCGGGGCGGTAGTGCTGGCGGCGCTGGCGCTGAACGAGTGGAATGTGCGGCGGCGCAGCAACCCGCCTCAACTGGCAGCCTCAACCGACTGATTTAATATTAACTTCGGTCTGGAATAAATCATAAACCCATCCATCTTGAGCATTTTCGACCGCGCCTGCGCCTCCCCCAAAATCGCCTCAGCGATTTTGGGGGAGGTATGGAGGGCTCATTGTATTCCTTCTCGGTTTTTGCATCGAAAACCAGTTCGGGTTAAATAATTTGAATTTGAAAACCCGGCTCGTTTTATGCTATGATTACAAAAACAGGCCTTGCCGGGAGGGGGTAACCTGCCGGTAAAGGTTTACCTGTTTATGGAGGTTGTCCGCGGATGAGCCTGTCTGTGCCTTTTCGTCCCATTCTTTTGGTGGAAGATAATCCCATGGATTTGGATCTGACCCGGCGGGCTTTCAGCCGCCGCCGGGTGGTCAACCCTTTTGAGTTTGCCCGCGACGGCGAGGAAGCCATTGACTGGATACGCCGCTGGGATGAGGGTTCACCCCTGCCGGTGGTCATCTTACTCGATCTGAAACTGCCGAGGGTGGACGGGCTGGAGGTGCTGCGCCGCTACAAGGAGCACCCGCATTACCGCTCCATCCCGGTGGTGGTGCTGACCACCTCCTCTGAAGACCGGGATATCGAAACCGCCTACCAGTTGGGTGCCAATTCCTACATCGTCAAGCCGGTGGAATTCGAAAAGTTTGTTGAAGTGGCTGCCCAGATTGAAGTGTACTGGACGCTGCTCAACCAGCCGCCGTCCCTCCACTTTTCGTAAGGTAGAGTATGAAGGACCCTGCCACTTCTCCCCACGAACCCCTGCAAGTGCTGTATGTGGAGGATAATCCGCAGGATGCCGATTTGACCGCCCGCGCGCTGCGGAAACTGGCTGCCCACATTCGGATGAGCACGGTTGCTACCCAAAAGCAGGCGCTGGAATTGCTTTATGAACAACGGCAGCCCTTTCAGGTGGTGCTGATTGACCGAAATTTGGGAGATGGCGACGGACTTTCGCTGCTGGTCAAACTGCGCAGCCTCAATCTGCCGGTAGCGATTGTCATGGTGACCGGCAGCGGGGATGAAGAAACCGTCATCGCGGCGCTGAAATCCGGGGCCGATGATTACATCATCAAACGCGATGATTATCTGGAGCGCCTGCCTGCCGTCATTGAAAGCGCATGGCAGCATTACCGCCAGCAGGTCATCCGTTACAACCGCCCGTTGCGCGTGCTGTATGTCGAGCATCAGCCGGCCGACATTGACCTGACCCGCCGCTATCTGGAAAAACACGCTCCTTACATCACCCTGGAGGTGGTAACGACTGCTCAACAGGCTTTGCGCACCTTGACCGAAGAAAGCCGGCCGGCTGAGGTGGATGTGCTGCTGATGGATTACAACCTGCCGGGCGGGATGAATGCGCTGGAATTGATCAAGGAAATCCGTGAGGTTCATCGCCTCTCCGTTCCCATCGTACTGGTCACCGGCCAGGGAGATGAAATGATTGCCCTGCAAGCCCTGCGGCTGGGCGCGCAGGATTACATTCCCAAAACCGATCACTATCTGGCGCGCCTGCCTTATGCCCTGGCCGATGCCTATCACCGCGCCCGTCTCAAACAGGAACATGACGCCCTGCGCAGCAGTGAGGAGCGCTTTCGGGCGCTGTTTATGGACTCGCCGGTTGCCATGCTGGAACAGGATTTTTCGCAGGTCAAGCGGGAACTGCTCGCATTGAAGCAAAGCGGGATACCCGATCTGGAAACCTACCTGCTCGATAACCCGCAGGTGGTGTTGGATCTGTTTGACAAATCGTACGTACTCTTTTTGAACCGCGCTGCCCGGCGTCTGTATCAGGTGGAGGGTAAAGCCCTGCCGCGGTCTTTGGGGGAATTGCTGAACGGGTGGGCTCAATGGCGTCACTTTGTGAACGAACTGCTGCAGATTGCCAGCGGGGAGGCCCATTTTCAACGGGAAACGGAAGATATTCTGCCGGACGGGCGAAAAATTGCTGTCAACCTGCACTGGAACGCCCTGGCCGGCTATGAAGAAACGCTGGAACGGGTGATTGTCGCTATCGAAGACATTACCGAACGGAAACAATCGGCCGAACGCATCGAACGTCAGCTGCATCAGCTGGAAGCCCTGCGCAAAATGGATGATGCCATCAGTTCAAATCTGAATTTGAATGAAACCCTGCAGGTGCTCATTGATCAAATGCGCAGCCAGCTGAATCTGGAAGCGCTGGCGGTGCTGCTCTATGACCCGGGTGACGGTTCGCTGACCTATACCGCCGGTGAGGGCAATGGGCTTCCCATCCCGCTCGGTTTGCGTTTTCATGCCGGCCAAAGCCTTGCCGGTCAATTGCTGCAAGAAAACCGCGGCCTTTTCCTGTGCGAGATCAGCGAGGATTGCAATTGCTTCGCGCCGCAGGTGTGCGAATTCAGCCGGCAGCTGCGCCAGGCCGGCTTTCAAACCGTAATGGTTATTCCGCTGATCACCAAAACCAACCCTCAGGGCGTCATTGAAATTTACCTGCGTGCCAGCCCGCCGGTGGATAGGGAATGGCAGCGTTTCCTGGAAATGCTGGCGGGGCAGGCGGCCATCGCCATTGAAAATGCGCGGCTGTATGAAGACGCGCGGCGCTCGAATCAGGAGTTGCTGCAGGCCTACGATGCCACCATTGAAGGCTGGACGCGCGCGATTGACCTGCGCGATAAGGAAACCGAGGGGCACACTCAGCGGGTGGTGGAACTGGTCTTGCGCCTGGGCCGTCAGGCCGGCATGAGCGAAGAACTGCTGGTTCACGTGCGGCGCGGCGCACTGCTGCACGATATCGGCAAACTGGGCATTCCGGATGCCATTTTGCTCAAGCCCGGTCCGCTGACGGAGGAAGAATGGGTGATTATGCGCCGCCATCCGCTGTATGCTTATGAGATGCTTTCGCCGATCGAATATCTGCGCCCGGCGCTGGACATTCCCTATTGTCACCATGAAAAGTGGGACGGCACGGGCTACCCGCGCGGTTTGAAAGGCGAGCAAATTCCGCTGGCGGCGCGCATCTTTGCGGTGGTGGACGTGTGGGATGCGCTGACCTCCGACCGGCCTTACCGCCCGGCATGGTCAAAAGAAGAGGCGCTGGCTTACCTGAAAGAACAACAAGGCAAACACTTTGACCCGCAGGCGGTCAAGTTGTTCCTGAAAGAAATGGGGTTGGAGGATACGCCGGGGGGATGACAGGCGCTGATTCATCCCCATAGAAGTACGGGCTGCTTTCTGGCGCAGGCAGATTACAGGAAAGTGCCCAATAAAAACACAATGATTAAACCCAAAATCATCCATCCCAATTTGGTTGAGTAGTTGTGGGGTTCAATTTGCCCGTTTCGATCCATGGATCGGATGAGGGGGAATAACCGCCAGTAAAAGGACACCGTCCCGATTGCCAGAGCAAGCAGAATGAAGCGCTGGAGGGTGGCATCTCCAAACAGGACGATCACAACCAGGAGGAGCAGGAAAATTAACTTTGCGCCGGCCACCCAGTAAACCAGGTATTTGACAAAATCATGAATTTCGGGGAACTGTTTAGATTTTTCCCACGCGGAAAATACACCCACTGCATTGGCTCTTTTTGATCCGGGCGCAAAATACAATGCCAGCACATTGGATGTTTCCAGGAAGATAAAGGCAAAAAGGACGATTTTGATAATCATAAGAGTGTCTCCCAGTGGTCTGAAAACAGTTGGTTGAAAACCGAAACAAAACACTGCCGGGCAAAGTAAAAATTCACGGACGGATTTCTCTTGAATGTCGGTCAGGGATAAATGTTTTTTAAGACCGGGAATGGGGGGTGATTTGCGCAAATGGCAGGCTTTGCACTTATCCCGGATTTGCGATCTTAAAGTACGTCAATTCGGGATAAATCTTTTTCACATCAACTTTCGAATTTTCGTCCCCCTCCCGCCTCCCCCAAAATCGCAAGGGCGATTTTGGGGGAGGTG
>NZ_DAOUBL010000360.1:0-4476 GCF_034432615.1 Bellilinea sp. | reverse complement strand
TGCCATGGTCAATATGCCCCATGGTCCCTACGTTCAGATGCGGTTTCGTTCGCTCAAATTTTTGCTTCGCCATGTTTTTTCTCCTTGGCTCCTCTCTTAAATAACTAGAAGGGTCCTGGGAAAACCGGCATCAAGAGCCCTCAATGGGATTTGAACCCATGACCCCGCCCTTACCAAGGGCGTGCTCTACCTACTGAGCTATGAGGGCTTGCCGTTCTCCAGAAACTCCCCTAAAGTTTGGGGATTTTCGGTCAGACGACCAGTGGGCAGTGAAGGATTCGAACCTCCGAAGGCGTTCGCCAGCTGATTTACAGTCAGCCCCCTTTGGCCACTTGGGTAACTGCCCATGCCCCGAGCCGTTGCCGGCTCGCAAGTGAGGTCATCTATTTCAGATCAGCCTCACTCGCCAGCCCGCAACCTGAGCCGACGACGGGAATCGAACCCGTAACCTACCACTTACAAGGCGGTTGCTCTGCCGATTGAGCTACGTCGGCCTGAATTGTTAAGGGTCATAATAGCGCGCTAGATTATATCAGAGGGTCTGTGTGAAGGCAAGGTTTACGCCCGTTATTTAACCTTTTTCCTCTCCCAAAAAAGCCCCTTGCTGCCTCATTTACCCGCTTGTGTGTTGAATCTTATCACAATCTTGTGTGTTGAATCTTATCACAATATTGAAGATGATATGGCTTTCTCAAAGCTCCTTGACAATCCTAAAACTTTGTATCGAAACTGGAATTGTGGCGAAACAAACCCCCACCGACCTCCCCCAATATCGCTTTCGCGATATTGGGGGAGGCGCAGGAGGGGGCAAAATTGCTCGATTTGACGTATCAGTGGATTATTCCGAATAGACATCGGTCAGCGCCGGCCGGCTACTGTTTGACCGTTCTCGACTTTGAGAAAGCCATGTTGAAGATGATTGCCGACCTCTACCTTTTGCCGGTTTCCATGTATAATCAAGGCAGTATAAATGGAGGCTGCATGGAAATTACCTGGTACGGGCATTCCTGTTTTCGAATCACCGAACGCAATTTAGCCAGTGTGGTGACCGATCCCTACGATCACCGCGCGGTGGGTCACGATCCGCTTAAACTCAAAGCGGACATCGTCACCGTCAGCCACGCGGCGCCCGGTCACAATTATCTGAACGGCGTCAAGGGCGAGCCGTTCATCATCAGCGGACCGGGTGAATTTGAAATCGGGGGAGTGTTCATTACCGGTGTGCAAACCAACGGACATACCAAAAAGACAACGGATGAACCGCGCAATACGCTGTATCTGATTGACTACAACGGCATCAATGTGCTGCATTTGGGGGCTATCAACCGTGTCCCCACCCAGACTGAGGTGGAAACATTGGGTCCGGTACACATCGTACTGGTGCCGGTTGGCGGCGGCAGCGGTTTAAATGCCGCCAAGGCTGCCGAAATCATCAGCCTGCTCGAGCCCAATCTGGTGATTCCCATGCATTACGCTACCCCGCAATCCACCATAAAACTGGAGCCGTTGAGCAAGTTCCTGAAAGAAATGGGGCTGACGGCGGTAACCACCCAACCTTCTCTTAAAGTGACTTCGGTGAACTCGCTGCCGGAGGAAACCCAGGTGATTGTGCTTGATCCGGTTGGCAATTGAGGAGTAAACTGTGGCTGTCAAATTGATCATGTCGTGGGATATTGCCCCCGAACGCGAACAGGAATACTTTGAATTCGTGGTACGCGAGTTTATCCCCGGCGTTCAACGCCTGGGGTTCGAACTGAGCGATGCATGGGCAACGGTTTACGGCTCACAGCCGCAAATTCTGGTTGGCGCGGTCGTACCATCCCCCGCACAGGCGCGCCAAATCCTCAATTCCGCCGAGTGGAAAAGCCTTAATAATCAGCTGCAGGATTATGTCCGCAATTACCGGTACAAAATCGTCGAAGCCCGCAGCGGATTCCAGTTCTGAATTTGCCGGGCGGCTGCTCGACTGGTACCGGCAAAACCGCCGCAGCCTGCCCTGGCGCCAAACCCGCGACCCCTATGCCGTGTGGGTCTCGGAAATCATGCTCCAGCAGACTCGTGTGGAAACGGTCATCCCCTATTACCAGCGCTGGATGGAGCAGTTTCCCACCCTGCAGCATCTGGCACAGGCCGATGAGCAGCAAGTCCTCAAGGCGTGGGAAGGGCTGGGCTACTACAGCCGCGCGCGCAGCCTGCATCGCGCCGCCCGGCTGGTCATCGAAAAATATAACGGTCAAATCCCCTCCGAGATTGAAAATCTCATTCGTCTGCCCGGTGTAGGGCGGTATACCGCCGCCGCCATCGCTTCGATTGCCTTTGGGCAGGATGAACCGGCTTTGGACGGCAATCTGCGGCGGGTCATCGCCCGGCTTTTCAACGTCAGCCTGCCGGCCCGCTCGCCGCAGGGAGAAGCCCGCCTTCTGGAATTGTTGTATTCCCATTTGCCGGCCGGCAAAGCCGGAGATTTCAATCAGGCGTTGATGGATTTGGGGGCGTTAATCTGCACACCGCGCAAACCGCACTGCAGCCGCTGTCCACTGGCGGATGGGTGTCAGGCAAAGGCGCTCGGCGTTCAGGAAGAACGACCTGTCCAGTCACCCCGCGCCGCCACACCTCACTACACCGTTACCGCCGCCGTCATCACACGCGCCGGCAAAGTTCTGCTCACCCGCCGGCCTGCCAACGGTTTGCTGGGCGGTTTATGGGAATTCCCCGGCGGCAAACAAGAAGAAGGTGAAACCCTGCCGGAATGTTTGCAGCGCGAAATTCGGGAGGAATTGGGGGTCGAAATCGAGGTGGGCGAGGTACTGGGAATTTACCGCCATGCCTACACCCACTTCAAAGTGAAACTGCACGCCTTTTTTTGCACACTTTTGCAGGGGGAACCGCAGCCCCATCAGGCCGATGACCTGACCTGGGCCGCCCTGAGCGAATTGCCGCACTTTGCAATGGGTAAAATTGACCGTCAAATCGCCGCCGACCTGCTGAAGATGGAGCGCTCCCTCTTTCCGCCGGAGTGATTCACCGTCTTCGCCCACTGCCTTTCTCCGTTCAACGCAGTACACCCTGTTATAATTTACTTGATTTACAAAATTAGTCAATTATACGGAGAACAATCTCATGCAAACCAAACAAATTCTGCCCTGGGCGCTGGTGATCGTGCTCGGCCTGGCGCTGATTGTGATGCTGGTGCAGCAAAATCAACCCGCGGCAGTTTCGCAAAACCAGACTGAAACCGCCACTCCACCCGTCGCCATTGCGGCTTCTCCCACCGCCGAAACGCCCGCCTCCAACCCGAGCACCACCCCCACCAATGAACAAACAACCACCGCCAAACCGGCTGACCTGATCACGCCGAGCGCTTCTCCATCTCAGCCAGACCTCACCCCAACCTCGCCAGCGCCAACCAACGCATCCATCACCGGTTTTCAGCCGCTGGCAGCCCCGCCCATCCCTGTGAATATCATTGACCACCGCGCCGTGGCATTGTATGACCAGATCCCGCCCGAGTTTTTGCAGGAAGCCGAGAAAATCCGCATGGTGTTCTTCGACCGCAGCGTGGGTTGGAACATCAGCAGCGGGTTGGATTGTCTGGCAGCCCCCTCGTGGGCAGCCAGCCCCTCGCACTGCCGGCGCTACTTTACCAGTCAGGTGATCTGCGCCCCCGATCCCAACTCCAATCAGGTCAAGACTTACACCGGCAGAGATGCGGCCATTCCCGCCGCCATCCGCTTTCCGGGCGGCAACGACCGCAGCAACATTGAATTCGTCCTCAGCGAAGGCGCCTACTGGTTTGAAGAATTGCAGTACTTCCTCAACCAGGTGCCGCAATACGCCGACCGCCAGATTATCACCTACGGGCACAATTACCTGCAGGTGACCAGCGCTTCCGACATCGCCGATGTGTACTTTGATCCCAGTTACGACGGCCCCAACCTGTATGATCTGGTTGGGCTGGAAGCGCAATATCCCGATAAAACCTTCGTGTACTGGACCACTTCGCTGGCGCGCAACATCGGCACGGATGTCTCGCGCCGTTTCAACGATCAGATGCGTGAGTGGGCCAGAACCAACAACCGTATCCTCTACGATCTGGCCGATATCCTCAGTCATACACCCGAGGGTGAAGCCTGCCTGAGCGACAGCGGCAACCCGGTCATCTGCTGTGCGTACACCACCGAAAGCGAAGGGGGACATTTGGGGGCGGTTTCGGCCGGCAAATTACAGGCGGCCAAAGCCATGTGGGTGTTGCTGGCGCAGTTAGCCGGCTGGCAGCCCAACACACCCTGAACTTTTCAGCGTCATTACAAAAGCCCAACAAAATTGAAAACCGCCGATTCAGGCGGTTTTTTCTGCTACAATGGAGCGGGTCAAAATTCTTTACTACATGGAGAACAATTGTCAATGAAAATCAACCGTCTTGCGCCTTGGGGGATGGCGCTCATCCTTCTGGCAACAGCGGTATTTCCGCTCAAT
>NZ_DAOUBL010000359.1:0-2293 GCF_034432615.1 Bellilinea sp. | reverse complement strand
GTTAGGGCGAAAGGTCATATCCTCCGGCATGCAATATACGCAGCGCAGATTGCAGTGATCGGTCAGGCTGATGCGGAGATAATGGATGATGCGTCCGAAGCGGTCGAGGGCCATAGGAAATTAAAGACAGGGACCTTTTAATTTAGACTTATTATATCCGATTTTGGATGAATAAAGATTATTTTTCTAATTTTTACCCGATTAGACGCAAATTTATGGATGTTTGTTTCTCTTCCTTGTGATACCTGACACTACCTTTTGAACTCAAAGCGCAAGATAATGAAAATGCAGCCAGCATCGCCGTTTTGTATATATTCAATCCCCGTTCACGAAAAGGAGGAACAGCAATGCCCGTAAAGGGACGAATTATCGTCAATGAGGCTTACTGTAAGGGATGTGAACTGTGCGTAGATGCCTGTCCGCAGCAGGTCATTGCGCTTGATCCGGTGCGGATTACCGCCAAGGGCTACCACCCGGCAACGCTGGTACAGGAAGGCTGCACCGGCTGCGGCATTTGCGCCATTGTTTGCCCGGAAGCCGCCATCACGGTTTACCGAGAAGCAGCCAAAGCCCGTCAGGCAGCAGCCGCATAGAGGAGGCAGATATGGCGAGAGAACTGTGGAAAGGAAACAATGCCATTGCCGAAGCGGCAGTACGGGCCGGCTTGCAGGCCTACTTCGGTTATCCGATCACCCCCCAAACCGAATTGCTGGAATACCTTTCGGCGCGCATGCCAGAACTGGGACGCGCTTTTGTGCAGGCGGAAAGTGAATTGGGCGCTATTAACATGGTTTACGGTGCGGCCTGCACCGGTGCGCGGGTAATGACCTCCTCTTCCAGCCCGGGCATCAGCCTGATGATGGAGGGGATTTCGTACATTGCCGGCACGGAAGTGCCCTTTGTGCTGGTGGATGTGATGCGCGGCGGGCCGGGTCTGGGTAACATTGCCCCGGCGCAGGCCGATTACAACCAGATTGTACACGGCGGCGGTCACGGCGATTACAACGCGATTGTACTGGCCCCGGCCTCCATTCAAGAGTCGGTTGACCTGACCTATGAAGCCTTCGACCTTGCCGAAAAATACCGTGCCATTACGGTCATTTTGATTGATGGTAGCATCGGTCAAATGATGGAACCGGCTGAGATGCCCCCCATGCGCCCGCTTAAGACCGAATATCCCGAATGGGCCGTGCGCGGCATCGTTGAACACCCCGGTGAGCGGCGGGTATTATCTTCAATTTACCTTGACCCGCCGGATGAGGAAGCCGCCAATTTGCGCATGCTGCGCCGCTGGCAGCAGGTGGAAGCCAACGAGGTGCGCTTCAAAGGCTACTATCTGGAGGATGCCCGTTTTGTGGTGGTTGGGTTTGGTTCAGCCGGACGGGTGGCACTTTCAGCGGTGCGTGCCGCGCGGGCGGAGGGAATTCCAGTCGGTTTGCTGCGACCCATTACCCTCAAACCCTTCCCGGTCAAGGCACTGGACGAATTGAGCCGGCAGGTTGAGGGCATGCTGGTGGTGGAGATGAACTCCGGACAAATGCTGGAAGATGTTCGCCGTGTGGTTGAGGGTCGGGTGCCGGTGGAATTTTACGGCCGCCTGGGCGGTATCATTCCCATGCCGGATGAGGTACTGGAAGAGATCCGCCGCCTGACGCGCGAACCTTTACCTCTCGATGGTCACCCGCGCGACCGCTGGCTGGCGCGCATGCCTCACAGCAACTAGAAAGGAGCGAAAAACCATGGTGATGCTCGATGAAGTTGTTGTTTATGAACGCCCGCAATCGCTGGAAGAGTGCGCCACCCATTATTGCCCGGGCTGCACCCACGGGGTAGCTCACCGCCTGATCGCGGAGGTGATTGACGAGATGGGCATCCGCGACCGGATGATTGGCGTGGCTTCGGTGGGCTGCTCGGTGTTTGCCTATAACTATTTTGATTTTGACTTTGTTCAGGCCCCGCACGGGCGCGCCCCAGCCATGGCAACCGGTATCAAGCGCGTCCTGCCCGACCGGATTGTGATGACCTATCAGGGTGATGGTGATATGGCATCCATCGGCATGGGGGAGATTGTCCATGCTGCGGCACGTGGAGAAAATATCACCGTTTTCTTCCTCAACAATGCCAATTATGGAATGACCGGCGGGCAAATGGCGCCGACAACCCTGCCGGGCCAACAGACTACCTCCAGCCCCAAGGGGCGGGATGTGGAAACGCAGGGTTACCCGGTACGCGCATCGGAATTACTGTCAACACTGGAAGGGGCCAGTTATGTGGTGCGGCGCAGCCTGCATGA
>NZ_DAOUBL010000358.1:0-15613 GCF_034432615.1 Bellilinea sp. | reverse complement strand
GAATGGCTCGGGCAAAGGCAAAAGAAAGTTGGGATTCCCATTTTTCGCTAACTTTGGACATGGCGGCATCAAATCCCAGGCCGGCTTCTACACAAATGGTGAGCAGGTCAAGAGCATCCGGCATGGCTTTGCGAATTTCCTTCTGACGACGGGAAATTTTGCTGGAAAGCCACAGTTGAGGGAACATGTAGCCCAATCCGCCAAAGAGAAAAGCAAACAAGACCACCCGTCCAAAGGGCCATTTTGTGGCTCCAACGGTGAAAACCAGTACCACCAGCCCACCAAATATGACGGCACAAACTGCTTGAGCCGCAAGAATCATCGTGGCATCAACGTTCGCCGGGCTTCCAGCCAACTCCAGCTTGCGGTTAATAGAGTTTATGGCGTTTTGAGGCGTGAAGCGAACCGCCAGTTCACCCATTTTACGTGCCATGGGGTAAATTACGCGTTGCGTGAAGGGCTGTGACAATTCCAACTTGCGTAGATCTACCTGTTCTCCAGTACGGCTGAATTCCTCCAACCGCGCTTGAAGGGCACGCTCATTGGCCAGTTCGGGATTGCGAAGCCCGATGACGGTTAAAATGACCGCTCCAAGGATTACCAAACCACCGACAACGAAAAGAATCCACATATCTGCCTCCTTTGTTTTACCTATACTTCAATGTCGGCGAGTTTAGTCATTGTAAAATAACCCGAAATGATGAGAATGGCAGCCACGCCCAATGCAATATATCCACAAGGGACGCTTTCGGGTTTGAAAAATGTCATGATGTAATCACGGTTAAGCAGATACAACACACCAATCAGGATGAGAGGAAGCAGCGAAAGAAATTTACCCGAATACATCACCTGGGTGGTTAGAACCCGGATTTCACCTTTGATTCTCACCCGTTCGCGGATGGTGAAGGAGATCGTATCCAGAATCTCGGCTAAATTACCACCAACTTCGCGTTGAACATTGATTGCTGTGATGACCAGGTCCAGGTCATCAGAGGGGATGCGTTTGAGCAGGTTGTCCATCGCCTTTTCCATGGTAATACCCAGCTGCATTTCCTGAACCACGCGATGAAACTCGTCGGAGATGGGGGAGGGCAATTCTTTAGAAACGGCTTCCATGGCTTGCATGGTGGAGTAACCGGCTCGCAAACCGTTTACCATTAGGTTGAGCATATCCGAAAGCTGTTCGTTGAAGCGAATGAGCCGTTTGTTTTGTTGTCGTTTGACATAGAAACGGGGTAAAAAACCACCTATGATCGCCCCAATGATGGCGGTGACCACACTGTATTGACCGATGACATACCCTACCCCCGCCATTACGATAATCGTGATGACAACCAGGGCGATGAATTCCCCGGGACGCAATTTCAAATCGGCCCGGCTGAGTTCCTGTGAGATTCGGTCTCCCAGGGTTGACCGTTCAACGCGCCGGTTCAACCAATCGGTTAAAGGGGTGGAGCGCCGTTTTTCACTCAGGATTTCCTGCTGCTGGGTTTCCACATAGCGTCCCAGTCGTTCCTCGACCATGCTGCGCTCGCTGGTAATTGAAACAACGATGCCGAGAATCAATAGCAGGAAGGCGAAGCCACCTCCTATCAGTAAAACCATGGTTGGGCTGAATATCATAGGTTCACCTGCTTTCTGGTCATTTTAATGAACCAAAGAGAGTGACAGAAATTTATCTTCTGCGGGTTTCTCCCATGCCCCAAAGTGAGGGAGGAAGATGAATACCTGCTGCTTCGATTTTCTCGTAAAACCTTGGGCGCAGGCCGGTGGGGCGTAAGCGACCGATGACTTTGCCATTCTCGTAGCCGGCTTGCTCAAACTGGTAAATGTCGGTCATCGTAATCACATCCCCTTCCATACCCGAGACCTCGCAGATATTGACCACCTTGCGTGTGCCATCGCGGAGGCGCTCCTGGTGAACGACGACATCAATGGCGGATGAAACCTGTTCGCGAATGGCGCGCACGGGTAAATCCATACCGGCCATCATCACCATCGTTTCCAGACGGGAAAGGGTATCACGCGGGCTGTTGGAGTGGAGGGTGGTCATGGAGCCATCGTGACCGGTGTTCATCGCCTGCAACATATCCAGCGCGGCTTCGTCGCGGATTTCGCCAACGATGATGCGATCAGGACGCATACGCAGCGAGTTAATTACCAGTTGACGGATGGTAATCTCTCCACGTCCTTCAATGTTGGGAGGGCGGGATTCGAGGGTGACCACATGCTCCTGACGGAGTTGAAGTTCGGCTGCGTTTTCGATTGTAATAATACGCTCATCGGCTGGAATGAAACCAGAAAGCACATTCAGCAGGGTGGTTTTCCCGGAACCTGTACCGCCCGAAATGACGATGTTCAAACGCGCCTTTACGCAGGCATCCAGAAGTTGGATCGCTTCAGGGGTAATTGAGCCAAATTGAATCAGTTGATCTACCGTGATGGGATTGCGGGCAAATTTACGAATGGTAAGAACCGGTCCAACCAGTGAAATGGGTGGAATCACGGCATTAACACGCGATCCATCGGGCAGACGGGCATCCACATAAGGTGAGGATTCGTCAATGCGCCTGCCCAAAGGTGCTACGATGCGTTCGATGATTCGCATGACGTGTTCATTGTTTTCAAATGTAATGGGTGCCCGTTGAATCTTCCCGCGCCGCTCGACGTAGACGTTCTTAGCGCCGTTGACCATGATTTCTGTAATGCTGTCATCATCCAGCAAGGGCTGCAACGGCCCAAACCCGAGGATTTCTGCAGCAATTTGTTCGTACATTCTTGCCTTTTCAGGGCGAGAAAGCACGATGTTTTCCTCGTTGAGAATTTGCTCAAATAATTCTTGAATGGTGCGGCGCACTTCAGCCGTGCGGGTTACGTCCATATTGCTATCCAAATTGGAGAGCAATTTATTTTGCACGCGCACCTTCAGGTCCTGATAGGTATCCTGTGTGGTGGGCATGGATGGCGCGCCAACCCGCCTTGGCGGGACAGGGGACGGCGGAGTGGTACCACCACCCGGTGCTTTTCCTGAGCCACCCGGTGGCGGAGTTTGTTCACCTTGAATTCGTTTTAATATGGACATGGCTAAATCTCCCCTAAATTACCTTTACTTTCTTCCAACCAGTTCTCTTTCGGAAGAGGTGGTTTCATCTTGTTGAATCCTGTTTTGGATTTGATCAACAAGGTTATGGATATTTCGGCTGGCAAGCAGCGTGGGGTTTTCCAGAATGAAAGGTGTCCCGCGATTGACTGAATAGGAAATGTTTCTTTCGTCCAAAACAACAGTCCCAATGACTGGATGGTGAAGCCTTTCACTGATTGTTTCTGCAGTTAATTTTAACCGATTGTCAAAGCGGTTCAATACAAATAGGACCCGATCAATAATTTTCGATTCATTTGCGATGGTCAGAAATACGCTGCAACTTCGGAGAGCTGGAATATCCTGGGTGGCAACCAACAAAATATAATCCGAAATTTCTAACGCCGCTTGAACCGTTTCGGTTAAGTATGAAGCAGTATCCACAATAATGAAGTTATACATTTGCTGAAGAAACTGTAAGGTGAGTTTGAACTGGTCAGCAGTGATGGATTCTGCAAGTTCAGGGCTTGGTGGACAGGAGAGAATATGGATACCGGATCTATTGTGGGTGGTGACAACTTCTTCAACGATTTCCGGGTCAAGTTCTTCAGCGCGTTTGGTGAGGTCGTATAAACTATTGCGGCCTTGCTCATTCAGGAAAATGGCAACATCCCCAAATTGAAGGTCACCATCCACAATCAGCACTTTGTTGTCGGCCTTTTTGAGCGCAATTGCAAGGTTTGTGGCAAGGGTTGTGCAGCCGACCCCTCCCTTGGGACTGTATACGGTGATTATCTTCCCTTTTTGCAGTGCAGGGGAGGAGCCGGCTTGGGCGGAATCCATGGAGTACGCCGGTAAAACCGCCGCAGCCTTCTTGCGATCTTCGGCTGCCATTTGACCGGCTCTTAAGATTGCGGTAATCAATTCATCAAGATGTGGTGGTTTGCTCAGGAAATCGGTTGCTCCGGCAATCATTGCCCGGCGCATATAATTCGGGTCATTCTGGATGGTGAGGATGACCACCCGCGTAAAAGGAACTTTTTTCCGAATCCTTTCGGTGGCAGTAATGCCATCCATGTCGGGCATGTTGATGTCCATGATGGCTACGTCCGGCTTTGTTTCTTGAGCGACACGGATGGCTTCTTCACCGTTGGAGGCAAAGCCGACCACTTCAATTCGCTCTTCAAATCGAATCAAATCCTTGATGGCTTTGCGTGTATCGCTATCATCGTCAACAATAATGACTCGAACTATATCCTTTTCCGGCATACCGTCTCCTGATGAAACCTCTAAATAAAAGATTTGTTCCTATTGAACCGGAATGGGGGTAGGACCGAGTTCAGGCATCTTTAGTTTATCTACCCGCGGTTCAATAGCGTAAGGCAATTTGGCGGGAAGCGGGATGTTCTTCTGATCCATGAGGTATTGTTGGGTCACAGCATCCGTCACAATTGGTTTGGTGTCCGTAGGATTGCGCAATGCAAGGTTGAGTGTTACCTCGCTGAGGAGCATATAATTCAGAGCGACGGCATCTTGTGGGCTGACTACCAGCGTAATCGGGAAAGGCTCGCCTGGTCCCTGAACAGGTGCGGGTTGGGCAGCCTGTTGCTGATCTTGTGGGATGGGGGTCGGTTGAACTTGTGGTTGAGATTCCTGACCGGTGCGCAACACAACCGCATCTTGAATTACGGTCTGGCAAACCAGACGCGGTCGTTGGGGTTCGGAGGGGACAATGTAGAGCGGCAAATTGAGGGTTGGGTCTAATTGTGCTCTTCCTTCGGTTGCCCCGTCAGGTGCTGGGATTATTCCCGCTGATGCCCGTTCTGGGCCGGCCTGTTCACCGCCGGCTGCGCCCGGCCGTTCCACCACACCGACTTCATTGGGTAATTTGGATTGGAACTGGGTGTCCACATCCACCAGCAACATGCAACCAATGACCATGACATGATCACCGGGTGCAAGAGAATTATCTACGGAAGTAAGCCGGGTTGCCGGGATTGGCATCGCAACAAAGTCCTTTGGCACATCAAAGGATGCCACTGAACCGCCGGCAGGTTCGATGAGAACAGCCTTGGTAAGTGGTACACTGGGTTGTAAATCGTATCTTGCCCGGCTTCCGACGACAGATTGAATGTCGCGGATAAAGGTGCCCTCGACGTATGATTCGGCAGGATAGTCAATCATCATGACTTTGGCTTCGGTGATCTCTTCGCCGCGCGCGATGAATTGGGTCGTGATGACGATTTGCACCATCGGTTTGGCTGGTTCTGCTGTTGGTAACGGTTGTGCGCTCTGCTGTTGTTGCATTTGCAGCCAAAGATAAACTGCCCCGACTGCAAAGATCAAAATTAGAGCCACCAGGATGATGATTTGCCCACCTCTTTTACCTTTAGCGGCCATGGAAATTCCTCCTGAGTTGAAATATGAATTTTGAAATGTGCATAAGCGTTTGGGAATGGGTGTGAATGTGGATCTAGAATGATGCCAAATAAAACATTAAAGGCATATGACTATATCACCATTATATAATATCAATAAAAATGTGCAAGGATTATATCGAGCAAAAAACCTAATACTTTTGAAAGTTTCCTTTTTTGTTTTAAATGATAAACCCTGCGTTGACAGGGTTTATCAAAATGGGCTGCAAAGAAATGTGACAAAGGACTAGATGGCTCGCATGATGTTGGAGAAGATGTTGCCGATGGCCGGGCCGAGCAATGCCAAAATAACGATTACAACAACGGCTACCAAAACAAGGATTAATGCGTATTCAACCAGGCCCTGGGCTTTTTCTTTGGGAGCGAATAACATGACTGTTCACCTCCTTTCTGCTCGTAAAATATTTAATACCAAATCTATACCTTATTATAACCAAGTCAATTGATAATTCAAGCAGATTTAATTACAAACACCTTACAGCTCAAAAGCATAATGTTGTCATACGTCAATACTCAATGAGTTCACGGAAAAAAAGATAAGCCCAAGGAAAACCTGGGCTTACCTTTTTTGTTTTGCTGGTTTGCCTGCTTAGATGGCGTTCATGATATTGGAGAAGATGTTGCCGATGGCCGGGCCGAGCAATGCCAAAATAACGATTACAACAACGGCTACTAAAACAAGGATTAAAGCATACTCCACCAAGCCTTGGGCTTTTTCCTTCGGTGCGAACAGCATTTGTCTCACCTCCCTTCTGTTCAAGATTCGAATGAATGTAATTATTTTATACAACATTCTTGTTAAAATACAAGTGCCTTTCTGCCTTATTTCCGAGATTTTCAACAAATTGCAACTTGAAGTAAACAAATTACGTATACTGGAGTGCAGTAACGTGGCGTTTTTTTGATCACATCTATAAACGATTGACCTAAAGCGGTTGCAACCAGAGGGTGGGATGGCTATAATGATATTGTTCGATGAATTGATCAATGAAAATTGGGAGGCAAAATGAGCGACTTGTTTGAGCGTGTAACGGGTGATCAGGATATTATCAAAAAATTATTGGCAAATGTTCCGGGCTTCAAGGGCTACTTAGAAAAAAGAAACCGGAAGATGTCGGACAAGCTTTTACGAGAAGCGGTGGCGAACCGGTTTGAGCAGTTGTGGCAGCGGATTTCTGATCTCCAGCGCGAATTGATCTCATCCGGTGATATCGGTCTGATTGACGACCTGGAGGCGGCAGCCATCAAACTGCGTCAGTTCATTGACCGAATCCGCACGGCATCCTATGGATATTCACCGTTTTTTGCCGCGGTAAAGATCAACAGCGAAGACCTGGCAAGGGTTTATGAATATGATAGCGCAATGTTCGACCTTGCTGATGAAGTTTCGCGGGCAATTGACCACGTGGAAGCCTCTTTGGGTACGGAAGGCTTACCGGCTGCAATCCGAAATTTAACAACTACAGCCCAGTCCTGTTTGGATGCTTTTAATAAACGAAACGAAGTCATGATCAATTTTCAGGCTGGCGGGGCAGAATCGTAATTTTAAGTCAGATGATTTGAGAGGAGTAATCGTACCATGGCGAGAATTTTTGATGTAGTTGAATATCCCAGCGAGATGACCGATGAACTCGTTCATCGCTTTCCAGAACAAGGAATTGCCGATTTGCGGCTGGGCTCACAGGTGATTGTACGTGAATCCCAAAATGCGGTTTTTATGCGCGATGGCCATGCCCTGGATGTGTTTGGCCCCGGCCGCCACACCATTACTACGGCCAACATACCGCTTCTTACCCAACTGATTGGCAAGGCCTTTAATGACCGTACTCCCTTTACAGCTGAGGTCTATTTCGTCTCCATGCGTGAGTTTCCGGATCGCAAGTGGGGAACCCCGCAGCCGATATTGGTCAGAAACCCAGGTATGGGGTTGGGGGTGGCGCTGCTGCAGGGATTTGGAACGTATAGTTTTCAGGTGAAAGATGCTCAGCAGTTTGTTACCCAGATTGTCGGCGCACAAGGCACTTACCGCATGTCCGATATTGAAAACCGCCTGCGCACCATGTTGCTCTCCAAACTGCAAGACCTTTTGGGTGAAATTGGAGCAACCAAATCCGTTGCAGAGATGATCGGTTTGATTGAAGAAATTGGCGCGGGTGTGCGCGCCAAGGCGCAGGATGATTTTGCAGCTTTGGGGCTTCTCCTAAAGTCATTCTATATTGGCAGCCTTAAACCCTCTGACAAGTCTGCTGAGGAACTGCGGGCAATGGGCATGCTCGACATGGCAACCTACACCCAGCTGCAGGCGGCAGATGCTTTACGGGATGCGGCACAAAATCCCAGCGGGGGGGCTGGTTTGACGGCAGGAATTGGTGCCGGGGTTGGGCTCGGAAATGTCATCTCTCAATCGCTGCAAGGAATGACTGCCGGTGGGCAAGGCGGGCAAACCACTCCAGCCTCAGGCGGGGCGGTAATCCCTTCGGTCATGACACCCACCGAAGCAGCCCAAATCCTCAAAGTTTCCGAAGAAGATGTGGTAGCGGCGATTCAATCGGGCGAATTGAAAGCAAAAAAGATTGGAAATGCTTACCGCATCAGCAAGGAAGCCCTGGAGGAATTCCTGAAGGGTTGAAAATTCTCATATAAGACCTGACTATAAAAAGTCGGGTCTTTTTGTATTTAAACCAATTTTATCTAAATTGACCTCGTGGTATAATCCGCTCAACGGTCAAAACCGGTTAATTTTGGTTTGGGGAGAACGTATGAATCTACATGAATATCAGGCAAAACAAATCTTTTCGCGGTATGGGATACCCATCCCACGCGGGAGAGTTGCCGCAAACCCGGCAGAAGCAAAACAGATTGCTGAAGAATTGGGCGGCAAAGTTGTGGTGAAATCCCAGGTTCTGGTTGGCGGGCGAGGCAAAGCTGGTGGAATTCGGCTGGCAAAATCAAGCCAAGAAGCGGAAGAACTGGCAACGTTAATTCTGGGAATGGAAATAAAGGGTTTACCGGTACGAAAAGTGCTTGTAGATGAAGCTGTAAGCATTGAAAAAGAAATCTACCTCGGCATTACCAATGACCGTTCATCCAGAAAACCGGTGTTGATGGCTTCGGCAGAGGGTGGTGTGGATATTGAAGAAGTGGCTGCTCGATCTCCTGATAAAATCATCAAAATCCTGATTGATCCGTTGTTGGGTCTGAGAGAATATCAATCCAGGGATGTTGCCGTTTCCATTGATCTACCCAAACCGTTCTGGCGTTCGTTTATATCCCTGGCTGAGGCTTTGTGGCGAGTTTACCGAGAAACGGATGCCACACTGGTGGAAATCAATCCATTGGTGATTACCAATGACCAGCGTTTGTTAGCCCTGGACGGGAAAATGAGCATTGATGATAATGCGCTTTTCCGTCATGCAGACCTGGCAGAAAAACGTGACCTGGATGTTGAAGCACCTGCCGAAATTGAGGCGCGCAAGTACGGGCTATCTTACATTAAGTTGGACGGAGAAATCGGTTGTATGGTGAACGGCGCCGGACTGGCAATGGCAACGATGGATATCATTAAGTTATATGGAGGGTACCCAGCAAATTTTCTGGATATTGGCGGGGGAGCGGGTGCAGATAAGGTTGCAGCCGCTTTGAGAATTATCCTTTCGGATACAAATGTCAAAGCAGTGTTGATCAATATTTTTGGTGGAATTACCCGCTGCGATGAGGTTGCTCGCGGCATCCTGGCTGCAATTGGGGAAGTGCAACCAAATGTACCAATGGTGGTGCGACTGGTCGGTACCAATGCTGAAGAAGGCCGGCGTCTGCTTGCTGATGCTCAATTGATTACAGCGGAGACTCTGGTGGAAGCGGCCCAAAAATCGGTGCAGGTTGCACGGGGAGGTGCGGCATGAGCATCTTGATCAACAAACACTCGCGGGTTGTGGTTCAAGGAATTACCGGGCATGAAGGCTCTTTCCACGCTCAACAAATGATCACCTATGGTACCAATGTCGTGGCTGGTGTAACACCGGGCAAAGGAGGTGAATGGGTGCTGGATGGTAAGGTGCCGGTCTTTGACTCGGTAAAAGTGGCCGTGGAAGCAACCGGGGCGAACGTTTCGGTCATCTTTGTGCCTGCCCGCTTTGCGGCGGATGCCATATTTGAAGCCGCGGATTCAGGTGTGCCGTTAATCTTCTGTATTACCGAAGGAATTCCGGTGCAGGATATGATGACCGTTCGCGCCTATCTGGATCAAAAAGGCGTCCGCCTGGTTGGTCCGAATTGTCCGGGGGCATTAACCCCGGGCGAAGCCAAAGTCGGCATTATACCGGGAAACATTGCTATCCCTGGTGACATTGGGGTCGTTTCGCGCTCAGGGACATTGACCTATGAGGTTTTGTATGCCTTAAAACTGCACGGCATGGGAGCAAGCACCTGTGTGGGTATCGGGGGAGACCCCGTGAATGGTACATCCTTCATTGATGCATTGAGTCTCTTTGAAGCCGATCCTTATACCGAGCGGGTGATTTTAATCGGGGAAATTGGTGGCTCTGACGAAGAGAAAGCAGCAGAATACATTTCCCGGCACATGACCAAGCCGGTGGTTGCCTTTATTGCCGGTCAAACGGCACCGCCCGGTAAACGCATGGGACATGCCGGCGCCATTATTGAGGGTGGAAGTGGCACAGCGGCGGATAAAATCAAGGCTTTGAATAATGCCGGAGTACGAGTGGCGCGTCACCCGGAAGAAATTCCGGCTTTATTGAGAAGCTGAAAAAATTATGGTTGAGGGATTATTGGATGAAGTAGCGTGGAAAGGCAGGCAAAAATTAAACTCCTTCCCACGCTACCTCGCCTTTGTTATTTTTTATGGGTTTGAATGTAATTTACCGCATCCTGGACGGATTTGATTTGACGGGCATCTTCGTCGCTGATTGCCAGATCAAATTTTTCGCTTAACCCGTCAATCAGGAAGAACTGATCCATTGAATCGGCTTTAAGGTCTTCGATGAACCGTGTTTCTGGCGTGATTTCTGACCCATCCACTTTCAGGACTTCCACTATGACTGCTTTGACTTCTTCATAAAGATCACTCATGCCAAAACCTCCAATTAGATTATTACTGCAGTGAAATTATTGTAACTTTCCTATCCATTCTGTCAAGCCCGTATTGGGAATATCAATGGTCAATAGAAAAGAGAAAAAGGGAGAGCATCATCTATGATCAGTATTGTTTATTTTCCAAAAATCGGCGCTCCCCAACTTAATTTGCCGTTCTCTGCTCTGAGAAGTGCTCTTGCTGATCGAGAAGGGCTGGTCTGGGTCGCGCTTGAAGAACCCGATGAAGAAGAAATAACCCGCGTGATGGTAAATCAATTTCACTTCCATCCGCTTGCGGTTGAAGACTGCCAATCCGATGGTTATCAGACCCCCAAACTGGATGATTACGGGGAATATTTATTCCTGGTTGTGCAATCGGTAACTTCTGGCGGCTTGCTCGAGGGAGACACAACGCGTGAGTTGAATATCTTTCTTGGTGATCATTATCTGGTTTCCAGCTCACTGAGAAAGGTTACCGCCGTTGAAAAGTTGAGAAAACGGTTGGAGAGAGACGAGCGCATCTATCAAAATGGCTCTGACTTTCTTTGCCATGCGCTGTTGGATCAAGTAGTGGATGAGTTCATTCCGCACATTGATCAACTGGAAGAAGAAATTGATTTTTTGGAAGAGGCGGTGCTTTCCAATCCTGACCCGCAAACCCTGCAGCGGATATTACGATTAAAACGTTACTCGATGAACCTGAGGCGGGTAATTTCTCCGCAGCGGGAGGTCATCAATCGCTTATGCAGGGATGATTTTCCAATGATTGACCCACATAGCCAAATGTACTTCCGTGATGTTTATGACCACCTTGTCAGGATTTTTGATATGTTGGATGGAATCCGGGACATGACGACCAGTGCACTGGAGGTGTACCTCAACGCAACCTCCCTGCGATTGAATGAGGTTATGAAGGCATTAACGATTGTTTCGACAATTTTTCTACCGCTTTCCTTTGTGGCAGGAGTTTATGGGATGAATTTCCACTATATGCCGGAATTGGGCTGGCGTTGGGGCTATCCATTGGTGTGGTTGGTTTTTGTTTTGATTGCCATTGGGATGCTGGGTTATTTTCGAAAACGGCGCTGGTTTTAATTTGACAAAATAGAATAAATGTTCTATAATATTCTTGCACAAAATAATTCCTTTGTGCAGGAGAAATGAGATGACCGCAAGACCCTACGATGAGCCAAGTTTTTGGCAAAAAATGCTCTTTTATCTGCAAAGCCAGCGAAAAGCCATCTACGGTCTCATTCTGGCGGTGGCTTTGATTGGATTTGAGGTGTTCAATTACAGCACTACCGAACTTGCCCTGGGGGATTTACTGGGGGATTTGCGTTTTGCGGGTTTTCGCTGGGCTACCATTCTGGCTGTTGCCTTTTGCGGGATAGATTTCGCAGGAATAGCGCGGTTGTTCCTGCCCGAATCGCATGATTCGCGTGAGACCTGGTACTTGATGGGTGCGTGGCTGATTGCCGCGACGATGAATGCTGTTTTAACCTGGTGGAGCATCTCACTTGCACTGGTCAATCGCACGCTTCAAAGCAGTTCGTTCATTTCACATGAGATGCTGGTCGAAGTCATCCCTGTTTTCATTGCTGTTCTGGTTTGGGTGACGCGCATCCTTCTAATTGGCACCTTTTCTTTTGGTGCCTCGCTTTCGGAAGATGTCGTCAGCCGGCTGGTTTTGACGAGAAGCGGTGATCAACGATCCGATACCCCGCTTACCTCATCACATCCACTATCCAGGCCTTTGCGATTGACCCGCAAAGAATCAATGTATGCAAAACCTCAGCAAACCAGGGAAAGACGGCCAGAACCTGAATATGTTAATGAAAATGACGAGGCATATATTCCCGTTCCTGAACTGCTCAAAAGTGCGTCAAACTCTGTGGATCAACGAACGATGCGTTAATTCCGGTTCATTTCAAGGGCTGTAGCAAGCGCCTCATTGACATTCCCAAAAACTTTTGCGCCTAAATCTTGCAATGCCTTCTTTTTATGCGGATGGTCGGTTATTCCCCAGAGATTAAGCCATACCGGCCATCCAGCATTTTTCAGGATTTCGGACGCGCGAATCACTGAGCGAATACCATTCGGAGAATCCTCGAAAACATGGATATGGAGCGGTTCGTCAGGTAGAAAATCGCCCAGTGAAAAAGGTGATCCCTCTGGAAAATTTCCCTGAGCGGGTTGATACAGCCTCATGGTGAGATGCAAAGCATTGGTTATGTCGGTAAAGGTCATTAGAATGGCTGTGAGAGCATGAAATTCAGAGGGTTTCAAAATCTGGTCAATTGCCAGGTGATAGCGCTCGCATGCCCAAAGGAGAGTACCATAACCGGCCAGTGGAATACCTTCCAACCCGGAGAGGTTTAATGCAATTTCGGCTTCAGGTGAAAAACCAGCCCGGCAGGAATTTCCATTGATGGAGATGTTTTCAACCCAGTTAGGCCGCAATGTCATTGCCGCGGCGCGTATTTGTCCATTTTTTATCTGTTCTCTCAACTCCTGTTGAAGTGTTGGCTCAAGATTGGGTTCGTCATATCTTTCCAATGTGGATTCGACCTGTACTACCGGTAAATTCGGGTAATACTGAGCAAAAAGGGCTTTTCCCAAGACCTGATTTTGAAACAGCCTGCTAAAGGGATTGGCAGAAAAATCACGGGTATTGCCAAGAACTTCAACGGTAAATGGCTGTCCCGCCAGATTTCGAAAGGGATGGTTGTCGGGATTTTGTTGAAGACGGGAAAACAGAGCATCGGCCAGTGGCAAACTTGGTATAGCCATCCCCAGCCATTCCGCGATATTCTCAACATAGGAGGGACGCTCAACCAGGGGATGTGTTTTTCTAAACCATTCAATCGCTTGCTTCAAGGAAGGTAAATGATTTTTTGCATTAGAAAGGGCTTTATCAAAGAGGATGGCAAAGGTCAGAGGAATCATGTCCCATTCGCTGGTAATTCCATTTGCCTCAAACGTACCAATTTCTTCTTCGGTCAAGTTGAAGGAATCGGGTAATCCGAGTTGCTCCAGGAAGTGTGCAATTGTGCGGTGAAGCGCGGTGCGATACCCACCGGGTTTAACCAGAACTCCATCAATATCCAGTATAAATAGATTTGCCATAGCCAAACCTCTGAAGGGTCATTATAATAGGGAAGCTCTCTTTTGGTGAATTTTATCCTTGTAAAAAAGGTGTACATGATGATTGATTTAACAACGGACTCTTGCTCTGACCTTTCTCGTGAAATAATTCAAAACCGAAACATACGGGTTCTTCCTCTCCAGGTTTTCATCAATAATCAAAACCTTAAGGACGGGGAGGTAACCCCCCAGCAATTATTCAAACTTGTGGAAGAAAGCGGTAATCTTCCCAAGACAGCTGCCCCTTCGATTGCCGAATTTGCTGAATTTTTCAAAACTCCCGGCGAAACGATTTATATTGGCATTTCTTCTAAACTTTCCGCAACAGTGCCAAACAGTATTCTGGCATTAGAGTTGTTGGATAAAGAAAAGAAGGTTTACATCATCGACTCTCTGAATCTCTCGACAGGAATTGGTTTGCTGGTGCTGAAAGCAGCCGATTTACGCGATGCGGGCTGGAGCGCACCAGAAATCACCGAAGAAATCCAGCGCTGGGTGCCAAAGGTACGCACTTCTTTCATCATTGACACAATGGAATATCTTTACAAAGGAGGGCGCTGTACTGCCCTGCAGGCAATTGTTGGTTCGGTTTTGAAAATTCGACCCATCATCGAAGTCCGCAGTGATGGGACATTAGGTGTCAGAGAGAAAATCCGCGGGGGGCGAATGAAAGGTTTGAATTCTATGCTGGAGGATTTCAAATCCCATTTACCGAATGTTGATCCGACCCGTGTTTTTGTAACTCATACAGGTTGTGATGAGGACGCTGCATATCTGGTGGAAGAAATCCGCAAGACCGGGGCAGTGGAGGAAATTCTGGTCACGACTGCGGGTGCTACCATTTCCAGTCATTGTGGGCCGAATACCATTGGGATTTTATTCATGGTTAAATAAATCAGGCGCAGGTGATTTTTCTCCGCTGCGCCTGACCTTTAGATTGCTGAATAGGACTAAATCAGACCGACCATCTTACCAACTTTTTCAAATATTCCTACAACCCGATCCAATTGTTCATCAGTATGGGTGGCCATGTAGCTGGTGCGCAGCAATTGATGACCGGGTGCAACTGCCGGACTGATGACCGGATTGACGAAAACACCATTTTCAAAGAGCAATTTCCAGGTCAGGAAAGTCTTTTCATCATCCCCGATAATTATAGGGACGATTGGCGTAACGGAATTGCCAATATTAAATCCCAGTTCCGTGTAGGCTTTGCGCATTCTGGCTCCAATTTCATTGACGCGAGCGATACGTTCGGGCTCTTCGCGCATGATTTTGAGGGCGGTCAGGGCAGCCACAGCATTGGAAGCGGGGATACTGGCGCTGAAAATCAAGGATCGGGCGTGGTGCTTAATGTAATGGATTACATCCTCATCACCGGCAACGAAACCGCCCAGCGATGCGAAAGATTTGCTGAAAGTGGACATAATCAAATCCACATCCTCGGTTACGCCAAAGTGGGCAGCCGTGCCGCGTCCTCCACCTAAGACGCCCATGGAATGTGCATCATCCACCATCAGACGAGCGCCGTATTTTTTAGCAACCGGAATCAGCTCAGGTAAGGGTGCGAGATCACCCTCCATGCTGAACAATCCATCTACGACAATCAACTTGCCGGCATTTTCCGGCAACGACTGCAGCACTCTTTCAAGATGTTCCATGTCATTGTGGCGGAAACGTTCAATTTTCCCGTAACCGAGACGAGCTCCATCCACAATACTGGCATGGTCATCTTTGTCCAGGATGATATAATCTCCGCGCCCAACCAGGGCGCTGACGGCACCAAGGTTTGCCTGCATACCGGTTGAAAAGACCAGCGCCGCTTCTTTGCCCACCCACTCAGCCAGTTCGTGCTCCAATT
>NZ_DAOUBL010000357.1:0-5822 GCF_034432615.1 Bellilinea sp. | reverse complement strand
GTTGAGGAATTGCTCAAACACAAAGCAGCCATTTACCGCCCCAACACCTACGGCGCCGGACAGGGCATTACCTATGACCCGGAAACTTTAAAAGTAATATGGGAGCAGCTGGCCTTGCAGTCCGGTGTCCGCTTGCTTTACCATGCACTGGTGGTTGACGTTATCCGTGAGGGGGATACCATCCAGGGTGTGGTGATTGCCAGCAAAGCCGGTTTGTTTCGGTTGACAGCTCAGGTAGTCATTGATGCCAGCGGGGATGCCGATGTGGCTGCCCGTATGGATGTGCCGTTCGAAAGCAGCCGGGACGTCCCGATTCAATCTCTCACGACCACCTTCAAACTGATCAATGTGGATGTTGAGAAAGCAAAAAATGTAAAGAAAGCAGAATTGCACGCCAAAATGCAGCAGGCCGCTGAATGGGGCTACGACCTGCCGCGCAAAGAAGGCAGTGTCCATCTTACTCCCCTGCCGGGCGTGATGGCGACTAACATGACTCGCGTCCGGGATGTTGATCCGCTGGATATCCAGCAACTCACCCAGGCCGAAATTGAGGGCCGTCGGCAGGCAATGGAGTACTCCCGTTTTCTCATCGAGCGAATACCCGGTTATGAAAAGGCAGCCCTGGGTGGACTCAGCGTTCAAATCGGTGTGCGTGAAAGCCGCAGGATATTTGGAGAATACAGGCTGTCGCGCGATGATGTCCTTTCCGCCAGAAAGTTTAGCGATGCCATTGCCCAATGTGGTGCGCCCATTGAAGAGCACCACGCCGGGCAGGATACCCGCTGGGAGTATCTACCAGAAGGGGAAACCTATCACATTCCTTATCGTTGTTTACTGCCTCAAAAAGCCGAAGGACTGCTGGTAGCGGGGCGTTGCCTCTCAGCCGATCACGATGCACACGCCTCGGTACGCAGTATGGGTCAGTGTATGGCGATGGGGCAGGCAGCCGGAGCAGCCGCCGTGATTGCCCTGCAGCACAACACGCATCCGCGCGCGGTGGCCATCCCTGAATTGCAATCAACATTGCGCCGTTTAGGTGCAATTCTGGACTAGGAAAGGAGGTTTGCGTGGCGGTTCAAACGGTTTTGGGTTCAATTGCGGCACATGAATTAGGGATCACCGCCTGCCATGAGCATGTTCTCTGGCATCCCCCCGATGCAATGGCTCTGGAAGATGCCGACCTTGGGCTGGATTCAATACCGGCGGCAGTTGCCGAGTTGCGTTATTTCAAGTCTCTTGGGGGCAGCGCTGTGGTTGAAATGACCACCGCCGAAATCGGCCGCTCCCCCCTTGAACTCAGCCAGATCTCACGGGCTACCGATGTCCACATCATCGCTGCCACCGGACACCACAAAAATAAATTTTCGGCTGCGTCGCTGGAAAATCAATCAATTGGTCAAATCGCAGAACGGATGATTCGAGAAATCACCATCGGGATCGGCGACATCGGCATCCGCGCGGGTGTAATCAAGGCTGCAACCAGCCTGCATCAAGCCACAGAGGTAGAGAAACGTGTCATTCAGGCTGCCGGCCTTGCTCACCAAAAAACCGGCGCGCCGGTCAGTACCCATACCGAAGCGGGTACATTTGCGCTGGAACAGGCTGAAATGCTTTTGAGCGCCGGCGTGACACCTGAGAAATTGCTGATTGGTCACCTCGACCGCAATCTGCCCCGTGAGGTTTATTTTCAACTGGCAAAACGTGGTGTCTTGCTTGGCTTTGATCAGATCGGGAAGGAACAATACTGGCAGGATGAGCAGCGCGCTTTAATGATCCGCGATTTGATCGCCGCGGGGCATTTGAACCAAATCCTGCTCTCGGGGGATCGAGCAAGGAAATCGTCCTGGAAAGTTCACAATCCGCAGTCGTTAGGGCTTGGGCATTTGCTGCTCGATTTTATACCCCGTTTGAAAGGTTTGGGCATTGATGACGCCTCTATCCATACCCTGCTGGTTGAAAATCCCGCCCGCTTTCTGGACTTTGAACCATGATTAAACCGATTTTCAAAGAAATTTACCGCCACGCCATCATCCCGGTGGTCGAAATTGAGCGTATCGAACTGGTCGAAGCCCTTGCCCGCACGTTGGTAGAAGCGGGTTTACCGCTTTTAGAAATTACCCTGCGCACGCCGGCTGCCCTGTCTGCAATCCAGCACGTTCGTGAGGCTTACCCCAACCTTATCCTGGGGGCAGGCACCATCCTGACGTTGGAACAGGCCAAACAGGCAGTCAGCGCCGGAGCAGATTTTCTGGTTTCGCCGGGCTTACCTCATGACGCTGTTGAATGGGCGCTCGGTGAGGAAATTCCGTTTCTGCCCGGCGCCGTCACACCAAACGAAATCCTGCAAGGGCTGCGGCTGGGCATCGAAGTGTTCAAATTTTTCCCCGCCGAAACCATGGGCGGGTTGACTGCCATCAAAGCCATTTCCGATCCATTTCCTGCCGTCCGCTTCATCCCCACCGGCGGCATTCAAACCGAAAATCTGGCAGCATACCTTACCCACGAGCGGGTTTTAGCCGTAGGCGGCTCATGGCTGGCAAAACGGCAATGGATTTCCGAAGGGCAATTCGAGCAAATTAAAGCCCAGGTCAACTCCGTCTTGCAGGTGGTGCACTCTCTTGCAAGACCCGCCTTGACCTGAGTTGATCCTTCGGGTTTATCGTTTCACCATTGGCAGATAAACCTGCCGCACCTGTTCAACCACCAGCAGCTGCACCACTAACTGCTTCGGTGAACCTGCCACAGGATTACTACCGCTGCTGCGGATGGTCAAGCCGCCGCTCAAGATCTCATTTTGTACAAACAAGCCCGGATCATGAACAGGGCTGATCACAAGGCTGCCCGGCGTACTTCCCGCCGAGGGCGATAGAGAGAACCAATCTCCGGTGATATTTTCTACCGTCCAATTTAATGCTGCGTCACTGCCGGTATTCAAAATAGAGAACGCAGCCGAAGGCGGTATCACCCTCCCCGAACCTGTTTCGTAGAAGAAAGTCAACCCGGCCGGCTGTACATCCAGTTGCGATTCACCGGTGGTCAATTCGATGGTATCTGAACTCTGAGTGGTTTGCGACCCATTGCGCAATTCAACTGTCACCGTGCGGATACCCTTGACCCAGTTCAATCGCCAGTTAAGGCGTGGCTGAAACGGCTGCCATGGCCCCCAGGCGCCCTCGTCATTGCGCAAGCGCATTTCCGACCACACGCCTTGACCGTAAATGTACAACTGCACATCCGGCGAGGTGGTTTGGGCATATTCCAGATTGATCACGATGGGATAAACCGTGCTTCGCCTTCCAAAGTCCTGAACCCAATACTTACCGTATGAACCACCCGGCCAGTAACCCACCCCAATTTCGCGGTTACTGCTGCTGAGAATGTTTGCGCGGTGCCCTGACGAATTCATCCAGCCTCGCATCACATCGTCCGGTGTGGCATAACCGGCGGCAATATTTTCGGCTAAACTGTTCCAACCGGTATAGAATTTTCCAACCCGTGTACTCCATCCACACACGATCACGCCGCCATCATAGGAATCGTGATTAAAATAACCATCCTCCGCCATATCGCGGGCATGGTAGCGCGCCGCGTAGTCCAAATCGCGGTTGCGTTTCAGCGGCGGCAAATTCTGTTTGTTACGCTCCTCGTTGACCAGTTCGACCACACGTTGTTCAAAATCTGCATTAACCGGCTCAAAGTTTTGCCGCTCGCAGCCGGTGAACTGGATTTCCGCCTCCCCCTCTTCAAGAGATACTGCCTCACCCAGAGGAGTAACATCATCATCCGCAAGCACCGCCCGTGTTGACCAGAATCCGGCTACAGCCAGTACCGCAACCAGTAACAGGCAAAGCGGGTTAAACATTTTGTAAAGATATTTCATCGAAATTTTACGCATCCATCCTTAATCTTAACCGAAAATTACTCATCAAATCCTTGCAATTCATTTACATTTCACATAAACTATCCATATAATGACTGTTTTAATCGAATTTGGAGGGATGCAGGATGTCCCTGCCGGCAGAATTCCAATATAATCCGCAAGAAATCCTTGAAAGCATCAGTGACGCGTTTTTTGCCCTGGACGAACGCCTGATTGTAACCTATTTCAACAAAGCCGCCGAACAGATGCTTCATCGAAAACGCGAAGAGGTACTGGGCAAGCCCTTATTTGAGGTCTTCCCGGAAGCCAAAGGCTCGATCTTTGAGGAAAAGTACCGCTATGCTCTCAAACAAAAACAATTTCTGAGCTTTGAAACTTACTTTGATCAACCGCCTTATGAAAACTGGTATCAGGTCAGAGTCTACCCTCAATCGAAGGGCATATCGGTTTATTTTCAAGTCATTACAGCCCAAATCAAAGCACAGCAGGCATTACAAAAGGCACAAGAAAGAATGGATACGATATTACAAACTTTATCGGAAGGGATTGTGATGGTCAATCAGCAAGGCGAGGTCGTCTTTTCCAACCGTGCTGCACAGGAAATGTTCCATGACCATCAAGACCAATTGCTTTATCAAACCTGTAATGACTGCCAATGGAGTCAGGTAGATACCATTTTAGCCCCATTATCGTCCGATCAGATTCCATTACTTATTGCCCTCAATCGAAAGGAAATAGTTAGAGACTTTGAACAGGGACTAATCCTTTCGGACGGCAGCATACGCTGGTTATCGGTTACTGCCTTTCCCCTCACCGAGGAAAAGCAAGGCTTTTCCGGCGCCATTGCCAGTTTTCGCGACATCACCGTTCAAAAAGAACGAGAAAAACAAATCCGCTTTCAGGCGGATCTGCTGGATATTATTGGTCAGGCAACCCTTGCCATTGATCAGAATGGGAATATCCTTTTTGCCAATCAATTCTGCGAACAACTGTTTGGACATCCAATCCAATCCATCCTGGGAAAACCCATTTTAGAAACGTTAATCCCTGCGGAAGCGATTTCAGAGATTGATCAAATCCGCAGTGTGGTACAGCGGGGAGATGTATGGAACGGTGAACTCACACTCAAACGCAAAAATGGCGCACCATTCACCGCCTACTGTACCGTTACACCGATTCGTGAGAATGAACAAATTTTGGGTTTTCTGGTCATTGCCTTCGATATAACCGAACGCAAATGGGCAGAGGAAACCGAACGTCAGTTACGCGCCCTTTCGGACGCATTGCGTGATACTGCCAGCGCGCTGAACAGCACCCTCAATTTTCGCGAGGTGTTGGAACGAATTTTAATGAACGTCGGCAAGGTGGTCGCTCATGAATCGGCCAACATCATGCTGTTGGATGGGGAATGGGTTGAAGTGCTTTTTCATCAAGGTTATTTGACCGACCCGGCCAATCAATTTCTGGAAGGCTTGCGTTTTCCAATCGGTGAATTTCCGACGCTGCAAAAGATGTTTGAAAGCGGACTACCCCTGGTCATCCCCGATACCGGCAAATCTTCCCTCTGGCGCGGTAATTCAACCATGGGATGGATTAAATCCTATGCCGGAATGCCCTTACTCAGCCGGGGTCAGGTGATCGGATTCTTGAATCTGGACAGCTCCATACCAGGATTTTTCAACGAGGAGGTTGTCTTCCGCCTGCAAGCTTTTGCCGATCAGGCAGCCGTTGCCGTTCAAAACGCAAGGTTGTACGAGGAAGTGCAAAGTTTATCGGTCACCGACCCCTTGACCAATGTTTACAACCGGCGCGGCCTGTTTCAAAAATGCAGTGAAGTGATCGAACAAAACCGGCGCAGTGGACTGCCGGTAGCCCTGATTGTCTTCGATCTGGATAATTTCAAGGATTTCAATGATTCGTACGGTCATTCAACGGGCGATCT